>NZ_JBHZBG010000020.1:44692-117001 GCF_042754695.1 Nocardia sp. NPDC059195 | reverse complement strand
TTCACCGCAGGCAGCCCCCAGGAAGCCCTTGACTGCGCCTGCGATCTCTACCTCGGACACTGACCCCCGAACGACTTACGGGCGTGACCACTTAGACTGGACAGATCGCATTCCACGCCCGCCGTGAAGGGGTACGGAACATGGAAGATCAAGCGCCCATTGGGCTGCGGATCAAACGCCACCGCGAGCGCGCCGGCATCAGTCGGCCCGTGCTCGGCGATCGGATCAGCCGGTCCTCCGATTGGGTGAAGCAGGTCGAGAACGGTGTGCTGCAACCGCCGAAGCTGCCGATGCTGCTGGCCATCGCCGATGCCCTGGGCTTGGCCGACCTCGCCGAGCTGACCGGCAACGGCCACGCTGTCTCGGTGAATCTCTACGCAGGGGAGAAGCACGCGGCGCTGGGCGATGTCCAGGCCGCGCTCACCGATTTCCGGCGCCCGCTACCGGGACGCGTCCACAACATCAAGCACCTGGCCGAGCGGCTACGCCTGGCGTGGGAGGTTCGGCACACCAGCCCCGACCACCGCACCCAGCTCGGCGTCATCCTGCCGAGCCTGATTCGCGAGGCACAAGAGGCGGCCCGCGCACCAGGCCCCGGTCGACGGGAGGCACGTCGAGTCCTGGCCGGTGTCTACCAACTGGCCGACTTCTATGTGGCCTACCAGCGTGACGCTGCCCTGGTGTGGATGGTCGCGGACCGGGCGCTGGGGCAGGCATACGAAGCCGACGATCCCTACCTGATCGCCGCCTCCTCGTGGTCGATGGTGCAGGCACTGCGCGACTCCGGCCGATGGGAGGAGGCGCTGGCCCTGATCGAGTCGGGCACGGAGATCCTCGCCCCGTATCTCGATCGCGACGAGACCCCCGACGATTGGCGGGGGATCGCCGGTGCGCTGCAGGCTGAGGCCGCCCTGGTGCAGGGCCGCCGCGGGCGACATGGTGATGCGTGGGCGGCGTGGGATCGGGCCGATCGCTGGGCACAGCAGCTCGGCCCAACCTATCGGCATATCCAGACCAGCTTCGGGCAGGCGGTCCAGGGTGCGAACGCGGTCACGCTGGGCGTGGATCTGCGTCGGTCAGGTGAGGCGCTGCGGGCGGCCCGTGCGCTCGACGAGGACGCGATCGTGTCGGTGCCGCGCCGGTCCAGGCACTTGATCGAGGTGGCCCGCGCTTACAGCCAACGCGACGAGGACGCCGCGGTGCTGGCGCTGCTGGACAAAGCACAGAGGACCGCTCCGGAGACGATCTCGTTCAACGGGTTCGCCAAAGAACTTCTGCTCGGGTTGTCCAAGCATCCGCCGACGGGGATGGGTCCGGATGTTCGGGAGTTGTGTCAGCGCGTTGGCGTGGCGGCCTGACCGCGCTATCCTGGTGCTCGGTCCGCGCATCCCTTCACGGGGGAGCGCGGACCATTCGCGTACTAGTCCGGTCATCACCGAATACCTTGGTGGCGGGCCAGACTCAGCGTCGTCGAAGATGCCACGTGCCCGGTCTGGCACCGCGCTCGATGGTTCGCTCGGTCGGTAGTGCTGCAGCGCTTGTACGAATCACGCCTCGCCAGTCCCGAGGATCGTGTGTTGTAGAGGGAAGCATCACGGTGAGGCCGGCCTGGTGCGGCGGCTGGTAACGTGGCCGCTGATCGACTGAGATACGGGGGGTTGTGGTGCAGATCGACTACGGGCAGGCACAGATCCAGGCGATGAATGACGCTGTCGCGGCGGGAACCTTGAAGCTCGACCCTGAAGCAGTGGACGACGTTGTGCGAGTTCTCGACCGGCTGATAGGGGAGCGCTACGAACCCTGAACGACCCCGAACTGCGGATCCTGTGTACCGGCCAGGTGCATGCCACCGGTAACCGGATCCGATGTCTGGCGGTAGCCGCCGGGGACTACGGCGTACTCCTTCACCAATTACCCGGGGCAACAATAGAATTCGGTGGAGCACTCGAACTCCTGGTCACGCGTCGGGCGAACCTCAGCCGCGGAATCGTCACTACCATGCCGTCCACGAGTGGTGGCCGAGTACAACGCATGATCGGCTTCACCCCACGAGTACGGGGTGAGGAACCGCCGACTTCGTACTTCGTCCAAGCCGACGGTAAGGATGTTGTCGAAACCCGCATCCGTGCGCTCCTGCGAGCTCCCCGCAGCGCCGAGGGGCACCTGTGCATCGAACTCGACGTTCGCGGCCGTCACAAGCTTCCGCCCCAATACTTGAACTGGATCGATATTCGCGACGGACATCGAGCGGCCGGTCGCTACTTGGTCGACGTCGACAACGACACCGTGGTTACCCCGGCGTCGGACTCCTATATCGCCACCGAGTTGATCCAGCGCGCCCGACTCTGACGTCAGGCATCGCCGACAATTATGGTGGTCGCCGCCCGTCAGTCTGATCGGCTATAGGGGACTCCACCGGTCAGCAAGAATATCGGCCACACCTGCTCGAAGTGTGAGTGACATAGAAGTATGTTGAAACTGAGCCACATGGCTACTTGTCAGCGAACCGAACGTATGTTTGAATCAATCTGTGAATCCGTTGGGGTGGAAGACGATCGGATGCCGGTGTCATACCTCCGGCTTGACGCCCTTCGTGGTTGGGCACCGTGCCGTTATCGCCACCGAATCCGCCGCCGATACATCGGTGGGGTAGCCGGTGGCGAGGTTCGAGGTTCCCGACGGATGGACGGTGCAGGCGTATCGGTTCGCGTTGGACCCGACGCCGACTCAAGAGCGTGCGATCCGATCGCACTGCGGGGCAGCGCGGTTCGCTCACAATCACATGCTAGCGCTGGTGAAATCAGTTATCGGCCAGCGGGCCGCGGAACGCTCCTACGGTGTGTCCGACGACGAATTGACCCCCGCGCTGGGCTGGAGTCTGGCGGCGTTGCGCAAAACGTGGAACGCCCGCAAGGGCGCGGTCGCGCCATGGTGGTCGCAGAACTCGAAAGAGGCATACAACAGTGGGTTAGACGGCCTTGCAAGGGGTTTGGACGCCTGGTCCAAATCGCGGGCAGGTAAGCGGGCAGGCGCCGAAGTCGGGTTTCCTCGCTTCAAGTCCAAGCATCGCGCGGTGAACTCGGTCAGGTTCACCACCGGCGCTATCCGAGTGACCCCCGATCGACACCACGTCGTCCTGCCGGTGCTCGGCACGATCCACACCCACGAATCCACCCGCAAACTGGCGCGTCGGGCCGAGGCCGGAGCCGCGCGGATTCTTTCCGCGACAGTCAAATACGAGGGCGGGCGCTGGTATTGCGCGTTTCAGGTGATCGTCGAAGGCAAGCAGCGGTCCGCGCATGATGCCAAGCCGGTGTACCCGATCGTGGGAATCGACGTCGGAGTCAAAGACCTGCTCGTCGTTGCGGCACCAGACGGCACAGAGATCGAGCGAGTGGTGGCGCCGAAACCACTCACCGCCGCGCAAACGAAGCTGCGGGTGTTGCAATGCAAAGCCGCCCGACAGCAGGGCCGTTGGGAGCAGAGAACCGAAACCCGGCTGGACCCGTCGAAAAGATGGCTACGCACCCAATACCGGATCTCGAAAGCTCATGCCCGCGTGGCGAACATCCGCCGCCATGAACTCCACACCGCCACCACGAGACTCGCCCGCAATCATGACGTGATCGTGGTCGAGGACCTTAACGTCGCGGGAATGTGCCGGGGTGGCGGTACCTACAAGCGCGGGCTGAACCGTGCCATCAGTGATGCCGCGCTCGGCCGGATACGAACCTTGCTCGGCTACAAGACCACCTGGAATCAGACCCGGCTCGTGACCGCGGATCGCTGGTTTCCTTCCACTCAAACGTGTTCGCGTTGTCAGGCGAAAACCAAGCTGGCGTTGCGCGACCGTGTTCACCACTGCCGTAATGGTTGCCCGGCGATTGATCGGGATACCAATGCGGCGATCAATCTCGCCCGCCTCGGCGAACCCACCAATACTGGTGGTGTATCGGGGACCGGTACCGGGAGTAGCCCGGCCGCCAGCGTTTCGGCTGGAGATGGACGTGGAGCTATCCGCAAGACCTGCCTCACCGATTCGGTGGGGAAGGCAGGAGGCGTTGAAGCGTCTACCTCGCACCACCAACGGTTGGTGGGTCAGACGGGGACTGTCTCTTCGCAAGGAGAGGCTGCCTAGAGTGGGTTGTTCTACAAACGGCCACGTTTCAGGTAACAGCCACGGAGCGAGTCCATGCCCCCTCGCATGGTGGTGCCGCTACTCGTGTTGTACGGGTTTGACGAATGTGGTGGTGGCCAAGGCGAGTACGAGCAGACCCGCGCACAGGTAGCTCGCCACCTCGATGCCCGCGGCCATGGCCGCGCGGGCCGCTTCCGCGATGGGCAGCGTGTTTGGGTTCTCGGCGAGGGCTCCGATCGCCGAACCCGCGCTGTCGGTCACGGTCGACTCCAATTGCCGCACCTCGGATTCGGGCAGCCCGACGTCGGTCAGGCGATCGCGCAGGCCGGTGCCGACCGTGCTGAAGTAGACGGTGGTGAGGACCGCGATACCCAGCGCCGATCCGAGTTCCCGTGCCGCGCTTTGAATTCCCGAGCCCTGGCCCGCGCTCTCGCCCGGCACATCGGCGAGCACGATATTGGTGACCTGGGCGGTGGCGAAGCCGACGCCGATGCCGTAGACGAACAGTGCGAGCGCGATCGACCACCAGCTGCTGTCCGCCGCGGCGAACAGGCCGAGCAAGGCCAGCCCGGCCGCTTCCAGCAGCAAACCGATCCTGACCTGTCCCAGCGCCGAGACCGAGGCCGTCAGTGCGAAACTCGCGCCACTGGCGACGAAACTGCCGATCGCCAGCGGCACCAGCGCGAGTCCGGCTTGCCATGCGGTGTAGTCGAGGGCGAATTGCATCCACAGTGGCAGCACCGCGATGATGCCGAACTCGCCGAGGCCGACGATCAGTGTCACCACGTTGCCCTTGCGGAACGAATCGATCGAGAACAGCCGCACATCGACCAGCGGTTCCCCGCCGGTGCGACCGAGCATCGCTTGCCTGCGCCAGCACAGTCCGAGCGCGAGTGCGGCACCGATGAACGCGATCAGCACCGGTGAAGGCCCACTGTGCCAGCCGAATTCACCGATACTCAGCGGCTCGGTCACCGTCAGCCACCCGTAATGCCGCCCTTCGATCATCGCGAACGCGAGGAGGCCGAGGCCGAGCGCGGACTGTGCGGCGCCGAGCCAATCGACGCGACCGACGTTCTTCGGTGCCGTGGGGAGATAGATCAGCACGGCCACCATGATCAGCGCGACCGCGGGGATATTGATGCCGAAGGCCCACCGCCAGGAGCAGTCGGCGAGCCGGCCGCCGAGCAGCGGGCCGACCGCGGCGGCCGCGCCGATCGTCGATCCCCAGATTGCGAAGGCTTGCCCGCGAGCCTTTCCGGTGAAGGTCGCGTTCACCAGGGCCAGCGAGGTCGGCAGGATCATCGCCCCACCGATGCCCTGCAGGAAACGGGCCGCGATGAGTAGACCGCCACTGGGTGCCAGCGCGGCGAGCAGGCTGGTGACGCCGAAGACGACCAACCCGATCAGGAACAGCTTGCGTGCGCCGTGGAGGTCGCTGAGCCGGCCTGCGACCAGCAGCAGCGCCGCGAAGACGATCGCGTACGACTCCTGGATCCATTGCGCCTGAATCGAGGTGATCGCCAGATCCTCGACAATCGGCGCGAGGATCACGTTCACGATCGTCAGATCGACCACGATCAACGCGACGCCGAGGGAGACGGCGATCAGCCCCAGCCACAAGCGCAGCGGTGGAGTCTCGGTTTCTGTCCGCACTATACCTCCGTCATGAAGTTACTTTATGGTGAAGGTAAATGTCGGGCGGTAAGTTGTCAATCGGGCGGTCGACGAGAGGACGAGATGGTGGAGCAGACATCCGGCGATGTCGCGATGCGGCGGCAGCGGCTCGCCGCGGGGCTCATCGACTACGGCGCGAGCTTCACCGAACTGGGCCGCCGATTCGCGGAAACTCTCGGCGTGCACTCCACCGACGCGTTCGCGCTGATGGAGATCGCCGCCGCCGAACAGGCCGCTGAGCCGCTGTCTCCCGCGCTGCTGAGCAAGCGGATCACCCTCACCTCGGGGGCGATGACGACCCTGCTCAACCGGCTCGAGCAGGCGGGATACATCACCCGCAGCCGCGAGCACTCCGACCGGCGGGTGGTGACCTTGCGGTGTAGCGAGAACGCGCGGCAGCTGGCCGACGAGTTCTTCCACCCGATCAATGCCGAGCAGGACGCGATCCTGGCCGACTACGACCCCGCCCAGCTCGCCGAGTTCGAGCGGCTGCTCGCGCGATTGCGCAGGGCGATGACGGTCGCACAGCCAGAAGGCGCCCCGTAGTCGAGTCGACGTGTCGGGGCGCCTTCATGGTTGGCGGTCAGGCGGCGCGGGCGGCTCGCTGTCCCCACGCGTCGGCCAGTAGGCGATGGGATTCGAGCCGGTCGGCGTGGTCGTGGGTGATGGTGGTGATCAGGAGTTCGTCTGCGCCGGTGACCTTTTGGAGGGCGTCGAGGCGCCCGACGGCGGTGCTGGGGGAGCCGACGATCTGGGAGGCCAGGCGGTCGTCGACCAGACGGAGTTGGTCGGCGGTGAGCGGGGACGCCGTGGCGGGGTCGAGGTATTCGGCCGCGCCGCCGCTGCGGATGCTGTGGACCCAGTGCCCGTAGGTGCTCGCGCGGTGGCGGGCGGTGTCGTCATCGGGTGCGACCACGACGTCGGCTGACACGATCACATGCGGTTCGGCCAGCAGTTCCGAGGGCTGGAACGCCGCCCGATACGCCGCGACCGCGTCCAGCGCGGTGCCCGGCGCGACATGGTAGGCCGCTGCGAACGGCAGTCCCAATGTGCCTGCGAGCTCGGCGCTTTCGCCCGCCGAACTACCGAACAGCCACAGCTCGGCATCGATGCCCTCACCGGGAACGGCGTGCAGCGCGACACCGTTGGCTGTGAAGTACCGGCCGTCGAGCAGCGCTTGGATCTCGGCCAGTTGTTCGGCGAAGTCCAGCGACTCCGCACCGGGTTGCTGCAAGGCCTCGGCCGAAGCGAGGAACTTCGAGCGATCGGTGACCCGGCGTGGATCGAACGGCGGCGGCACGACCACACCGTCACGCACCTCGGTGCGCCCGGTGACGGTGTCCAGCACCGGATGACCGCCCCTGGTGGTCGCCGCCGCTGCCCCGAACTGGCTGACACGGTGCCCCGACCGGCCAAGACCCAGGTCGAGTCGTCCCGGGTGCAGTGCGTCGACGGTGCCGAACGCTTCCACGATCGAGGCGGAGGTGTGGTGGCCCACCTGCACCGCGCCGGTCCCGACCCGGATGCGCGAGGTGGCCGCGGCGACCACACCGAGCAGGGTCAGCGACGACGAACTCGCCACCGAGACGAAATGGTGTTCGGCCAGCCAATATCGGCGATATCCCCACTGCTCGGCGTGCCGGGCGAGATCGACCGTATTGCGCAATGCCTGTGCGGCACTTGATCCTTCGCTGATCGGGGACAGATCGAGGATCGACAGCGGAATGCTCATAGCTTCGGATCCTGTTCTCCCGCTTCGATCGCCACGCGCAGCCTGTTCTCGCGTGGTGCCACCGGGCAGGTGGCGAAGTCGGTGAACGCGCACGGCAGGTTCACGGCCCGGTTGAAGTCCAGGGTGACGGTGCCGTCCGCGTCGACCGCGCCGATGGCGAGTGAGCGGGCGGCCGGGTAGGTGGTGACGCCGCTGGTGGCGTCGGTGAACAGCACCTTCAGGTCGTCGGGGGTACCGAAGGCGAGCAGCGCTTCGTGGCTGTCACCGAGCCGGAACTCGATGATTCCCGCGGCGTTGTGGTGGTGCTCGAGCCCGTCCACCACGGCGCCCGTGGTGACGGTGCGTGCCTGCGCGAACGCGGTGAAACGGCCGGTCACCACCCAGTGCGGGTCGGCCGGATAGGCCGCGACCCCGGTGAACGCGGTCAACGTCGGTGCGGCCGGATCGTGCACGCGCACCGCGTACTGTCCGGAGCGGCGGATCACCTCGAGGACCTTCTCCTCGTTGAGCACGCTCACCCCCGGCGCGCCCTCCACCGGCGTCACGATCTGCACGCCGCCGATCCGTTCGCCGTCCACATCGAGCCGGTCCGCGGGCTGCGCGGTGATGAACACCTTGTCGTCGGTGACCCACCAGGTGCCGGGGACGCCGTCCAAGCGCTGCGGGCTGTCGGTGAGCCAGTGCAGTCCGGCCAGGCTGAGCCAGCCGAGGGGGTCGCGCAGGCCGTCCTCGCGGGCATGGTGCCAGCGCGCCCAGTCGTCGGCGAATGTCGTGGTGGGGGTGTGGTTCTCGACGGTGATCGTCATGACGCGCGTGCTCCTTCGGCGACGGTGTGGTGGTGGGGGTGGCGCAGACCGAGGTGGTCGCGCAGGGTGGTGCCGGTGTACTCGGTGCGGAAGCTGCCGCGTTCCTGGAGTTCGGGGACCACCGTGTCGACGAACTCGTCGAGTCCGGCGGGTGTCAGGTGGGGGACGAGGATGAAACCGTCGGCGGCGTCGGCCTGCACGTAGTGGTCGATCTGCTCGGCGACCTCGGTCGGCGTGCCGATGAACTGCTGGCGGGCGGTGACCTCGATGATGAGTTCGCGGATGCTGAGGTTGCCCGCCTCGGCCTGCGCACGCCACGCTTTCGCCACGGCCAGTGGATCTTTCGTGTGCCGCACCCGGCCTCGGGTGATCTCGGCGGCGGCGTCCGGCTCGATATCGGGCAGCGGGCCGTCCGGGTCGTAGCCGGAAAGGTCACGGCCCCAGACCTGTTCGAGGAAGGCGATCGCGGTCTGCGGGCTCACCTGCTGGTAGCGGATGCCGCGGGCCCGCTCGTGGGCTTCGTCGGTGGTGTCGCCGAGGACGAACGTGGCAGCGGGCAGCACCAGTAGATCACCGTGTGCCCGACCGTATTTCGTCAATCGGCCCTTGACGTCGGCGTAGAACTTCTGGCCCGCCTCGAGGGTGCCGTGCCCGGTGAAGATCGCGTCGGCGGTCTTCGCGCCGAACTCGCGGCCTTCGTCGGAATCGCCCGCCTGCAACAACACCGGATGGCCCTGCGGGCTCGGCGGGACGACGAACGGTGCCGCGACGTCGAACTGCGAACTGCGGAACGTGGTTTCGGGCACCTCGCGGGCGAAGATCCCACGCGTCCGATCGATCACCAGCGAGTCGGTGGGCCAGCTGTCCCACAGCGCCCTGGTCGCGGCGACCACCTGGTCCGCCCGCCGATACCGCTCACCGTGCTCGAGGTAGCCGCCGCGCCGGAAATTCTCGCCGGTGAACGCATCCGAGGAGGTGACCACGTTCCACGCGGCCCGGCCGCCGGAGAGATGATCGAGCGAGGCGAACTGCTTGGCCACCTCGAACGGTTCGTTATAGGTGCTGTTGATGGTGCCCGCCAGCCCCAGCCGCTCGGTCACCGCCGCCACCGCGTTGAGCACGGTGAACGTGTCGGGCCTGCCGACCACATCCAGGTCGTGGATCTGCCCGCGATGCTCGCGCAGCCGCAACCCCTCGGCCAGGAAGAAGAAATCGAACAGGCCGCGTTCGGCGGTGCGCGCCAGATGCTCGAAGGACGCGAAATCGACCTGCGATTTCGACGCCGGGTCGGCCCAGACGGTGGTGTTGTTGACGCCGGGAAAATGCGCGGCCAGGTGGACTTGCTTGCGTGGTCTCGAGGTCATAGCGCTGCTCCTGTCGTGGCGTATCGGCTGAGTGGGCGGGGGAGGCCGAGGCGGTCGCGGAGGGTGGGGTGCGCCGGACTCGCCTCGGCGATTTCACCGGCGTCGACGAGCTGCCCCGGCTCGGTCTCGGTGTGGTGGGCGGTGAGAGCGGTCAGCGTGGCGTGCAGGGCCAGCGGTCGCAGGACCACCCCGTCGATGCCCGAACGAGTGATCTCCGCGAGCACGTCATCGAGTCCGGCGGCCGTGCCGACATGGTGGAGTCGATCGGTATCGAGGTGCGGCTGCGCGGCCCAGCCGTCGAGTTCTCCTACCTCGGTGTGCGCGTCGGCTACCGAATCCGACAGGTGCACAGGAAGATCCAGCAGGATCTGCACGGTGTCGGGGTCGCGGCCCGTGGCAGCGATGGCGGCGCGCAACGCAGTGCGGCGTTCGGTGGCGATGGGGAGATCGGTGGCGGTGATGCGGATGATGTCGGCGCGGCGGACCGCGACCTCGGCCGACTCGGGGTCGTCGGCGCGGACGGTCACGATCGGTTGGCCCTGGGGTGAGCGCGGGGTGATCGACGGGCCCTTGACCGAGAAGCTGTCGCCGGTGAAGTCGATGTAGTGCAGGCGGTCGCGGTCGATGAACCGGCCGGTGGGCACGTCGCGGATCTCGGCGCCGTCCTCCCAGCTGTCCCACAGCCGGGTCACCACCTCGACCGCTTCGTCGGCCTCGTGCCACAGCGACTGTCGATCCTGAATCTCCTTGCGACCGAACGCCTTCGCCTCCACGTCGGCGGTGGACACCGTCACCTCCCACCCCGCGCGGCCCAGGCTCGCGAAGTCGAGCGCGGTCACGGCCTTGGACGCGTGGAACGGTTCGGTGTGGGTGACCGGTACCTGGGGAATCAGGCCGATCCGGCTGGTCAGCGGGGCGGTGCGGGCGGCGATCGCGACGGCATCGAGCCTGCCGCGGGTCACGGCGGTGCCGCCGGCCTGGATGCCGAACGAGTCCGGCAGGAACACGGCGTCGAACCCGAGCTCCTCGGCCGCCGACACCACGGCCGTCCAGTAGCCGGCGGTGAACAGGTCTTCGGCGCCGGAATCGACGCGCCGCCAGGACGCGGGATGCGTTCCGGTGCCAACTGTTTCGATGCCGAGGAACAGTCCGTTCTTGCTCATCGGGTGAGGTCCTTTCCGTCGAGGGGATCGATCCGGGCGCCCGGCGCGGGAATCGCCGCGAGCAGCTCCCTGGTGTACGGGTGCTGCGGATCGGTGAACAGGGTTGCGGTAGGGCCGGTTTCGACGATGCGACCGTGGTGCATCACCGCGACGCGGTCGCTGATCCGGCGCACCACAGCCAAGTCGTGGGAGATGAACAGGTAGCCGAGGGCGAGTTCGGTCTGCAGGGTGTCGAGCAGGTCGAGGATCTGCGCCTGCACCGAGGCATCGAGCGCGGAGACCGGTTCGTCGAGCACCAGCAGGTCAGGGCGCAGGGCCAGCGCACGGGCGATCGCTACCCGTTGCCGCTGCCCACCCGACAGCTCGGCGGGTCTGCGCTTGGTGAAATCGGCTGGTAGCGCGACTTGTTCGAGTAGCGCGGTGACCCGTTTCGTGCGGTCGCCGACGCCATAGGCGCGCAAGGGTTCGGCGATGATGTCGGCGACTTCCCAGCGCGGATCCAGCGATGAGTACGGGTTCTGATACACCACCTGGAACCGCTTGCGCAGGGCGCGCAGCCGATTTCGGCGGACACTCGTGAGGTCGTGACCGTCGAAGGTGACCGTCCCGCTGTCTGCCTCGGTGAGCCGCAGTGCGATCCGGGCTGTCGTCGACTTGCCCGAGCCGGATTCACCGACCAGAGCGAGGGTTTCGCCACGATCGAGACTGAACTCGACATCATCGACAGCGGTGATGCTGCCCGCTCCCGCATGGAATCGCTTGTGCAGGCCATGAACCGACAGCAACGGTGTTTCCGCTCTGGGACGATGGGGCCGGAAGTCGCTGGGTGACAGCGCCGGGGACGCGGCGAGCAGCCGTTGGGTGTAGGGCTGTGCCGGGCGATTCAGCACCTGGGCGGTGGACCCGGATTCGACGACTTTGCCCTGGTCGAGCACCACCAGCCGATCGGCCCGCTCTGCGGCAACGGCCAGGTCATGGGTGATCAGCAGGACTGCCGTCCCGCGTGCCGCGATCCGCTCGGCCAGCCGATCGAGTACCTGCCGCGCCACCGTCGCATCGAGCGCACTCGTCGGCTCGTCCGCGATGATCAACTCCGGACCGCAGGCCAGTGCGATCGCGATCAACACCCGCTGCCGCTGCCCGCCGGACAGTTCGTGCGGATACTGCCGTGCCCGCAGTTCCGGCTGATCCAGCCCGACTTCCTCGAGCAGATCCAGGGCCCGCAATGCCGCCCCACGCCGGTCGGCCAGCCGATGCACCAGCAGCGCCTCCGCGACCTGATCACCCACCCGCAGTACCGGATTGAGCGACAGCCCCGGATCCTGTGGTACCAGCCCTACCCGCGCGCCGCGCAGCCGCTGTAGCGCCTTCTCGTCGCCCGGATCGACTCGTTCACCGTCGAATTCGACTCTGCCCGAAACGATCTGTGCCGAATCGCCGAGCAACCCGATCACCGCATGCGCCAGCGTCGACTTCCCCGACCCCGACTCACCCACGAGCGCGACGACTTCCCCGCGCGCCACCTCGACCGAGGCACCCCGCAGCGCGTCGACTGATCCCGCGCCGGTCCGATACGCGATGCGCAGATCCTCCACGCGCAGCAAGGGGCCTGCCGTCGCCGCTGTGCGTGGCGCCGCCACAGACCGACGCGCGGTGGGTAAATGTGTTCCGTTCGATGGGTTGCTCATCGCTGGCCGGTCCTTCCCGCGAAGCGGCCTAGATGCTGCGCCGACAGCACCACGGCGACGATGATGAGCCCGGGCAGGGTGGTCAACCACCAGGCCGACGCGAGGAAGTTGCGGCCTTCCGAGATCAGCGAACCCCACTCGGGGGTAGGCGGTTTGGTGCCGTAGCCGAGGAAGCTGAGCGAGGACACAGCCAGCACTGCCATGCCGAATTCGACTGCCGCCAAAGCCAGAACGGGCTGGAACGAATTGGGTAGTACGTGCCGAACGAGCACCGCGTACCAGCGCACACCGGATGCGTGCGCGGCCTCGACATAAGGAGCGTGGCGCACCCGCAGCACCTCCGAGCGCATCACCCTGGCGAAGTTCGCGATCAACGAGACACCCACCGCGACAGCCACATTGCGGGTGCCGAAGCCGAGCGCGGTGACCAGCGCCAGCGCGAGCAACAGTGACGGGATGGACAGCAGCACATCGACGACCCGCATGATCGCGGTGTCGACAAGGCCGCCCGACGCACCGGACAGCAGCCCCAGCGCCGACCCGACCACCACCGCGATCCCGACCGCGGTCAGCGTGGCGGTGAGCGAGAGCCCAGCACCGTGCACCATCCGCGTATACAGGTCGCGCCCGAGATTGTCGGTGCCGAACCAGTGTGCCGCGCTGGGTGCCCGGAACTTCTCCGCGGGCACCCCGGTCAGCGGATCACCGGAGGCGAACAGCGACGGCGCCGCCGCCCACCCGACGGCGATCGCGAGCACGACACCGGAGAGCACGAGCCCGAGGTGCCCGCGCGTCCAGCGGAGCATCCGCGCACCTCGATGACGGCGTGCGACGCCGGATGCCGCGACGGGTCGATCGGCGACCTTACTCCGTCGCACAAGAACGTCAACCATGTTCGCTCCCTTCGGTATCGGTGGTGCGAGTCCGGGTAGATCGCCGCGATGTGGTGGCGCCTGTGCCCGCCCCGCTCCTGCTGACATCAGGCATCGCGCACCGCCTTCGCTGCCGCTGGAGACGAGCCGCCCGCCGTTGTCGCGAGATCTGCGGTCGCCGCGCCGCTCGTTGCGACCGGTGGGGAGCTATCGGCAGGCGCGCTGGCCGGGGCCCCGGCCGGTCGACGGCGCCGTGTACCGGTGATGCGCGGATCGAGCAGCGGGTAGAGCAGGTCGACCGCGAGATTCACGCCGACGAAGATCAGCGCCGAGAGCAGCACCACGCCCTGGACGACAGGGATGTCCTGGTTGAGCACGGAGGTCTGGGTGAGCCGGCCGACGCCCGCGCGGGCGAACACCGACTCCACCACTACCGACCCCGCGAGCATGGTGCCGACCAGCACGCCGGCGATCGTGAAGGCGGGCACACTCGCCAGACGGGCGATGTGGCGTCGCTGCACCCACCCGCGCGAGGCGCCCTTGGCCAGTGCCACGTCGGTGAACGGCTGACGCCAGGTCTGTTCCAGCCCGGCCGCGAGCACCTGGGCGAGCACCGCCCCGATCGGCAAGGCCAGGGTCAGCGCGGGGAGCAGGGTCCCGCGCAAGCCGGTCCCACCGAAGGCGGGGAACCAGTGCAGCCGAAAAGAGAACAGCTGCAACAGGAGTAGGCCGGTCCAGAATGTCGGCACCGAAACGCCCAGTGGCGGTAGCGCGCTCAGGGTGTTGCGTAGCCACGGCCGACGCGTGTACGTAGCGGCGAAGGCCAGAGCCGTACCACCGATCATCGCGAAAAGCAGTGCGAGAGCAGCCAGTCCGAGCGTGGGCGGTAGTGAGTCACCGAGCGCTTCGGTAACGGGCTGACCGGTGTTGATGGAGCGGCCCAGATCGCCGGTGATGGCATTCCCGAGCGCGGTCACATACTGCTCCCACAGCGGCTTGTCCAACCCGTAGCGAGCCTGCAGTTCGGCGATGGCGGCCTGGTCGACAGGCGTACCGGCACCGGCGGTGTCGGCCGCCATCGACACCGGATCGGCGGGCAGCAGGTACAGCACCACGAACGAGATCGTGAACGCCGCCCACAGCACCCAGATCGCTTGCAGCACCCTCGAACCCAGATAACGCGGTAGGTCGCCGACCACCACCCGCCCCCGCTGACGGACCAGCCCACTCATGTCAGCGCCCGCTCAGCCAGGTGTCGAAGAATTGCAGGCGCGCCGAGGCCTCGAACTTCAGGTCCTGGGTGTGCGCGGCCGCACCGATCGCCTGGGAGAGCTCGATCGTGGGGACGGAGAGCCCGTTGTCGAGCACCTGCCGCTGCGCGGCTTCGAGCAGCTTCACCCGGGCGGCCGGATCGTTGGTAGCCAGCTGACTGTCGAGGGTCTGATCGAGCTCGGGAATCGGGCCACGCGCGTTGATATTGCGACCGGCGAGACCGAACGACGTGCGCAGGATGTCGCCGTCGGCGCGGGTGGAATTGCCGTAACCGGCGTCGACGTCCTTCGCGTTCTGCCGGGCGATGGCCTCCGGGGTGGACACGAGATCGAGTTTCAGCTCGACACCGACCTGGCGCAGTTGCTGCTGCGCCAGTTCCAGAATCGCCTGATTGCCCGCGAACACCTGGCTGAACGTCACCGCGAAGCTCAGTCGCTCACCGCCTTTGGCCCGGATGCCGTCCGGGCCCGGCAGCCAACCCGCCTGCTCGAGGATCGACTTCGCCTTGGCCGGATCGTAGGAGAGCCTCGCCGACTGATCCAGATACCCCGGGGTCGCCGACGCCAGGCTCGAGGTCGCCGGCTTGAACTGTGGACCGAGCACGGTCTCGACGAGCTGCTTGCGATCGATCGCGGGCAGTAGTGCCTGCCGGACCGCGGGATCCCGCAGGGGGCCGCGAGTCACGTTGAGGGTCAAGCCGAACGGGGTGCCGGGGTTCGATGTCGACAGGATCCGCCCGCCGACGGCCTCGATCTGTGGCGCGTCCTGGGGCAGCGCGTCGCTGACCGCGTCCAGCTGACCGGAGGCCAGGCTGCCGGTGCGCACACCCGATTCGGGGACGACGGTGAACTCGATCCGATCCAGGTACGCCTCACCCTGGTGGCCGAAAACGGCGGAGCCCCAGTGGTATCCGGCGCGCTTGGCCAGCGTCACCGAGGTGTCCTGCTTGTAGGCGGCGTAGGTGAACGGCCCGCTGCCGATATTGTCACCCGCGCACCTGGCCTCGGCCGGTTTGGCATTGGTTGACTGCGCCAGGATGCCGAGCTGCGCGGTCGAGGACGCTTGCAGGAACTGGGCGTTCGGCGCACTGAATTCGACACGGGCGGTGAGCTTGTCAACCGCCGTCGTTCCCACATAGCCGGTCAGGTAGCTGGCTCCCAGCTGCGCCTTGGCGGCACCGAGCGCGACGACCGCGTCGAAGGTATCGCGCACCGAGTCGGCGGTGAGCGCGGTGCCGTCGCTGAAGGTGACGCCGTCGGCGAGCGTGAAGGTGAACACCTTGGCGTCGGGACTGACCTCCCAGCTCTTGGCCAGCCACGGGGTGATCGCACCGGTCTTCGGGTCCTGATCGGTCAGCGAGTCGACGATCTGGCGGGCCACATAGATGGTCTGGTTGGTGCCCGACTGCGCCGGATCCGAGCAGGTCGGCGCCCCGGAAAGCCCGTAGCGCAACGTGCCGCCGGGATGCGGCGGACCGGCCTGACCACCGGAGCCCCCGGTGTCGCTGCCACACGCGACGACGGTGGTGGCGGCGGCGAGTACGCCCGCGAGAGCAGCAAGACGATGTCGGATCACGAGGTAACTCCAGAGAATTGACGGCCGGCGGCCAGGGGACGGCTCGGAATACGGCGGCGCAGCTCGGGCGCCACCTCGGCCTGGAACAGCTCGAGGCTGCCCAGATAGTCGGATTCGGTGCGGCCGTCACGTTCGGCGGACAGGTGGATGACCTCGTGCCCGAACTGCTCGTGATAGCGGCCGACCTTGTCGATCACCTGTTCCGGACTGCCGACCAGCGCCGACGAGCGGGCGAGGAAATCTTCGACGGTCTCGAACACGACCGGATTGCCGACCTTGCGCTGCAATGCGGTGCGTGCCTGGTAGAGCGGGCGAAACACCTCGATGGCTTCCTGCGAGGTCCGCGCGACGTGGAAGCCCGCGGTCCCCGCCCCGACCAGCGCATCGGCCGGGTCGTGACCGTAGTGCGCCCACCGTTCGCGGTAGTGCCGGATCAGCTCGGCATACGGCTCGATCGGGTTGGTGACATTCGCCGAGAACACCGGATCACCGTGGCGCGCGGCCAGTTCCACCGACTCCTTGCTCGTCGCGCTGCCGTGCCAGATCCGCAACCGCGGCTGTAGCGGTCGAGGCAATGCCTTGGCCGCGGTGAGCGAGGGCCGGAACTGCCCCGACCAGGTCACCTCCTCGCTGTCCCACAGCGCCCGAAATAGTTCGTACCCTTCACGATTGCGGTCCCATTGGTCCTCGGTGGTGACGTGATAGAGCTGCGCCTGCGCCGCGCCGTTGCCCTTGCCGATGATCAGCTCGAGCCTGCCCTCGGACAGGTTGTCCAGGGTGGAATAGTCCTCGAACGCGCGCACCGGATCGAGCAGGCTCAACGTGGTGACCGCGGTGAACAGGCTGATCCGCGAGGTCACCGCCGCGAGATGGCTCAGCACCACCGGGGGAGCGGCGGAGAGGAACGGATCCTCGTGCCGCTCACCGACAGCGAACCCGTCGTAGCCGAATTCCTCGGCGCGCCTGGCCTGTTCAACCACCCCGTGCAGGCGATCGCGGGTCGTGGGAACCACGCCGGTGACCGGATCGGGTACCCGGGTGATCAGCGTCATCAGCAGGAATTTCATGCGCGGACTCCTAGCTTCTCGAATGACCTCATGCGGCAGGCTTCTTCGGCAGACCGGGCGGGTTGATCCGCGACTCGGTGACCTTCTCCGAATCCAGGCCCCAGCGATCGAGGACCTTCTGGTAGCTGCCGTCGGCGATGGCATCGACCAGCGCCTTGTGCACGGCGGCATTGAGACCGCTGTTCTTCTTGGTGAGCACCGCGATCTCGCCCTGCAGTGCCTCACCGGCGCCGGAGAAGGTGGCGATGAGCTTGGTCTCCCCGGTCGTCGTCGAGTGGTAGACGCCGGTAGGGTTCGGGCCGATGTAGCCGTCGAGACGTTTCGAGGCGAGCGCGAGGTAGTAGTCGGTGACCTGCTGGTAGTAGGCGATGTCGATCGGCGCCAGCCCTTCGGCGACGTTCTGCTCATTCCACTTCACCAGCAGCTGTTCCTGGTTGGTGCCCGCACCCACACCGATTCGCTTGCCCACCAGACTCTTTCGGTCGGTAAAGACGAGCGGGCTGTCCTCGGTCACCTCGAGCGCGACATTGTCCTTGCGGTAGGTCGCGAAGTCGTACTTCTCCTTGCGCTCCTCGGTGACCGTGACGTTGGAGATGAACGCGTCCACCTCGCCGGAATCGACGCGCACGAAGTTCTGCGACCAATCCGCCACCTGCGCGACCAGCTTCAGGCCGAGTTTGTCGGCCACCAGACTGGCGAAGTCGATTTCGGATCCGACGAGGGTCTTGTCATCGGTGGCATAGAACCGCAGCGGGGGCGCGGAACTGCCAGATCCGGTCACCAGGAGGGTGCCGCGATCGCGAATCGCCTGCGGCACTTCGGCGGCGATCGCATCGACCTTCGCCACTCGCACCCTGCTCTCCTGGGTGGGTGAGAGGTCGAAGGTGACCGATCCCGCCTGGACGGTCTCGGCGGATTCCGGATCGGCGGTGCAGCCGGTGGTCAGCAGCGTGGCCGCCGAGATGATGCCGATCAGCGTGGAGAGTTTCATCGGTGTCGAAACCTGTTCGTGGGAAGGGATACTCAGCGCACGCGCGACAGGAACGCCTGCGTGCGTGGATGTTCGGGGCGGTCGAGAACGGTGGCGGCGTCGCCTTGCTCGACGATCTGTCCTTCGTCGAGGAACACCACCGTGTCGGCGACCTCGCGGGCGAACCCGATCTCGTGGGTGACGATCACCAAGGCGGTGCCGCCGTGCGCGAGATCGCGGATCACCGCCAGAACCTCGCCGACCAGTTCCGGGTCGAGCGCGGAGGTGGGCTCGTCGAACAGGATCAGGCGCGGCCGCAAGGCCAGAGCACGGGCGATGGCGACGCGCTGCTGCTGGCCGCCGGAGAGCCGGCGCGGGTAGGCGTCGGCGAAATCGGCGAGGCCGACCCGGTCGAGGAGCTGTTTCGCCTCGGCGATCACCTCGCCGCGTGGGCGGCGCTGTGCCGAGATCGGGGCGAGCACGACATTGTCGAGCACCGTGAGATGCGGGAACAGGTTGAACTGCTGGAACACGAAACCGATGTGGCTGCGCTGGGCGCGCACCGCATGGTCGGGCAGCGGGCGCAGGGTGTTGCCGCGTTGCCGGTAGCCGATCAGCTCACCGCCGATGTGCACCGTGCCCGCGTCCTGCGCCTCGAGGTGGTTGAGCACTCGCAGCAACGTCGACTTACCCGACCCGGACGGGCCGATCAGCGCGACCACTTCGCCCGTGCGCACCGCCAGGTCGACGCCACGCAGCACCTCGGTACCGCTGTAGGACTTGCGAATTCCTCGTGCCTGCACCGCTGCGCTCATCTGGTGGCTCCTCGGGGTACGGCGGCGATCTCGGTGACCTTGGTGCGGACCCGCTGCCACGGTGTCGGCGGCAACTCACGCTGCGCGCCCTTGGCGTAATGCCGTTCGATGTAGAACTGGACGATCGTCAGCGCGGTGGTGAGCACGATGTACCAGGCCGTGGCCACCATGAGCAGCGGCACCACCCGGCCGTTGCGGCCGAAGATCACCTGTACCTGGTAGAACAGCTCGGCGATCGCCATCACCGACACGATCGAGGTGCCCTTGAACAGGCTGATCACCTCATTGGCCGCGTTCGGCAGAATTGAGCGCATGGCCTGCGGCAACACGATCGTGCGAAACTGCCGCCAGCGCGGAATGCCCAGCGCGGCAGCCGCTTCCAGCTGGCCGCTGTCGACGGCGAGCAAGCCCGCCCGGATCAGCTCGGCCGAGTACGCCGCCTGATGCAGGGCCAGACCGATCACCGCCGCGGTGAAACCGCTGATGACACCGTTGACTTCGAAATCGAAGAAGGCCGGACCGAACGGAATGCCCACGGACAGGCGGGGATACAGGTAGGCGATGTTGAACCAGAACAGCAGCTGCACGATCAGCGGGATCGAACGGAACGCCCAGATGTAGGTCCAGGCGATCACCCGCAGCACAGGATTGTTCGATACCCGCCCGATCGCCAGCAGGGTGCCGATGGCGAAACCGAGAACGGTGCCCCACAGGGTCAGCTCGATGGTCACCCGGAGCGCGGCCAGCACCGACTTCGCGGTGAAGTACTGGGCGAAAGTGCCCCAGTCCCAACCCGGATTGGTGATCAGACCGTGCGCGAACTGGGCCACCACCACCAGCGCGACCGCCGCGACGACCCACCGCCACGGGTGCCACGATCCGGCGATCCGGGGAAGGTCGGTCGCCTCGGCGGCGGATATCGGCTCAGCGGGGGGAACATCGCCCGGCGGTGCGGGCGCGGTCTCGGCGCCGGATACGGCGGACGCGGTCATGGGAGTCCTTCGGAAAACAGTGGAACGAGGCGCGGTGACCTCCACCCGGCCAGCTACGGGTTCGCGATCTGGCGGCGCTCAGGCTCGACATGCCGTCGCTGTCACCCGGCACTGGTCGATATGTCGGCGGCGATATCCCACAGTCATCACAACGATCTCCTCCATCGATCCCGGCAGAAGCACCCGCACCCCTGAACGGGGCGGGTTGCTGCGACGTCGTAGAGCCAGGTCTCTCGGTCGCTCTGGATGGTTGTGCCCCGGCTGTCTGGCCCGAGCTGAATCAGCATGTGGCACAGGCGTGACTGCGCACAACGGTAGAAATCAGCGTGAGCGCAGAGCTTGGAACCGGCAGGGGGTACCGGCATACTTGCCCCGGTTCGGTGTGGTCAACGGCCTGCGCGGGCACTGGTCGGACGCGATTGTGGAGGCCGGGTGACCGGCAACTTTCTGGGTTGGCGGTCCTGGGGCCGGCGCCTTCGTCGCAAGGCTGAATACCGGGCCGCGGACAGGTACCGGTGGGTTCGCTGCGAGATTGCGACGCGCCGAACGGCCGGTTACTTCACCTGTCCGGATTCACCTACCGCACGCGGTAGCGTCGGCCTTCTCTGCGTCGATGAGGAGTACGTCGTGATCATGCCGCGTCGTTCCACCACACTGACCGCGCTGACGGCCTGCGCCGCCACGCTACTGCTGGCCGCCCCACCGGTCGCCGCCGAACCGGCCGCGCCGGTGACACCCGTCGTCACCCGGGACGCACCGAACGCCACGCCCGCCGCGGGTCCGGGAGATCTCCTCGGCGCCTATCAAACCGTGGTCGAGACGCTGAAAGCCATGGGTATCCAGCCTTTCCTCTACCCCACGGTCGCCGCGAACTGCACAGGTGACGGCACCGGCCTGGTCCCCGCCGTCGCCGGTGCGGTGCCGGGCCCGTGGCCGGCGAACACCCTCCCGATCCCCGGCCTCGACCTCTCGGCCGTGAAATCCGGCCAAACCCTGTTCACCTTCCTGCCCTACGGCCTCGCCCCCGACACCGCCGCCACGAAAACCTCCGGCATGCAGGTGGCCTGGCTCAATATCAGCACCGGCCGCGGCGGCATGGCTTCGATGGGCCCGATCGCCGACATCGTGCGCGCCATGGTCCCGCCCGAGGTCCCCGCCGAACTGCGCCCGCTCGCCGAAACCGCCATCCGCGACTTCCTCTTCGCCGCCATCCCCGTCGGCGGTGTCCGCGCCGTCCCCGTCGACACCGGCCGCGGCACCGTCTTGGCCGCCGTCTTCGGCACCACCGACAACGCAGGCCGCTCCTGCTTCTTCTTCCCGACCATCGGCATCACCGAGGTCGCCTGAAACTGGCCGGTCAGCGTTGGGCTCAGCGGTAGCCGTTTCAGGACGCACCACGTCGAGTCAGTGCCCAGCGGTCGATCGACTGGTCTGGAAGGCGGCTCGGTAGGCGTTGGGGGTGGTGCCGGTGATCCGTTTGAAGCGGTCCCGAAAGGCGGTGGGGGAGTGGAATCCCACCTGTCCCGCGATGCGTTCGACAGGGTGATCGGAGGTTTCCAGCAGATGCTGCGCCTGACGTACCCGGGCCCGTAGGAGCCATTGCAGCGGTGTGGTGCCGGTCTGCTCGCGGAAACGCCGGTTGAGTGTCCGGGTGCTCATCCCGGAATGCTCGGCGATGTCTTCGAGAGTGAGCTCGGCGGCCGAGTTCTCCTGCATCCAGTGCAGCACTGGTTCGAGCGTGGAGCCACACGGTGTCGGTGGGCGGTCATGGACGATGAACTGGGCTTGGCCGCCCTCGCGCTCCAGCGGCACCACTGCGAGGCGGGCCGCGTCCGCGGCGACCGCCGACCCGTAGTCGCGGCGAATCATGTGCAGGCACAGATCCAGACCAGCGGATGCGCCCGCGGAAGTGAGGAATTGGCCGTTGTCGACATACAGCACATCCGGGTCGACCTCTATCGACGGATAGCACTCGGCCAGCGCGTCGGTGGCGCGCCAGTGCGTGGTGGCGCGATGTCCGTCGAGTAGCCCGGTGGCGGCCAGGACGAACGCGCCGGAACAGATCGAGGCGATCCGGGTGCCGTCGGCCGCGGCCCGCCGCAAGGCGGCGGTCACCTCGTCCGGGATCGGCGCGGTGGGCTCGGCACAGCCGGGCAGCACGATCGTGTCCGCCTCGGTCAGTGCGTTCAGGCCCCATGGTGATTGCAGGACGAATGTCCCGGCGTCGACGGTGGGAGTAGCGGCGCAGACGCGGACTCGGTACGCCGCTCGGCCGTCGGGCAGCCGGGTTTGCCCGAATGCCTCGATCGGCGTGGACAGATCGAAGGGAATGACCTTGTCCAAGGCCAGGACAGCCACCGTATGCATGGCAATAGGCCAGGCGTAGTGGGCAAATACTGCCAGGCGTTCAGCGGGTTGATATTCATATATGTGCAGGTGAAGGCATTGGCTGGAATCCGTTGGAAGCTGGCAATCCAGCCTGTTCCGGAGTTCCGGGGGGTTTCGTTAGCGTTAGCGCTCGGTCGAAGAGCAGACACTCGAACCGAGACAGGGAAATCATGGTTTCGCACCGTCAACCGAGTCAGGTTGAACCGCCTCATATCGACTCGACGCCGGCCGACCCACGACGCTGGATCGCCTTCGCGACCACGCTGGCGGCCGGCTTCATGGACCTACTCGATGTCACCATCGTCAACGTCGCGGTGCCGACCATTCAGGAAGACCTCGGTGCCCAGTACGCCCAGATCGAATGGATCATCGCCGCCTATGTGCTCGCCTTCGCCGCGATCCTGATCACCGGTGGGCGACTCGGCGACCTCTACGGCCGCAAGCGAGTCTTCCTGGCCGGAATGGTGTTCTTCACGGTGGCGTCGGCGGCGTGCGGACTGAGCGCCGGCCCGGCCATGTTGATCGCCTCCCGATTCCTCCAGGGCCTGGCCGCGGGCCTGATGGTGCCGCAAATTCTCGCGATCCTCCGGGAGTCGTTCCCCGAACGGGAACGTGCCAAGGCAATCGCTGTGTACAGCGCGGTGTGCGGTCTGCTGCTGACCTATCCGCTCACCGAGGGCCGCCGCCTCGGCTGGCCTGCATGGACTTTCGCCATGATGGCGGCGTCGGCGGTGGCGGTGGTGGCCCTGATCAGCTACGAACGCAGACGCCGACGCATCGATGGATCGCCACTGATCGACCTCAGTCTCTTCCAGTCACGTCCGTTCACGCTCGGTCTTGTCAGCTGGCTCTTGTTCTGGATCTGTTTCGGCGGTTTCTTCCTGGCATGGACGCTGCTCATGCAGGCGGGGCTGGGCTGGTCGCCCCTGCGCGCCGGGCTCACCTCGCTGTTCTTCGCGGTCGCTACCGGGGTCGGTGCGGGTACTTCGGCCAGTGTGTTGGCACCCCGGTTCGGTAGACGTGTCCTGGTCACCGGCGGACTCGTCACCGGTGCCGGATTCGTCGGCTATGGCGCTCTGGTTCAGCACTACGGCCAGGCGACGACGACGTGGCAGATGATGATTCCGCTGGTCGGCATCGGCATCGGATTCGGATTCGTGGTCGCGCCGACCATCGACCTGGTGCTCGGTCAGGTACCCACCCGCGCCGCCGGAGCGGCCTCCGGATTGCTCAACACCGGACAGCAGCTCGGAATCGCGCTCGGTGTCGCGCTTGTCGGGATCGTCTTCTTCACCCAACTGGATCACGATTCCGCGCGGGGTGCCGACGAGGCGGCGGCACGAGTGCGGACCGAACTCGCCGCACAAGGTCTGCCCGGCCCGGTGCAGGCTGATATAGCCGCCGGATTCCGAGCCTGCGTCCGCGATCGATCGGCACAGGTCGATCCCACCGAGGAACCGGAAAGCTGCCGGGTAGCCGCTGCGGCCGATCCCTCCGTGACCCGCGTGCTCACCGAGGCAGGCGAGCATGCCAATGCGCTCAACTTCGCCAATACCTTCCGCTACACCCTTTGGTATGGCGCGGGCATCATGCTCCTGCTGTCCTTCGGCTTCCTCGCGCTGCCGAGGAACGCGAAACTCGTCCGCGAGGGACTCGAAATAGCTGGTGCGACAACGGAATTGAAGGAGGCAGCGAAGTGGTAGAAGCGCGGGCGCAGCAGATAATGCCATGCCAGCCAGCGGACTTTCTCGAATTCGCGATGGACGTGGAACGATACGCCGAGGTCGATGACAAAATCGGCCGATTCGACTGGGTGCGCCGCGAGCGAAATCGCCGTCACGGCGGACGGGATCCGGTGGTGAGGTGGCAGCGCAACCGGGACACGACTGCCACGGTCGACGGGGATCGCCGCGGCGTCGACGGGGAGTGCTGCTGGTCAGGCGCGGCGGGCGATGGTGTCGTCGGGTGTCACCAAAGGTCGCTGTTTCCAGCGCAATCGGCCGGTGCGGTGGCGGTGGTGGGAGCGGGTCCACAGGGTGAGGTAGTGGGCTATCCCTACCGGGTGGGCCAGGGCTGAGGCGAGGTCTGTGCCGGTAGGTGCCCGGCGGGTTTCGGTGGCGCGGGCAGTGAGTCGGCTCGTGACAGCCGCCAGGTAACCGAGAAGACCGGCGCGGCGGGTGCGACCCCGGCCGAACAGGGCGGCCAGCGGAGGGATCCAATAGGCAAGGGCGGCAAGGATTCCGATGGCGGCGCCGGTGTCGAGACGGCCGCCGTAGGCCGACCACAGCCACCGGGTGTAGCCGTCGGTGAGTTCGGCTGTGCCGGTATACATTCGGGTGTTCGCGGCCGGGCCCGCGGTCACCAGGGCGGTGCGGTGGCCCGCTCGGCGCACGGCGCGGGCGAGGTCGAGATCTTCGGTGGCGCTGGCTGCTACGGCCGCGTGACCCCCGCCCGCGCGGTAGGCCGCGGCGTCGACGGCGAGGAACTGGCCGCAGGCGACGGCGGTGGACGGGCGCAGGCTGTGGTTGGCGGGGCCGATGGGCAGGGTCGAGGCCCACGACCAGGCAAGCAGCGGCTGGACGAGGCGCTCGGTGGTCGAACCTGATTCTTGCGCCGGCCAGGCCGAGACCAAACCTGCTCCGCGCCTGCGCAATTCGGTGACGGCTGCGGCGACGGCGTCGGGGGCCAGGCGAACGTCGGCGTCGACGAAGACCAGGGCGGCCGCGTCGGTGCGGGCGGCCAGGCGCGCGCACGCGGCGGCTTTGCCGGTCCAGCCGGGGGCGGGGTGCGCGGCCGAGCGCAGCACGGTGAAGCGCTCGTCGCCGGCGATCGCGGCCAGTGCGGCTTCGTCGGTGCCGTCGGTGGAGGCGTCGTCGAGGATCAGCACGTTCATCCGGGGGACGCCGGTTTGGGCGCGCAGGTCGGCGATCAGCGCGGGCAGGCGCGCGGCTTCGTCGCGGGCGGGGACGCACACCGTGACCGGTTCGATCACGCCGGCGACCCCGCGCGGCAGGGTGCGCAAGGTGACCAGGTTGTAGGCGGCGGTGGTCGCGCCGAGCGCGGCCAGGCCCGTGCCCGCCCAGGTCAGGTAGCGGGCCGCCGCGCCCATGTCAGCGGCCCAGTCTGCGACTGGTGATCTCGCGCCACATCTCGGCGGGGGAGAAGCCGCTGCGCGGCGCGTTCGGCGGGCCGGGGTTGCGATCACGGAACGCCAGGCCCGCGATCAGCGCGGCCACCGCCAGGGTGATGCCGCCGACGATGCCGGCCCAGCCCGCGAACGAACGGGTGTTGGGATCGGCGTACTTCACCTCGGCGCGCAGGGTCGAGATCTCGCCCGCCGGCAGCTTCCACGACACGGTGTTCTCGCTGTCGGTGGTCTCACGGGTGCCGTTGGTCTTGGCGACGCGGGCCGGGAACGCGACGGAGAACTGCACGTCCGAACCCTGCGGCGGCAACGACTCCAGGTCGACCCGCCCGGTGAGACTCACCAGATCGCCATTGCGCTGGAAGTCGAGGGTGAACATGCCCTGCGTCTGATCCGACAGCCCACCGAGCTGGCCGACCTCGCCGAAGGACAGGTCGTCGAAGAACACCTGGGTGCCGATGTACCCATCCTGGTTGTAGTTCTCTACCCGCACCTTCGCCGCCAACTGCTCCGGCGCCTTCAGCTGCGGGCCCTTGTCCTCGGGCCCCGTCGGCACCACCGCGGCGACGATCCGCCCCGACACCCGGTCGTTCGACGACACCCCCATCGACACCTGCACCCGCAGGCACCCGGCCAGCGCGGGCACGAGCAGTGCCAGCAGGACGGCAACGGCCGCTACGCGCCGCGCGGGCACGAAACGACGCGGCGAAGGAGCGGGCATGTCGGCGACGGGACTCGGCTGCACGGTTGACATCGTGCCAGGCTCAGGCCCGAAGGCCCACACGACGGGCCCACCGCGCACCGCCCGCCCGCGCCGATCAGGCGTTTTCGCCATGAATCAGAGGTGTGTCGCGGCGCGGTCGGCCGCTCAGAACGCGTGTCGCCCGGCCCGCGCACGCAGAAAGAGGGGGATTCCGAGCAAGCCGAGGCCGGCGAAACCCCAGATCGCCGACGCCGGGAGGCCGAGGAAGACCGCATGCGCGAGAGTCGAGCCGAGCCAGGTCCACCCGAACACCGCGACCGGGACCGCCATCGAGGGGTCACGCGGTGGCGCGAGCAGTCGATCGAGCAGGGTGAGCAGCACCGCCATGAACACGGCGACAAGCGCCCAACCCACGTAGTTCGTGTACGGGATCTCGGGCAGGCCGGGTAGCCCGGCGTCGGTGACCGCCCAGGTCCACTGGCCGTCGGCGACCATCTGCGGATCGAGGAACAGATCCCAGCCGACCGCCCCGAGGACGAACAGTCCCACCCGCCGGACGTTCGACCCGCTGAGCAGTCCCGTCTGCCCGGCGATCGTCGCTGTGCGCGGCTTCGGGCTCTGCGCGTTCGGGACGTCCGACGGGCCGCCCTGGTGCCTGTCGGACACCAGCATGCCCGCGACGACCCAGATCGGGTACAACCCGCCGGTCCACGCCAACGGCACCGCCAGCGGAACGTCGGCCAACGCGGGCCCGAGTCGATCGACGGCATAGGCGTAACTGCCGAAGGGGAATCCGGTCGCGGTGCCGATGATCTCGGCGGCGAGCCCCAGACCGGACACGATGACGAAGAATCCGCCGGCCCAGCGCAATCCGCGAGTCGTCACCGCGTGCGCCATCGCGGTCGCGGCCGACAGCACCACCACGACAACGGTGATCCGATCACGCGTCCCACCCGCACTCAATGGGTAGGTGATCTGCACCAGCACCAGCGCCAGCGCGGCGACAGCGGGAATCGCACGGCGGGGATCGACACGAAACCAGCCGCGGATCGCGGCGATACCGCGACGTGCCGTACCCATGAGGTCGCGGCGTGTGCCGGTCACGAATACCGCTCGGCGGGTTCCGCGGTCCGACGGGTCGATCTTCATCGCTTGTGCGGCAGGGTGAAGCGGCGCTTACGGCGATCACCCAGGATCAATCGAGCCGCGCTGCGACCGCTGGCCCCGGACACTCCGCCGCCGGGGTGGGTGGACGCGCCGGTCAAGTACAGGCCGGGAGCGCCGGGGACGCGCTGGCCCGACAACTCGGGCAGCGGACGCCACAGCATCATCTGATCGAGAGACATCTCGACATGCATCACATTGCCGCCGCGCAGCCCCATCTCGCGCTCGAGATCGACCGGCGTCTGCACGAATCGCTGACGCACCGACGAGGTGAAACCCGGTGCGTACCTTTCGACCTCGGCGACGATCCGATCGGCCTCCGGCTCGGCGTGTGCCGCCCAGTCGCTGCCATCGGCGAGCTCATAGGGATGCCACTGCGCCCACAGCGACAGCTGATGTTCGCCGGCAGGTGCGATGGACGGGTCGAGCGCGCTGAAACTCATCGCCAGCACAACCGGGCGCGGCGGCAGCGAACCGGCCAGCGCGGCACCGTGTGCCAGTCGAAGCTGCCGGCGGTCCGAGACGAGAAACTGCAGACCATGGGCGGATTCGGCGGGGGAGACGCCGGGGTATTCGGGTAGCCGATCGGTCGCCAGTCGCACCACCATGCCGATGCCGGGGCCGACCCGGATGCGGCGCTGCCAGTCGTCGAGGACAGCGGGGTCGAAATCGCCCGCGCGCAACAGGTCGAGGGTCGACAGAATGTGGGAGCCCGCGATCACCGTGTCGGCGCGCAGAGTCCGGCCCGACTCGGTCGCCACCAGCCACCCGCTGCCGGATCGGCGCAGCGAGGTGACGGCGTCACCGGTGTGCAGCTCACCACCGTCGGCCCGCAGGCGCGCGATCAACGCCGCGCTGAGCGCCCCACTTCCGCCCACCGCGCGCCCGGGCGGCAACGTGTGCATGAGTGCGGCGAACCCGGCCATCGGCGCCGTCCCCGGTTCCGACATCGGCGGACCCGACTGCGCGCCGAACCACGCCAGCGAGGCCTTGAGGCGTTCGTCGTCGAACCAGAAGTCCAGCAGCGCGTCACCGGACTGCAAGAACTCCCGCGACAACGCCGACCCACCGGCCCGCGCGTCCAGCCCCCAGAACGAGCGAACGAGCCTGCCCGGCGTCGGCGGGCCGCCGAACGAACGCATCACCCGTGCGCTGCGCTCACCCCACACCCCGACGAAACGGCGATATGCGTCAGCGTCCTTGACGCCGCAGGCCACCGCGATCGACGCGCACGTCGCATCGAGATCACGGTGGAACACGATCGGCGGGCGCATACCGTCGGACGGCGTGAACCCCCATGGATCGCAGTCGAGATAGCGCAACCCGAACCGCTCGAGCTCGAGCTCCTCGATGATCCCGGTGTGCCGGATCATGATGTGCGCGGAAGATCCGCGATCAACGAGATGGCCCGGGAACCGCTCGACCGTCGACACCGCGCCACCGGGCACCTCGTCGCGCTCGAGCACCTGTACCCGCTGCCCGGCCCGCGCCAGATAACAGGCCGCGACCAGCGCGTTGTGGCCGGATCCGACCACTACCGTCGTCACGGGTGCGCGGGCGGCATCGGCAGCCTGCGCCCGAGGATGGCGAACGGCCGTGTATCGCCCGCGAACACGAAATTGCGGATCACATCGGTGAATCCGGCCCGCCGGTACAACTTCCAGGCCCGGTTCGCCTCTTCCGGTACCTCCGGTGTCGACAACAGCACGGCCGCCTCGACGCGGTCGGCCAGCAATCGCTCGAGCAGCCGTGCCCCGATCCCGCGCCCCTGCGCGGCCGGGTGAACGTGCAGCTCGGTGAGTTCGAAATAGTCGGCGAGCAGGTCGCGGGCGGCGGCATCGGGCCACCCGCAGCGGCGCATCCCGGTCTGCACCTGTTGATGCCACCACTGGCGCGGGGCGCCGCTGTAGCCGTAGGCGATGGCCAGGATCGGCGCGGTGCGCAGGTCGACGCCACCCGAATCGTCGGGCAGCACCGCGGCGACCGCCCGCCAGCCGGCCCTGGTGGTGTGTTCGGTCCACATCGGGGCGCGGTGATGTTCGGTGCCACGGGGGTAATCCATGGCGGCGACATAGACCGACAGGGCGTCGTGCAGGCGTGCGCGCAGGGCGGCGACGCTGAGGTCGACGATGACGGGTGCGGGGGTGTGATTCGGCTTGACGGCTGTCATGGCTCTCGTCGATGGCGCGCGGACGCGCCAAAGTTGTCGGTGGGTGTCCCTATATTCAATCTCAATTCAAACGTTCGAATGTTAGTTCGATCAGTGCGAGGGGCGAAAGGGGCAGCAGATGGCTGGTCACAACGATGGTCGAGCGCACGCGGGCCACGATGGGCGCGCCGGCGGACTACTACGCCAGGCCGACGCGCTGCTCACCGATTCCGCCTGGGAGCACGAACCGGGAGAGCGATTCCGCACCGCCTATCTGGCCGCCCTGCGTGGTGCGGGCTCGATGATCGCGCTCACCGGCGCCGACCGGGCGCCGCGAGCACGGTCGCGCAGCGCCTGGGTGTTACTGAGACGCGCCAGTCCGGAGTTCGTGATGTGGGCCGACTACTTCGAGGCGCACTCGCAATTACGGGCCGCGTTGGAGGCCGGATTGGACCGTGCGATCACCGACACACAAGCCGACGAGTTCTGCTCACGGGTGGGCGCATTCCTCTACGACGTCGACGATGCGCTGGTAGCCGCGGCTAAGAGCCGCCCGCAGCCGAGTCGTGGCCGCGACATGACCGCTTAGTTATGACCGAGTAGGTGGTACGCCACCGATCGAACTCGTATCATGGGGAGCAGATAGCCGCCAAGGTCGGCTACCCGTCGCCTACCCGGAGGCGACCAGCCACGCCTAGTGCCGGGGGAGGAAACGTGCCACTCTCCGAGCACGAGCAGCGCATGCTCGAACAGATCGAGAGCGCTCTCTACGCTGAGGACCCGAAGTTCGCCTCGTCCGTCCGCGGCGGACGACTTCGCTCCACGTCGAGTCGACGCAGACTCCAGGCTGCGGCGTTGTTCGCCGTCGGCCTTTTTCTGCTCGTCGCCGGCATCGCCGCCCCGTTCAAGCCGGGCGGTTTCCCGATCATCAGTCTCGTCGGATTCATCGCCATGTTCGGCGCTGGTGTCCTGCTGATGATCGGTAACTCGCGTCGCGCCGCCCGACCGGATGCGACCGAGCCGCCCGCGGCGGGCAGCGGCCCGACGCCGGGACCCACCGCCCGCGGTGGTCGCCAGCGCAAGTCCGGCGGCTTCTCCGAGCGCATGGAAGACCGATTCCGACGACGGTTCGAGCAGGAATAGCTCAGACCTAGCCGACTTACGAAGGCGGCGCCACACCCACCATGGGCGTGGCGCCGCCTTCGTGCGTCTGTGGGCCCGCTCCCGGCAGGGCGCGTGGCCAGGGCGGTTCCCCCACCGTCCCCACCGCGCCCCACACTTCCCCCACCTGGTCACTCGACCGACGGCGTACCTGCGATGTTTGCTGAACGTTGTCGGAACGGGAGGTTGCCGACCCGCGCGGGGCGCCCGAACACGGGATAACCGCGAATCTCAGTGATAGCTGGGATGACCTGCGGAATTGCGTTGGCGGGGAGCAGGATCACTCAGGGTTTCGATTGAAAGTGGGGGAAAGTGGGGTAATGTGGGTCGCGCACTACAGGAGAGGCCGTACGGCGAGGTGAATCCAGTAGGGAGGTGGCCGAGATGTTCCTCGGTACCTACACCCCCCGATTGGACGACAAAGGGCGGCTGACGTTGCCTGCGAAGTTTCGAGACGATCTGGCGGGAGGGTTGATGGTCACGAAAGGCCAAGACCACAGCCTGGCCGTGTATCCCAAAGACGAGTTCACCGCGCTCGCGCGGCGAGCCGCGTCGGCGTCCCGAAGCAACCCGCAGGCAAGGGCTTTCGTTCGAGCGCTGGCGGCAGGCACCGATGAGCAACGTCCGGACGCACAGGGCCGGATCACGCTGTCGCCGGACCATCGGCGCTATGCGAACCTCGCGCGGGATTGCGTGGTGATCGGTTCGGTGGACTTCCTCGAAATATGGGATAAGCAGGCGTGGGAGACCTACCTCGAAGAACACGAGGAGGACTACGCGCAAGCCGGAGACGAGTCGCTGGGCGGAATCTTCTGACCCGGAGCACGCGAGTGCTGCGAGGCCTCTGCCCGGGCGTGGACCCTGACGTACTTCCCCGACGCCAGGTGCCTTGCCCCGGTCAGAGACCTCGAAGCATTCGCATCATCAACTCGTTCGACAAGCACTCATTCGAAAAGCACTGTGTGGCATGGCGACCCGTCTGCGACGCGAGGCAGTATCCCGGGAGGTCGACGTGAACCATGACGCCGAGAACCCCCGTCATGTGCCGGTCCTGCTCGAACGCGCCGACGATCTGCTCGGCCCCGCGCTGAGTGAACCGGGCGCCGTCTACATCGACGCGACCCTCGGATTGGGCGGCCACGCCGAACATTTCCTGCGCACCTATCCTCGAGCGCGCCTGGTCGGTCTCGACCGCGACACCACCGCGTTGCGCATGGCGGGCGAGCGCCTGGCACCCTATGCCGACCGGATCACGCTGGTGCACACCCGCTACGACGGCATCCCGGCGGCGCTGGCCGAAGCGGGACTGGACGAAACCGGTTCCGTCTCAGCCATCCTCATGGATCTCGGGGTGTCGTCGATGCAGCTCGACGAGGCCGAGCGCGGCTTCGCCTACTCCGTCGACGCGCCGCTGGACATGCGGATGGACCCGACCACCGGCATCACCGCCGCCGACGTGCTCAACACCTACAGTCACGGCGATCTGGCCCGGGTGCTGAAAACCTATGGCGACGAACGGTTCGCGGGCAAGATCGCCTCGGAGGTGCTGCGCAGGCGGGCGGTCAAGCCGTTCACCACCAGCGCCGAACTCGTCGAGGTGCTCTACGCGACCATTCCGGCCGCGGCGCGCCGCACCGGCGGACATCCGGCCAAGCGCTCGTTCCAGGCGCTGCGGGTGGAGGTCAACGGTGAGCTCGACTCGCTGCGGGCGGCATTGCCCGCGGCACTGGATTCACTGCGTGTGGGCGGACGGATCTGCGTCATGTCGTACCAGTCGCTCGAAGACCGGCTGGTCAAACACGAACTCGCGCCACGGATCGTATCCCGGTCGCCGATGGACCTGCCGGTCGAACTGCCCGGCATGGGACCGGAATTCCGGATGCTGACCCGTGGAGCGGAAAAAGCGACCGAGTCCGAGATCGAGGTCAATCCGCGATCCGCGCCGGTGCGGATGCGCGCGGCCGAACGAATCGCGGAGAGGTCAGGGAGGACACAGGAGGGGACACGATGAGCGTGCGGACGAGCACAGTCGCGGTGCCGAGCAAGACTGCCCGGCGCGTGGACGCATCGACCACCGAGGCCGCAGTAGCAGCGGCCGAACGAGTGAAGTCCGGTGCGGCACAGCGGGCCTATGCCCGCAAGCGCACCAGGGAGCAGTTGCTCGACGGCATCGAACTGCCCGAACCGTCCTCGACGATGGCGGGACGGATCCCGTTCGTCACCGCGATCATCGGACTGCTCGGCTGCGGCCTTGCCCTGACCCTGTTGCTCACCACCCGCGCCGCCGAGGACAGCTACCAGCTCGGTGACGCCAGGACGGTCAACCGCAAGCTCGCCGACGAGCGGGCCGCGCTGCAGCGCGAGGTCGCCGCCGCCGACTCCGCTCCCGAATTGGCCGCACGCGCGGGCGAACTCGGCATGATCCCCGCGAAGGATCCGGCCCGGCTGGTGATCGGTGCCGACGGCGAGATCACCGTGATCGGTAACCCGACGCCCGCGCAGGGTGCGCCGGTGCCGCCGTTGAACGGTCCGCCGACCACCACGCCGAACGCTCCGGCACCGGGGCATGCCCAGGCGCAGGGCGAGCGTGTGGTGCCGGTCCAGCCGGGTGCGGCCGCGCCGAGCCCGGCCGTGCCCAACGGTGCGCCGGCGAACGTGCTCGCGGCACCGGCGGCGCCGACGGCCCCCGCCGCGAATTCGCCCCAGGCTCCGGCGGTTTCGCCGCAGCCGGCGGCGGCTCCGCTCGCTCCGGCCCCGGCCGAAGCGGCCGCACCCGCGCCGTCGAACGGCGAAGTCCCCGCCCCGGCGGACGGCGGCGCGCCGGCTCCGCTCGCACCGGTGACTGTGCCCGATCGGGTCGATGTCGCAGGTCAAGGCGAACCACTGGCCCCGGCCGACACGCCACCGCTCGCACCGGGTGTCGTCGCTGCCCCGGCGGATGCGCCGTTACCCGCACCGGGTGTCGCCGCCCCGACTCCCGGACTACGAGCTCCCGCGGCCGGATCGCCGAGCGAACAGCCGCAGATGGTCGAATCGCAAGACGGTCCTCGATGAAGCAGAGCGGGCCCGCGTCGCAGCAGCGACGCGGGCCGGTCTCGTCGAGGGCCCGCCGCTCCGGCTCGCTCTCGCCGGACCGGCCGATCCGCCTGCGCCTCGGCGTCGGCCGGGTCACCCTGCTGGCCACCCTGGCCGTTGTCGCGCTGCAGCTGCTCTACATCCAGAGCCTCGCGGCCCCGGCGTTGCAGGCACAGTCGGCGTCGCAGCGCACCAAAAAGGACACAGAGGCCGCGGTGCGTGGTCCGATCACCGACCGGCACGGCAATCGGCTCGCCTTCACGCTCACCGTGAAAGCCCTGACTTTCCAGCCGGTTACGGTGCGCAAGCAGCTGGCGGAAGCGAAGAAGCTCAAGGCGAGCGCGCCGGACCCGGAGCAGCGCCTGAAGGATATCGCGAAGTTCATCCACGAGAAGGTCGGTGCGGCCCCCGGACTGCCCACCGAGCAGGAACTGCTGGACAAGCTGCGCAGCGACAAACTGTTCCACTACTTGGTCAAGAATGTCGATCCGCGCGTGGCCGCCGAGATCACCACCAAATTCCCGGAGGTCGGCGCCGAACGACAGGACCTGCGCGAATATCCCGGTGGCTCACTGGCATCCAATGTGATCGGCGCGATCGGCGGCGACAAACACGGTCAGATGGGCCTGGAATCGGCACTGGACTCGGTGCTGTCGGGTACCGACGGTTCGCGTACCTACGACCAGGGTTCCGACGGCGCGGTGATCCCCGGCAGCTACCGCGACCTGCAGCCCGCGGTGAACGGCTATGCCGTCGAGCTGACCCTCGACGCGGACCTGCAGTACTACGTGCAGCAGCAGGTGCAACAGGCCAAACAGGTCTCCGGCGCGTCCTCGGCCTCGGCGGTGGTGCTCGACGCCAAGACCGGCCAGGTGCTCGCGATGGCCAACGACGGCACCTTCAATCCCGCACTCGGCCCGAATCATTGGGCCTCGGGCAAGATGGGCAACCCGTCGGTCACCGAACCTTTCGAACCCGGCTCGGTCAACAAGATCGTCACGGCGGCGGCCGCCATCGAATACGGCGTGACCACGCCCGACGAGGTGCTGCAGGTGCCCGGCTCGATCCGCATGTCGGGCGTCACCGTGAACGACGCGTGGCAACACGACGTCGCGCCCTATACGACGACCGGCATCTTCGGAAAGTCTTCCAACGTCGGCACTCTCATGCTCGCCCAGCGCGTGGGTGAGGACCGGTTCGCCGATATGATCAACCGGTTCGGGCTCGGCCAGCGCACCGGCGTCGGCCTGCCGGGCGAGAGCGCGGGCCAGGTACCCGCCCGCGACCAGTGGTCCGGTGGTTCCTTCGCGAATCTGCCCATCGGCCAGGGCCTTTCGATGACAACCCTGCAGATGACGGCGATGTATCAGGCCATCGCCAACGACGGCCTGCGGATCCCGCCGCGCATCGTCAAGGCCAAGGTGGCCCCGGACGGCACCCGCACCGAGGAACTGCAGCCCGACGGCGTGCGCGTGGTGAGCCCGCAGACCGCGCACACCCTGCGCGAGATGTTCCAGGCGACCGTGCAGAAAGACCCGATGGGTGTGCAGATGGGCACCGGCGCACCCGCCGCGATCGAGGGATATCAGGTGGCGGGCAAGACCGGCACCGCGCAGAAGGTCGACCCCACGTGCCGGTGCTATTCGACCTCGTCGTTCTACAGCACGTTCGCTGGGATGGCGCCCGCGGACAACCCCCGCTACGTGATCGGCATGATGCTCGACGCGCCGGTGCGCAGCTCCGACGGCACCGGCGGTGGGTCGGCCGCGCCGCTGTTCCACAGCATCGCCTCCTGGGCGTTGCAGCGCGACCGGGTGCCGCCCTCGCCGGAGCCCGAGCGCCTCGTGCTGGAGGCGGTGTCATAACGGCTGGTGCCGCAGTTCTCGGCCCCTGGTTGCCCGCCCTCTTCTCTCCCTCCGGGTACTCCTTCGTCGCACCCTCCACTCAGTCCAGAGGCGGGCGGGCCGAGAACAACAATTAACTCAACCCGCGTTGTCTGTCCGACACCGCGCGTCGGTAATCTGACTGCTCGTCTCGCCTACGCGCTCGATCACTCTCAGAGAGGAGCCTTGTGCCCGCGCAGTCCAGCCCGCACGCGCTCCGGCCAACCACTCCGCTGTCGACGTCGCTGCAGGCCGTGGCGGACCTCACCGGTGCCACGACGGTGGTCCCGGCATCCGCCGAGGTGACGATCACCGGCATCGAGCAACGATCCAACGCGGTGCGCGCCGGTGACCTGTTCGCCGCGCTACCCGGCGCGAACTCGCACGGCGCCCGATTCGCCGCCGACGCGATCGCGAACGGCGCGGTGGCCGTATTCACCGATGCCGCGGGCGCCGAGCTGATCGGTGATGTCGCGGTACCCGTGCTGGTGCGCGAGCAGCCCCGCGCGGTACTCGGCGAACTCTCCGCCGAGATCTACGGCCATCCCAGTGATCGGTTGCGCATCGTCGGCATCACCGGCACTTCGGGCAAGACCACCACCTCGTATCTGGTGGAGGCCGGTCTGGCCGCGGCCGGACTGTCCACCGGGCTGATCGGCACCATCGAGACGCGGATCGGCGGGCAGCGGGTGCCGAGCGCGCTCACCACACCAGAGGCACCGCAGCTGCACGCGATGTTCGCCGCGATGGTCGAGCAGGGTGTCGACGCGGTCGTGATGGAGGTGTCGAGCCACGCGCTCGCGCTGGGCCGGGTCGATGGTGTGCGGTTCGCGGTCGGCGCGTTCACCAACCTGTCGCAGGACCATCTCGACTTCCACAAAGACTTCGAGGACTACTTCGCCGCGAAACGTCGGCTGTTCGACGCGGATTCGCCGATCGCCGCGCGCACCGCGGTGATCTGCCTCGACGACGAATGGGGCACCCGCCTGGCCGGTGATCTGGTCGACCCCGTGACCGTGTCGACGACCGGCGCGGCTGTGTCCGATGGCGCCGCGCCCGAGGGCCCTGCGGGGTCACGCTCCGCTACCGCCTTCGGGCCCGCCGATCGCGGCGCGACCTGGCGGGTCAGCGGTGACATCAAGACCACCGGCGGCGAACAGGAATTCACCGCCGCCGGACCCGACGGCGAACTGACGGTGCGCCTGCGCCTGCCCGGCCGCTACAACGTCGCCAACGCGCTCCTGGCCGTCGCGACCTGCGCCGCGGCCGGCGTCGATCCCGCCGTCGCGGCCCCGGCGCTCGCCGTCGTCGACGTGCCGGGCCGGATGCAGCGCGTCGAGCGCGGCCAGGATTTCCTCGCCGTCGTCGACTACGCGCACAAGCCCGCCGCCATCGAATCGGTCGTGACGACCCTGCGCGGCCACCTCGCCGAAGCCGGAGCAGGCAGGCTGGCCGTCGTGCTCGGTGCCGGTGGCGACCGCGATGTAGCCAAACGCCCGCTCATGGGCGCCGCGGCGGCACGCGCCGACCTGCTGATCGTCACCGACGACAACCCGCGCACCGAGGATCCCGCGGCCATCAGGTCCGCCGTGGTGGCCGGTGCGCACGAACTCCCGGCCACCGACCGCGGCGAGATCCGCGAGATCGGTGACCGCGCGGCGGCCATCGCCGCCGCACTCGACTGGGCGCGTTCCGGCGACGTAGTGCTCGTCGCGGGTAAGGGCCACGAGGCGGGGCAGGAGATCAAGGGCGTCAAGCATCCCTTCGACGACCGCGAGGTGGTCGCGGTGGCGCTGGATGCCCTGCGGATACGACACAGTCCGCTCACGGACTCGGAGGACTTGACGGTTTCATGATCGAGATGACACTGCGGGAGATCGCGGACGTTGTCGGCGGCGAGCTGCACGACGTACCCGACCCCCAGGCACTGGTGACCGGTTCGGTCGAATTCGATTCGCGCCGAATCGGTTCCGGCGATCTGTTCCTCGCCCTGCCCGGCGCCAACTCCGACGGACACGACTACGCCGCGAAGGCGGTCGCCGCCGGAGCGGTCGCGGTACTCGCTGCCCGCCCGGTCGGCGTGCCCGCCATTGTCGTGGCACCCAGCCTCGGCGCAGTTCCGGGGACGTCGGTGGCGCTCAGCCACGATGACAGCCTCGGCTCCGGCGCGGCCGTGCTGGCCGCGCTGGCCGAGCTGGCGCGGGTCAGCACCGAGCGGCTGGCCGAGCGCACCGGTCTCACCGTCGTCGGCGTCACCGGGTCCTCCGGCAAGACCTCGACCAAGGATCTGCTGGCCGCCGTGCTGGCGCCGCTGGGTCCGGTCATCGCGCCGCCCGGCTCGTTCAACAGCGAACTCGGCCACCCGTGGACTGCCCTGCGCGCCGGTCTGGACACCAAGTTTCTCGCGCTCGAACTGTCGGCTCGCGGTGTCGGCCACATCGCCGCCGCGGCCCGCATCGCTCCGCCGCGGATCGGCGTCGTCCTCAATGTCGGCACCGCCCACCTCGGCGAATTCGGTAGCCGCGAGGCGATCGCGCAAGCCAAGGGCGAACTCGTCGAAGCACTGCCCGCCGAAGGGCTGGCCGTGCTCAACGCCGACGACCCGAACGTCTCGGCCATGGCATCGCGCACCAAGGCGCGCGTGGTGAAGGTCGGCCTGTCCGGCGACGCCGACATCCGCGCCACCGACGTGATCACCGACGACCAGGCCCGCGCCCACTTCACCCTGCACGTCGCAGGCGAATCGATCCCGATCCAGCTCGCGGTGCACGGCGAGCACCAGGTCGGCAACGCCCTGGCCGCCGCGGCCGTAGCCCTCGAATGCGGTGCCGATCTGGAGACTGTCGCCCAGGCGCTGTCCGGGGCCACCGCGGCCTCGGTCCGCCGGATGGATGTGACGACCACTCCCGCGGGCGTCACCGTCATCAACGACTCCTACAACGCGAACCCCGACTCGGTGCGCGCGGCGCTCAAGGCGCTGGTCACCCTCGCGAAGTCGAGCTCCGAACCCCGGCGCAGCTGGGCGGTGCTCGGCGAAATGGGCGAACTCGGTGACACCTCGGTGATCGAACACGACGCGATCGGACGCCTGGCCGTACGCCTGGATGTCGACCGGTTGATCGTGGTCGGCACCGGACGACCCTCCCACGGCATGCACCAGGGAGCGGTAATGGAAGGCTCATGGGGCGAGGAATCGATCCTCGTTCCCGATATCGACGCGGCGATCGCGCTGCTCGACGACGAGATCGCCGCAGGCGATGTGGTACTGGTCAAGGCGTCGAAGGCGGTGGGCCTGTGGGCCGTCGCCGAGCACCTGACCGGGGCAGCGGAAGGTAAGACAGCTCGATGAGGCAAATTCTGTTCGCGGCGGGGATCGCGCTTGCGGTGTCGATCCTGTTGACGCCCTTGCTGGTTCGGGTGTTCGCCAGACAGGGCTTCGGCCAGGAGATCCGGGTCGACGGCCCGGCCAGTCACCAGGCCAAGCGCGGTACCCCCACCATGGGTGGTGTCGCGATCCTGATCGGCATGTGGGCGGGCTACCTCGGCTCGCACCTGATCGGTATCGGCTACGACGCGGAAGGCCCGACGGCGTCGGGTCTGCTCGTACTCGGGCTCACCACCGCCCTCGGCATCGTCGGGTTCCTCGACGACTTCATCAAGCTGCGCAAGCAGCGCAACCTCGGACTCTCGGCCGCGGGCAAGTACATCGGGCAGACCGCCGCGGCAGTCATCTTCGCGGTTCTCGCCCTACAATTCCGCAGTCTCGACGGGCTCACCCCCGCCAGCAAGCACCTGTCGTATGTGCGCGACTGGAACACGGTGTCGATGGGCGCGCTCATCTTCGTCGTCTGGGTGCTGTTCCTGGTCGTGGCCTGGTCCAACGCGGTCAACCTGACCGACGGCCTCGACGGTCTCGCGGCCGGTTCGATGAGCCTGCTGCTCGGCGCGTACGTGATCATCACCTTCTGGCAGTACCGCAATTCCTGCTCGACCAGTCCCGGCCCCGGCTGCTACGACGTGCGCGATCCCCTCGACCTCGCCCTGGTCTGCGCCGCCGCGGCCGCCGCGTGCATCGGCTTCCTCTGGTGGAACGCCGCGCCCGCGCGGATCTTCATGGGCGACACCGGTTCGCTGGCGCTGGGCGGCCTGATCGCCGGGCTGTCCATCACCACCCGCACCGAGCTGCTGATGGCCGTGATCGGCGCGCTGTTCGTCGCCGAGGCGGCATCGGTGATGCTGCAGGTGGCGGTGTATCGCACCACGCGCAATCGGTTGTTCAAGATGGCGCCGTTCCACCATCACTTCGAGTTGAGTAAGTGGGCCGAAACCACGGTGATCATCCGGTTCTGGATCTTGGCGGGCATCTCCGCCGCAGTGGGCCTCGGCCTGTTCTATAGCGAATATCTGTCACAGGTCGGGTGAGTAGAGACATGGTCGAACACGCGCCCCGCGCCCTGCGTTCCCCGGGCCCGATGCTCGAATTCCTGCGTGGCCGTGACGTTCTCGTCGCCGGTTGGGGCGTCTCCGGACGCTCGCTGATCGAACCGCTGCGCGATATCGGCGCCCACCCCGTTGTCACCGACAGCGGCGCCAAGGCGCTCGCCGAGGCCGCCGAACTCGGCCTCGAGATCGCCCCGAGCGTCGAACTCGAAAGCGCCGACCTGAGCCGGTTCGCGCTGGTGATCACCAGCCCTGGCTGGCGACCGGATTCGCCGGTGCTGGTCTCCGCGGTCACCGAGGGCGTGCCCGTCTGGGGTGACGTCGAATTCGCCTGGTGGGTCGATCAGGCCCGCATCTACGGTCCGGTCCGCAAGTGGCTGGTGATCACCGGCACCAACGGCAAGACCACCACCACCCAGATGACGCACTCGATCCTGCGCGCCGCCGGCATCTCCAGCGTGGCCTGCGGCAATATCGGCCTGCCGATCCTGGACGCACTGCGCCGCAACCCCGGTCCGCAGGTCCTCGCCGTCGAGCTGTCCTCGTTCCAGCTGCACTGGGCGCCGTCGGTGCGACCGGAGGCCGGTGTCGTGCTCAATGTCGCCGAGGACCACCTGGATTGGCACGGCGGCCTCGATGCCTACGCCGCCGCGAAGGCGCGCGCGCTGACCGGCCGCGTCGGCGTCGTCGGCCTCGACGACCCGGTCGCGGGCGCACTCGCCCGCAAAGCGAAGGCACGCCGCACAGTTGGCTTCCGCATCGGTGTCCCCGCCGACGGTGAGCTGGGTGTGGTCGACGGCAAGCTCCTCGACCGCGCCTTCACCAAGGCCGCGATCCTGGCCGAGACCAGCGACATCAGCCCGCCGGGACCCGCGGGCATCGCCGACGCGCTGGCCGCGTCCGCGCTGACCAGGGCCATCGATGTGGCACCGCAGTTCGTCAAGGAAGGCCTCGCCGAGCACAAGGTGGGCCCGCACCGCACCGCGTTCGTCCGCGAACTGGGCGGTGTCGAGTTCATCGACGACTCCAAGGCCACCAACCCGCACGCCGCGCGCGCCGCGATCATGGCGCACCCGCACGTGGTGTGGGTGGCGGGCGGTCTGCTCAAGGGCGCCGGTGTCGACGATCTGATCGAAGAGATCGGTGACCGACTGGTCGGCGCGGTGCTGTTCGGGGCCGACGCGCCGGTGATCGCCGCCGCGATGACGCGACACGCACCCGAAGTCCCGGTCATCGAGCTGGATGCGGGAGACGATGCAGACATGGAGTCGTCGAGATCCCAGCGAGCCGAGGCGGTCATGGGCCGTGCGGTGCGCGCCGCGGCGGGTCTGGCTCGCGCCGGAGACACCGTCCTGCTCGCGCCGGCGGCCGCTTCCCTGGATATGTACGACGACTACACCCATCGCGGACGCTGTTTCGTGGATGCGGTGACGGCACTGGAAGACGGTGACATCGGGCGGGCGCTATGACGAAGGCGCGCCCGGCCGACCCGTCACCGCCCAAAAGGGGGCAACGTGGGTAAGAGCCGGGGCAGCGTGGACAGCGCGAGTACTACCCGCCGCGGTTCGGGGCAGCCGAACTGGGCGGGGGAGCGCTTCGGTGCGTGGTTGGCTCGGCCGCTCGCGTCGTTCCATCTGATCGTCACCATCGCGACCCTGCTCACCGTGCTCGGTCTGGTGATGGTGCTGTCGGCGTCGAGCGTCGAGTCCTATGCCGGTGGTGGTTCGGCCTACGCGCTGTTCATCCAGCAGGCGATGTTCGCCGCGCTCGGCGCTGTCGCGTTCTATGTGGCGCTGCGGCTGCCGCTGCGGTTCTTGCGCCAATGGTCGTTCCCGATCTTCAGCATCTCGGTGCTCGCGCTGGTATTGGTGCTCATTCCCGGCATCGGCTCGATTCACGGTGGCGCGCGTCGCTGGTTCGACATCGGCCCGCTGTCGATCCAGCCCTCCGAAGTCGTCAAGGTGACGCTGATCGTGTGGGGTGCGCACCTGCTCGCGTCGCGTCGGGGCGCCCAGCTCAAAGACATCCTGGTGCCGCTGGTTCCCGCCGGCCTGCTGGTGTGCCTGCTGGTGGTGCTCGAGCCGAACCTGTCGACCACCATCGCCCTCGGCATCGTGTTGATGGCGTTGCTGTGGTTCGGTGGGCTGCCGGTGCGATTGTTCGTCGGGATCATGGTGACCGGGCTGGTCGCCGCGTCGGTGCTGGCGTTGTCGGCCGGCTACCGCTCCGACCGGGTGCGTGCGTTCTTCAATCCTGGCGACGACCCGCAGGGGGTCAATTACCAAGCGCGCCAAGCCAAGTACTCCCTCGCCGACGGCGGCATCTGGGGCCGCGGCCTCGGGCAGAGCCGCGCGAAGTGGAGCTACCTGCCCAACTCGCACAACGACTTCATCTTCGCCATCATCGGCGAGGAACTCGGCTTCCTCGGCTGCATGCTGGTGCTGGCGCTGCTGGCCCTGTTCGTCTACGCGGGCATCCGCATCGCGCTGCGCTCGGTCGACCCGTTCCTGCGCCTGCTCACCGCCACCGCCACCACCTGGATCACCGCGCAGGCGCTGATCAACATCGGCTATGTCGTCGGGCTGCTGCCGGTGACCGGTCTGCAGTTGCCGTTGGTCTCGGCCGGTGGTTCGTCGCTGGCGATCACGCTGTTCATGTTCGGCATCATCGCCAGCGCCGCCCGGCACGAACCGGAGGCGGTCTCGGCGCTGAAGGCAGGCCAGGACGGCAGGCTCAGCAGACTGCTGCGGCTGCCGGTGCCCGAGGTGTACACCCCGCCCGCGCCACGCAAAGTCGCGCCGCGTGCCCGAACCGAACGCCCACGTCAGCCCCAGCGGCGCCAGCCGCCCGCCGACCGCAGGCGACGTGCGCCGGAGAGCCGCGGCACGAGTTCGCTACGGTCGACACGAGCATGGGAACCGACCTACCCGATGCCACACCGCCCGGTGAAACGGCGGACCGGCGGAGGCGGCGGCGCATGACCACGCACGCTTTCGCGAGATCGATTCGATATAGAGAGAACGAGGTAGATCCAGGTGAGTAACCCGCGATCCGGGTTGTCGGTGATCGTCGCAGGCGGGGGAACCGCAGGCCACATCGAACCCGCGCTGGCTGTCGCCGACGCGCTGCGCAGACTCGACGACTCGATCCGGGTGACCGCCTTGGGTACCGAGCGTGGACTCGAGACGAAACTGGTGCCCGGACGTGGGTACCCCCTGGAACTGATCCCGCCGGTGCCGTTGCCGCGCAAGCCCTCCGCCGACCTGCTGCGACTGCCGGGCCGGGTACTCGCCTCGGTCAAGGCGACCAGAGCGGTGATCGACGACGTGCAGGCCGACGTGATCATCGGCTTCGGCGGGTACGTCGCACTGCCCGCGTACCTCGCCGCGCGCGGCGGGCTGTTCGGCCGCAAGCGCAAGGTGCCGGTGATCGTGCACGAGGCCAACGCGAAGGCAGGCATCGCCAACAAGGTCGGCGCGAAACTCGCCGCCACAGTGCTCGCCGCCGTTCCGGATTCGGGGCTGGCAGGCGCGCAGGTCGTCGGTATTCCGGTACGCGCCTCCATCACCGAGCTCGACCGTCCGGCCTTGCGGGCGCAGGCTCGCGCGCACTTCGGTCTGCCCGCCGAGGGACCGGTGCTGCTGGTGTTCGGTGGTTCGCAGGGTGCGCGCAGCCTCAACGAGGCCGTCTCCGGTGCCGCACCGCAACTCGCGGCCGCTGGTATCTCGGTGCTGCACGCGCACGGCCCCAAGAACAGTGTCGAGGTGAGCACCGCCGACGCGCCCGCACCGTATGTGGCGGTGCCCTATCTGTCGCGAATGGACTTGGCCTACGCCGCCGCCGACGCGGTGGTGTGCCGATCCGGTGCGATGACCGTGGCCGAGGTGTCGGCGGTGGGACTACCCGCCTTCTACGTGCCGCTGCCGCACGGCAACGGCGAACAGGAATTCAACGCCCGACCGGTGGTCGCGCAAGGTGGTGGCACAATTGTGGCCGACGCCGAGCTGACCCCGAAATACGTGATCGATGAGGTGATTCCGCTGCTGCTCGACCCCGCTCGACTCGCGCAGATGAGCCGCGCCGCCGCAGGCGCAGGCCATCGCGACGCTGCCGGCACGGTGGCCAGGATCGTCACCGAGGTCGCCCGATGAGCGAGCCGGAACAGCCGCGCGGCGGTGCGGTCGCAGGCGAGATCGGGGAGTCGACGGAGGCAGCCCTGCCACCCGAACTCGAACGCGTGCACATGGTCGGCATCGGCGGCGCCGGGATGTCCGGTATCGCGCGCATCCTGCTTTCCCGCGGCGGCAAGGTCTCCGGTTCTGATGCCCGTGAGAGCCGCGGTGTGCTGTCGCTGCGGGCCCGCGGCGCCGAGGTGCGCATCGGCCACGCCGCCGACGCCCTCGATCTGCTGCCCGGCGGTCCGACGGTTGTCGTCACCACCTACGCCGCCATCCCGAAGACCAACCCGGAACTGGTCGAAGCGAATCGGCGCGATATCCCCGTGCTGATGCGCCCGACCGTGCTCGCCGCGCTGATGCGCGGGCACAAGACCCTGCTGGTCTCGGGCACCCACGGCAAGACCTCGACCACCTCGATGCTGATCGTCACGCTGCAGCACTGCGGCGCCGATCCGTCGTTCGCGGTCGGCGGCGAGCTCAACGAGGCGGGCACCAACGCCCACCACGGCAGCGGTGACATCTTCGTCGCCGAGGCCGACGAGTCCGACGGCTCACTGCTGCAATACGACCCCGACGTCGCCGTGGTCACCAATATCGAATCCGACCACCTCGACTACTTCGGCACCGACGAGGCCTACATCCAGGTCTTCGACGACTTCGCCGACCGGCTCGCCCCCGGCGGTCTGCTGGTGGTGTGCCTCGACGATCCCGGTTCGCTCGCGCTGGCCCAGCGGGTCGCACCGCGGATGTCCGAACGCGGGATCACGGTCCTCGGTTACGGATCGGGCGATCTCACCGACGCGCCAGTGCCCGTCGGTGCGCGGCTGCTCGACTGGCAACCGCGTGATGTCGGCGGCATCGTCGAGTTCCAGCTCGACGGCGAAACCGCGCCGCGTTCGTTGCGACTGTCGGTGCCCGGCAGGCACATGGCGCTCAACGCGCTGGCGGCGCTGCTGGCCGCCCGCGCCACCGGCGCCGATATCGACGAGATCGTGGCTGGCCTGGAGGGATTCGGCGGCGTGCATCGCCGGTTCCAGTTCACCGGCCGGGAAAACGGCGTGCGTGTCTTCGACGATTACGCCCACCACCCCACCGAGGTTCGCGCCGTGCTCGAGGCCGCCGCGCAGCTCGTCGCCCAGGAGGCGCGCGACGGCGACCGCCTGCAGCGCGGCCGGGTGATCGTGGTGTTCCAGCCGCATCTGTACAGCCGCACCGCCACTTTCGCCACGGAGTTCGGCACCGCGTTGAGCCTGGCCGACGAGGTGGTCGTCCTCGACGTCTACGGCGCCCGTGAAGACCCGCTGCCCGGCGTCAACGGCGCGCTGGTCGCCCAGTCGGTGACCAAACCCGTGCACTACCAGCCGGATATGTCCAAGGTCGGCAAGCAGGTCGCCGCGCTCGCGGGCGACGGCGACGTCGTGATCACCATGGGTGCGGGCGATGTGACCATGCTCGGCAGCCAGATCCTCGACGGCCTGCGGGCCAGGCCGCAGCAGGGCGGCCGGTGAGATTGCCGATGCCCGCCGCGCGCGGGTGGCACGGCTACCGTCTCTGGACGGTGGTCGGGGTGGTCGTGGTGAGCCTGCTGGTGGCAGTGGCCTGGTTCACCCCGGCGCTGTCGGTGCGCACCGTGCGCATCGACGGCCTGTCGGCGGTGCCGGAGGCCGATGTGCGCGGGCGACTCGAAATTCCGGACGGCCGTTCGATGTTACGCATCGATACCACCGCGATCGCCCAGCGCGTGGCCGCGATCCCGAAGGTGCGCTCGGTCCGGGTGCAACGTAAATTCCCCTCGACAGTGCTGGTCACCGTCGTGGAGCGAACACCCGTGGTGTACTTCGAGGCACCGGACGGCGCCCACCTGATCGACGCCGAGAGCGTCGAATTCGCGATCGAGCCAGAACCGCCCATCGGGGTGCCGAAACTGCGCACCGAGGGCTCGTTCACCGGGTCAGCGGCGGCCAGGGCGGCGGTGGATGTGCTGGTCACCCTGCCTCCCGCCCTGTCGGTGCAGGTGGGTGAGGTTGTCGCACGGTCGATTTCGGACGTCTCGCTGAGCCTTCGCGATGGCAGGAAGGTAGTGTGGGGCGGCACGGACGACGGCGAGCGCAAAGCTGCCGTCGTGTTGCCGCTACTGACCCGTGAGGGGACCGTATTCGACGTTTCGAGTCCGAATCTGGTCACGGTAAAGTGAGCGACATTCTTTGTGGCACAAGATTCTGGCTCTCATCTCGGCGCGCCTGCGCCGGGATCGCAGTGGCTGCGAATAGCGTTCCGCAGCAGTCGGATACTTGACATAACGCCAACCCTATGGTTGAGGTTGAGGGTTTAAGATCGAAGGAAGGCGAGAGCCCATGACGCCCCCGCACAACTACCTTGCAGTGATCAAGGTCGTCGGTATCGGCGGCGGCGGCGTGAACGCCGTCAACCGAATGATCGAACAGGGACTCAAGGGAGTCGAGTTCATCGCGGTCAATACCGACGCGCAAGCCCTGCTGATGAGTGACGCCGACGTCAAACTCGATGTCGGTCGCGAACTCACCCGCGGCCTCGGTGCCGGAGCCGATCCGGAAGTCGGTCGCAAGGCCGCCGAGGACCACAAGGACGAGATCGAAGAGGTGCTCAAGGGCGCCGACATGGTCTTCGTCACGGCGGGCGAGGGTGGTGGCACCGGTACCGGTGGCGCCCCCGTCGTCGCCAGCATCGCCCGCAAGTTGGGCGCCCTGACTATAGGGGTCGTCACCCGGCCGTTCTCTTTCGAGGGCAAGCGGCGCGGGAACCAGGCCGAAGTAGGGATCAACCTACTTCGCGAGTCGTGCGACACCCTCATCGTCATTCCGAACGACCGGCTGCTGCAGCTGGGCGACGCGGCGGTGAGTCTGATGGACGCCTTCCGCTCCGCGGATGAGGTGCTGCTCAACGGTGTTCAGGGTATTACCGACCTGATCACCACCCCCGGCTTGATCAACGTCGACTTCGCCGACGTCAAGAGCGTGATGTCGGGTGCCGGCTCGGCACTCATGGGCATCGGCTCGGCGCGTGGCGAGGGTCGTTCGGTGAAGGCGGCCGAGACGGCGATCAACTCGCCGCTGCTCGAGGCCTCCATGGATGGCGCGCACGGTGTGCTGCTCTCGATCGCGGGCGGTTCCGATCTGGGCCTGTTCGAGATCAACGAGGCGGCTTCGCTGGTACAGGAGGCGGCCCACATCGAGGCCAACATCATCTTCGGTACGGTCATCGACGATTCGCTCGGCGACGAGGTGCGCGTCACCGTCATCGCCGCGGGATTCGACGGTGGCGGCCCGTCGCGGCGCAATACCGAATCCAGCGCGGTCACGACGAGCCGGACCGGGGCGAACCCGATCGGTTCCGGCCGCGCGGGCGAGATCGGTCAGGGACGCACGTCCGAGGCGCCGTCGCGTCCCACCGAGCCCGCTACGGCCGGGGTGTCCAGTAGCCGGGCCGCGGCGCCGAATTACCGTGATACGGAGCGGTACCGGGAGTCGGAGCGTCAGCGGGTCACCGAGGCGGCCATGAACCGCGTCAACAACCCGGAAGTTCGCGAAGGCGACGATGACGACGAGATCAACGTCCCGGACTTCATGCGTCGATAAGCATTCGTCTGCGCGATAGCGCCCGAACTCCCATCGAGTTCGGGCGCTATCGCGTTATCCGGAAAACACGAGGCCGCCCGTCGCCCGTGACAGTTCGCACCGGGGTTGCCGACGTCACCCCGCGCGGTGACCGCGCGACCCCGTGACCGCACTACGCTCGAACTATGACTTCCGCACCTCCTACCGTGACCGTTCGCCGGGTGACCACCACCCGCGCCGGTGGCTTCTCCGCCGCGCCCTACGACTCGTTCAACCTGGGTGACCACGTCGGTGACGATCCGGAAGCTGTGCACCGCAACAGGATCCGGCTGGCCGAAGGTATCGGCCTCGCTCCTGACCGGCTGGTGTGGATGGAGCAGGTGCACGGGCGCACCGTCGAGATCGTCGACGGGCCGCGCGCCGAACCGGTGCCGGTGACCGACGCGCTGGTCACGACCGTGCCGGGGCTGGCGCTGGTGGTGCTCACCGCCGACTGCGTGCCGATCCTGCTCTCCGATGACGAGGCGGGCGTCATCGCCGCGGTCCACGCGGGCCGCATCGGCGCCCGGATCGGCATAGTGCCGCGAGTTCTCGACGCGATGGTCTCGGTCGGCGCCCGCATCGACCGCATCGGTGCCTTCCTCGGCCCCGCCGCCTCGGGTCGCCAGTACGAAGTCCCCGCCGCCATGCGCGCCGACGTCGAGGCCCACCTGCCAGGCAGCGCGACCACCACCGTCCGCAAAACCCCCGGGCTCGATCTGCGGGCGGGCATCCGCCGACAGCTCACCGAGGCGGGCGTCGGCGGAATCGCCGTTGACCCACGCTGCACCATCGAGGACAAAACCCTGTTCAGCCACCGCCGCGGCGCACCGACCGGCCGCATCGCCGGCGTGATCTGGATGGATCCCGCCGCATGACGACGGACACGATCCGCACCGCGGAGCTCTCGGCTCGTCTCGACGGTCTCCTCGCCCGCATCGACGCCGCCGTCGAATCCGCGGGTCGCCCGTCAGGTTCGGTCACTCTTCTCCCGGTGACCAAGTTCTTCCCCGCCACCGACGTCGCCATCCTGCACGCCCTCGGCCGACGCGAATTCGGCGAGTCCCGCGAGCAGGAAGCGTCCGCGAAGGTCGATCAGCTCGCCTACAACGACGTCGAATGGCACATGATCGGCCGTTTACAACGCAACAAGGCACGCGCGGTAGCGCGGTGGGCGCACACCGTCGCTTCGGTCGACAGCGAACGTCTGGCAAACGCTCTCGACCGTGCCGCGCAGGACGCACTGGCAGCCGGCGAGCGTATCGCGCCGCTGCGGGTGCTGTTGCAGGTGAGCCTGGACACCGACCCCGGACGCGGGGGTGTCGCACCGGCCGATCTGCTCGCCCTGGCCGACCTGGTAGCGAAGGCGCCCGGCCTGCATCTGGCCGGTCTGATGGCGATTCCGCCCCTTGACGTCCCCAGTGATGTGTCGTTTGCGAATCTTGCGACATTGCACACTTCGCTGATGGCGCAACACGCCGGAGCCACCGAACTTTCTGCAGGTATGTCGGGTGATTTGGAGATTGCGGTCGAACACGGTTCGACGTGTGTGCGTGTCGGAACCGCCTTGATGGGCGCCCGGCCGATAACCTCGGCGTAGCAAAGAAACCTCATCAGTCACATTCGACACATACGATTGGGCTGAAGAGGCGCTGAGCAAGAACTTCAACACCCGGCCGCCACCGGGGCCGAAGGAAGGTCGACCAGATGAGTACCCTGCATAAGTTCAAGGCGTACTTCGGCATGGTTCCGCTCGATGAGTACGAAGACGACTACGTCGACGATCATGCCCCTCGCGGCGCCGAGGAGCGCGCGGGCCGCGCCCGTCCGCGCAGCTACGACCGTTATGCCGAAGACCGTTACGGCTCCGAACGTTTCTCCGACGAGGCCGACGACTTCCCACAGCCGGCTTACAAGTCGGCCTACCAGGCGCGTCGTGACGACTATGTCGCCGACACCTACGCCGACGATCGCTACGAGACGCCGCGTCGCCCCACCAGGATCGAAACGGCGCCGTCGTCGGGCCGGTCCTTCCGGGCAGGCGGTGTCGCACCCGGTATGCGCGGCTCCACTCGTGGTGCGCTCGCGGTCGATCCCGACGCCGAGGAGCGCAGGCTGGAGGAGCGCATGCGCCCCGAGCCCGCGCCCGCGCGGCGTCCTGGGATCTTCGAGGACGGAGGTCCCTTGTCCAAGATCACCACGCTGCGTCCGCGCGATTACAGCGAGGCCAGGATCATCGGTGAACGGTTCCGCGAAGGGAATCCGGTCATCATGGACCTGGTCGACCTGAGCAATGCCGATGCCAAAAGGCTGGTCGATTTCGCGGCCGGACTCGCTTTCGCGCTGCGTGGTTCGTTCGACAAGGTGGCGACGAAGGTGTTCCTGCTCTCACCGGCCGATGTCGACGTATCAGCGGAAGAACGCCGCCGCATCGCCGAAAACGGCTTCTACAACCAGAAATAGAGAACGCACACCCGATACCGAGATGGCCGCCCGCGCATTGCGCGGCGCGGCCATTTTGCACGGTGCCGGTTTTGCGGCAGAGTGAACCCGTGGCCCTGTTCGCGGTTCTGTACCTCGTGCTTTTCATCTTCTGGCTGTTGCTCATCAGTCGGGTGATCGTCGAGTTCATTCGCAGTTTCGCGCGCGACTGGCGCCCGACCGGTGTGGTGGTGATCGTCCTAGAGGTGATCTTCACCGTTACCGACCCCCCGGTGAAACTTCTGAGGCGGTTGATACCTCCTGTGAATCTTGGGGGGATTCGTCTCGATCTTTCGATAATGGTCCTGCTCTTCCTCGTCTTCATCCTGATGTCGATCGTGGGTAGGCTCGGTCAGCCCGTGACCTCCGTGTGACACAATGAATCGAGAAGACCGCTTGCTAGTTCTCCAAAAGACGCGTGAAGGGATCCTTCGATGCCGCTGACTCCTGCCGATGTGCACAACGTCGCGTTCAGCAAACCGCCGATCGGTAAGCGCGGCTACAACGAGGACGAGGTCGATGCCTTCCTGGATCTCGTCGAACAGGAGCTTTCGCGCCTGATCGAGGAGAACGCCGACCTGCGTCAGCGGGTCGCCGAACTCGACACCGAGCTGGCCGACGCCAAGAAGAACCGCGGGCCCGCCCCGGTCAGCGCCGCGAAGGCGCCCGTGCAGCAGGCGCCGCCGCCAGTGCCAGAACCCGTTCCGCAGCCGGTCCCGGTCGCGCCGCCCGCCCCGATGCCCGTCGCGGCGCCGGTGCAGAACAACGGCCCGGACGCGAACATGCAGGCCGCGAAGGTGCTCACCCTGGCGCAGGAGATGGCCGACCGCCTCACCACCGATGCCAAGACCGAGGCCGAGGGTCTGCTCTCGAACGCGCGAGCAAACTCCGAGCGACTGGTCGGCGACGCCCGCACTCGCTCGGAAGCGATGATTTCCGACGCGCGTCAGAAGTCCGACGCGATGCTCTCCGACGCGCAGAACCGCTCCGACACCCAGATCCGGCAGGCCAAGGACAAGGCCGAGGCGCTCACCGCCGACGCCGAGCGTCAGCACGCCGAGATCATGGCCACGATCACCCAGCAGCGCACGGTGCTGGAAAGCCGCATCGAGCAGCTGAAGACCTTCGAGCGCGAGTACCGGGTGCGCCTGAAGTCCTACCTGGAATCGCAGCTGGAAGAGCTCGAGAACCGCGGGTCGGCCGTACCGGTCGACGGCGGCGAGTTCGCGGGCGAAACCAACGGTTCGGCCAACAGTCTGGCTCCCGCCTCCTTCGCCAAGGGCGGCAAGTAAACTAGTTCCCGAGTCGCGCGACGCAGCGCGTCGCGTGATTCGGGAATGCCCAGTTATCGTCGGGCTGCTCGGTTGGCTTGGGAGTCACCATGCTCGTCTTGACGCTTGTTCTTGCGGCGATCGGCTTCGGACTGCTCGTCGCAGCGCTCGCCACCGGTTCGGTGGTGTGGGCGTGGGGGTGCATTCTGATCTGTGTGGTGGGTGCCGCGAGTTTGCTCGTGAGCGCACTGTCCGCGCGAAAACCCGAGAGCGAGCCGGTCCCACCCGGCCGACACGCCCGGCGGAACTGACCGGCGCGGAATATCGACTGGACGCGCCCGGTTAGAATCGAACTACACATGGCACTGATCCGGCCATCACCGGGGAGCCTTCGGAAGAACGGCGCGCAGCGCTCAGTAGAACCGAACGGGTGAGCCCGTCACAGCTCACACAACGAGAGGCTCATGCCGCTCCCGGCGAGGGGGTAGCGCGAGCAAACGGGGTGGTACCGCGGTACGGCGCACCGGCGCCGACATCGTCCCCGTGCCCACATCTCGCGCTCACGGCGCGGCGGCACGAGGAGCAATCCGCGATGGCGGACGAGACAACTACCGGTAGCGCATACCCCAGAGTCGACTTCGGCGCGGGTTCGGGCGCGACGTTCCCGGAGCTCGAAACCCAGGTGCTCGACTACTGGGCCCGCGACGACACCTTCCGCGCCAGCATCGACAACCGCGACGGTGAAGGCGAGTTCGTCTTCTACGACGGCCCCCCGTTCGCGAACGGTCTGCCGCACTACGGGCACCTGCTGACCGGCTACGTCAAGGACCTGATCCCGCGCTTCCAGACCATGCGCGGCAAGAAGGTCGACCGCCGCTTCGGCTGGGACACCCACGGCCTGCCCGCCGAGATCGAAGCCGAGAAGCAGCTCGGCATCACCGACAAGGCCCAGATCGACGAGATGGGGCTGGCCGAGTTCAACGCCGCCTGTAAGTCGTCGGTGCTGCGCTACACCGGTGAGTGGCGCGACTACGTCACCCGCCAGGCCCGCTGGGTCGACTTCGACAACGACTACAAGACCCTCGACCTCGACTTCATGGAGTCGGTCATGTGGGCGTTCAAGTCGCTGCACGAGAAGGGCCTGATCTATCAGGGCTTCCGTGTGCTGCCCTACAGCTGGTACGAGCAGACGCCGCTGTCGAACCAGGAGACCCGCCTCGACGACGCGTACAAGATGCGTCAGGACCCCGCGGTCACCGTCGACATGCGCCTGAGCGTCCCCGCTGAACACCCCCTCGCCGCACTGGACGGCGCGAACGCGCTGATCTGGACCACCACGCCGTGGACCCTGCCGTCCAACCTCGCGATCGCGGTGCACCCCGACGTGCGCTACGTGCACGTGCGTGGTGCCGACGACAAGCGCTACCTGCTCGCCGCCGAACGCCTTTCGCACTACAGCCGCGAACTGGGCGACGAGCCGGAGGTGCTCGGCCAGTACGACGGTGCGGCGCTGGCCGACCTGTCCTACGCCCCGCCGTTCGACTTCTTCGTCGGCCACCCGAACGCGCACCGTGTGCTCACGGCCGACTACGTCACCACCGATTCCGGCACCGGAATCGTCCACCTCGCACCGGCTTTCGGTGAAGAGGATATGGATGTCGCCTCGGCCAACGGCATCGAGATCGTGCAGCCGCTCGACCCGGCGGGCAAGTTCACCTCGATGGTGCCGCCGTACGAGGGCATGATGGTCTTCGACGCCAACCCGGTGATCATCAAGGACCTCAAGGCCGCCGGAAAGCTGCTGCGGCACGAGACGATCGAGCACTCCTACCCGCACAGCTGGCGCTCCGGTCAGCCGCTGATCTACATGGCCGTGCCGTCGTGGTTCGTCGCGGTCACCAAGTTCCGCGACCGGATGGTCGAGCTCAACCAGCAGATCAGCTGGGTGCCCGAGCACATCCGCGACGGCCAGTTCGGCAAGTGGCTCGAAGGCGCGCGCGACTGGAACATCAGCCGAAACCGCTACTGGGGCAGCCCGATCCCGGTGTGGGTCTCCGACGACCCGGCCTACCCGCGCGTGGACGTCTACGGTTCGCTCGACGAACTGGAAGCCGACTTCGGCGTGCGCCCCACCGACCTGCACCGTCCCTACATCGACGACCTCACCCGCGCCAATCCCGATGACCCGACCGGGAACTCGACCATGCGCCGGGTACCCGAGGTGCTCGACTGCTGGTTCGAGTCGGGCTCGATGCCGTATGCCCAGGTGCACTACCCGTTCGAGAACAAGGAGTGGTTCGACAGCCACTTCCCCGGCGATTTCATCGTCGAGTACAACGGGCAGACCCGCGGCTGGTTCTACACGCTGCACGTGCTCTCGACCGCGCTGTTCGACTCGCCGTCGTTCAAAACCGTTGCCGCGCACGGCATCGTGCTCGGTGACGACGGCCTGAAGATGTCGAAGTCGAAGGGCAACTACCCCGACGTCAACGAGGTCTTCGACCGCGACGGCTCCGACGCCATGCGCTGGTTCCTGATGAGCTCGCCCATCCTGCGCGGTGGCAATCTCATCGTCACCGAGCGTGGCATCCGCGAGGGCGTGAGCCATGCGATGCGGCCGCTATGGAACGCGTGGACCTTCCTGCAGCTCTACGCCTCGAAGCCCGGTGTGTGGCGGACGGATTCGCCGAACGTGCTCGATCGCTACATCCTGGCCAAGCTCGCGGTCACCCGCGACGTGGTCACCGAGGCGCTCGAGACCTACGACATCGCCGGTGCCGCCGACGAACTGCGTGGTTTCGCCGACGCGCTCACCAATTGGTATGTGCGCCGGTCGCGTTCGCGGTTCTGGTCCGAGGACCGCGACGCGGTCGACACCCTGCACACGGTCCTCGAGGTGGTCACCCGCCTCGCCGCACCGCTGCTGCCGCTGATCACCGAGGTCATCTGGCGTGGGCTCACCGGCGAGCGCTCGGTGCACCTCACCGACTGGCCGACCGAGACCGAGCTGCCGCACGATCCCGAGCTGGTCGCCGCGATGGACGAGGTGCGAGTGGTCTGCTCCACCGTGCTGAGCCTGCGCAAGGCGCAGAACCTGCGGGTGCGGCTGCCGCTGGCCGAGGTCACCATCGCCGCCGCGGATGCCGAGCGGCTCACGCCGTTCGCCGCGCTGATCGCCGACGAGGTCAACGTCAAGAAGGTCGACCTGACCACCGACGTCTCCGCGCACGGCCGGTTCGAGCTGGTCGTCAACGCGCGCGCCGCCGGTCCGCGCATCGGCAAGCAGGTCCAGACGGTGATCAAGGCAGTCAAGGCGGGGGAGTGGAGCGAATCCGTCGACGGTGTCGTCACCGCCGCCGGGATCACCCTGCTGCCCGAGGAGTACACCCAGCGACTGGTGGCCGCCGAACCCGAGTCCACCGCCGCCCTGCCCGGTAATGCCGGCCTGGTGGTGCTGAACTCGGTGGTCACCGAGGAGCTGGAGGCCGAGGGCTGGGCCCGCGACCTGATCCGCGACCTGCAGGAAACCCGCAAGTCACAGGGTCTGGAGGTGTCCGACCGGATCAGTGTGATCCTGGATGTGCCGGCCGAGCGGGCGGCGTGGGCCGCGACCCACCGCGACCTGATCGCCGGGGAAATCCTCGCCACCGCACTGACTTTCGGTGACGCGGGTGCCGATGCCGCCGAGATCACCGGCGGCGTCAAGGTTTCGGTCGCCAAGGTCTGAGTTCTTTGCAGTTCAGAAAGGTCCGGGCATTCAGAGCCCGGACCTTTCTTATTTGGTGGACTTAGTTGGTGGACCTACTCGACAATCAGTTCCACCGGGATGTTGCCCCGGGTGGCGTTGGAGTACGGGCACACCTGGTGGGTGGTCTCGATGAGTTGCTGCCCCTGCTCGTTGTGCAGGTGCTCGGGCAGTTCCACGCGCAGCACGACCGAGAGCCCGAACCGACCGCCCTCGAGGGGATTCAAACCGACCTCGGCGGTCACCGACGCGTCGTCGGCGTCGATCTTCATCCGCTTGGCGACCAGCTGCAGCGCACTGGCGAAACAGGCCGAATAGCCCGCCGCGAAGAGCTGCTCCGGGTTGGTGCCCGCGCCGTCGCCGCCCATCTCCTTGGGGCGGGCGAGCGTCAGATCGAGCACGCCGTCATCGGTGTAGGAACGGCCGTCGCGGCCGACCGAGGTTGCGACCGCGGTGTAGATAGGTGCCATGGTGTCCTCCTAGACAGACTTGTCTGTTCACTTCTGATTATCAGAGTAGACAGACCTGTCTGATATCGTCAAGGGGAAGCGCTGATTCCCGGAAAGGACACAGGTCAGGCCATGAGTGCGGCTCGTGAACGTCTGCTCGACACGGCAACCCGGTTGTTCTATGCCGAGGGGGTCCACACGGTCGGTATCGACCGGATCATCGCCGAGGCCGGCATCGCCAAGGCCACGTTCTACCGGCACTTCAAGACCAAAGAAGACCTGGTGGTCGCCTATTTGCAGCGCGAGTACGCACGCCAGCGCGGCGCGCTGGAATCGGTGCCAGGCGAAGGCTTCGCCACCATCACCACCATCTTCGACACGCTCAGTGACATCAGCTGCGGCCCCGGCTTCCGCGGCTGCCCCTTCCTCAATGCCGCCGTCGAATTCCCCGACCCGGAACACCCGGTGCGCCGGGTGGTCGACGACTACCGCACTTGGTTCCGCGAACTGATGGCCGAACACCTCCGCGCGGGCGGCCATGCCGCGCCCGATGACGCGGCTCGCGCCCTACTCCTCACCCGCGACGGCGTCACCATCAGCGGCGGCGTCGGCGACAACGACACGGTGCGCGCCGGTATTCGTGCGGCATTGACCCTCATCGCCTGAGCGTTCTCGAACATGCTGGAAGGGTGCTGAAATTCGTGACCCTCTGGTCAGTCCAGAAATAGGGCGGGCCGCGAAAAGAGCTTTCAGTCCACCAGTTGACGCAACAGCGGGCCGTATTCGGGATGGGCCAGGGCCGAGGCGAACTGGGCTACCAGGTAGTCGGCCGGGTTGCCGGTGTCGTACCAGCGGCCCTGGATGACCTGGCCGTACACCGCGTGCTCGGCGGCGTAATTGTTGATCGCATTGGTCAGATACACCTCGCCGGTCTGGTGGGTGTACCACTTCTCGGTCTGGGTGCGCAGTTCGTCGATGATGCCCGGTGTCACGACATACCCACCGATCGCCGCGTAGGCCGACGGCGCGTCTTCGGGCTTGGGCTTCTCCATCAGGCCGGAGATGCGAAGCAATCCGTCGTCGAGGTCCTCGCGCACCACCGGCACGCCGTAGCGCTGCGATTCACCCGGCGACATCGGCAGCAGCGCCAACACCGGGCACCCGGTGGATTCGTAGGCGGTGATCAGCTGCTGGGCGCGCGGTACTTCGGCGACGAACACATCGTCGGGCCACAGCACCAGCATCGGTTCGTCGCCGAGGTGGCGCGCCGCGTTGAGCACCGGCGTGCCGTTGCCGTACGGGCCGTGCTGGTCGAGGTAGGTGATGTGGCCCTCGCGGGAGAGCTCGCCCACCTCCTCCACCGCATCGGCGTAGGCGGACTTGCCGTCGGCGCGTAGCTGTGCGACCAGCGCCGGATTCGGCCGGAAGTGATCCTGGATGAGCGACTTGCCGCTGCTCACGACGATGGTGATGTCGGTGATCCCGGAGGCGACCAGTTCACGCACCGTGTGCTCGATGACCGGTTTGTCCCCGACCGGCAGCATCTCCTTCGGCGTCGCCTTGGTCAGCGGAAGCAGCCGGGAGCCGATTCCCGCCGCCGGAATGACAGCCTTGCGGATCTTCATCCCCCGATCATCACATATTCGGCTGTGTCATCGGTGTGCGACGGCTGGCAACGGGCTCGAGGAATTGTCGGTGGACCGGCGTAGATTGCGCCTCGTGAGCACTCACACTCCTGCCGCCGTGGCCCCGGCCAGGCCCGATGCGGCGGTCACCGCCCGTCGCTGGGTGCTGCACATCGATATGGACGCGTTCTTCGCCTCGGTCGAACAATTGACCAGACCCACATTGCGTGGCCGCCCGGTTCTCGTCGGTGGGGCGACCCAGCGCGGTGTCGTCGCGGGGGCCAGCTACGAGGCTCGGGTCTACGGCGCGCGCTCGGCGATGCCGATGCATCAGGCCCGGCGCCTGATCGGTGTATCGGCGGTGGTGGTGCCGCCGCGCGGCGCGCTGTACTCGGTACTGAGCGCGCAGGTGTTCGACGCGTTGCGCAGCTGTGTTCCGGTGCTCGAGACGCTGTCATTCGACGAGGCCTTCGCCGAACCGGCCGAGTTGGCGGGCGCGAGTGTCGCCTCGGTCGAGGACTATTGCGCGATGCTGCGCGCTCTCGTTCGAGCGCAGACCGGGCTCACGGCCTCGATCGGCGCGGCGACCGGGAAACAACTCGCCAAAATCGGCTCCGGCCTCGCCAAACCCGATGGTATGCGGGTCATTTCACCGTCGGAACAGGGCGAGCTGCTCGCCGCGCTGCCGGTGCGCAAACTGTGGGGGATCGGTCCGGTGGCCGAGGCGAGGCTGCGCAGCCTCGGCATCGAGACGGTCGGCGCGTTCGCCGCACTGCCGGAGTCGGAGGCCGTCTCGACCCTCGGTGGCAGCATGGGCGCCGCACTGCACCGGCTCGCGCGTGGGATCGACGACCGCCCGGTCACCGAGCGCGCCGAGGCCAAGCAGATCAGCGCCGAGAACACCTACGAACGCGACATCGTCACCATGACCGACTTGCGCGCCGCCGTCACCGCGATGGCAGCCTCGGCGCATCGCAGGCTCGAACGCGACGGCCGCGCCGCCCGCACCGTGGTCCTCAAGCTCAGGAAGTCGGATATGGGCATCGTGACCAGGTCGTTCACCCTGCCCTACGCCACCGCCGACCTGACCACCCTGGCCGCGGCCGCGCAACGCTCCGCGATCGATCCGGCCGAGCTCGGCCCGATCCGCCTCGTCGGTGTCGGTTACGGCGGTTTGTCGCTGGTACGCCAGGAATCGCTGTTCCCCGAACTGGATCAGGCGGTGCCCGACGATCTCGGCACTGTCGCCGACACCGCGCCCCCGCCGGCGGAACAGCCGAGTATGCCTGCGGGCCTGTGGTTTCCGGGTATGGATGTGAGTCATCCGGACTTCGGGCACGGCTGGGTGCAGGGTGCGGGTTACGGCGTGGTGACCGTGCGTTTCGAGACCAGCTCGACAGGTCCCGGTGCGGCGCGTACCTTTCCAGCCGACGACACGGGGCTGACACGGGCCGATCCGCTCGACAGTCTCGCCTGAGGAGTAGCCTCGACTACCGCGATGGAACCACTCCCACCTCGAACGCAAAGGACGAGCAGTTGAAGCTTCGTACGACCGGACGTGTAGCGATCGCCGGACTGGCCGTGGTCGCCGCCCTCGGCCTGAGCGCGTGCAGCGACGACAAGGGTGACAAGCCCGCCGCCAAAACCACCACCAGCGCCAAGGCTGAGACTTCGGCGGCCGCGGACCTGCCTCCCGTGCCGACTGTGGAGCAGCTCAACGCCCAGCTCACCACCGCGCTGGATCCGTCGGTCCCCAATGATCAGAAGCTGGACTTCGTGCAGGGCGGCGAGGCCGATCCCGAGCTGCCGAACCGCTTGGCCCAGGCCGCCTCGGACGCCAATGTCGTGGTGCAGGTCACCGAGGTGACCTCCTTCGGTGACAGTGTCAACGCGAAGGCCAACTTCACGGTCAACGGTCAGACCAATGTCGTCGACGTGCCGTTCGTGGCCGAGGACGGCAAGTGGAAGGTCCAGAAGTCGTGGGCCTGCGGCATGATGACCAACCTGGGTCAGACCTCGGTCGCCTGCCCCTGATCTTCCTCGCTTCAGCCCCGTTCGGACGTTTCCGGACGGGGCTTTCGCGTGCGAGTCGCGATGGTGTTTCGCCTGCTGTCGGTGGCGCGGCTACTATCGGGCCCCGTGGTAGAGACGATCGTGCGGCAGGGGCATCCGCCCAAGGGTGTTTCGGAGCCGACGCGACGTGATCGCGCGGGGTGGGCGCGCATCGTCGCGATCGTCGCGGGACTGATCGGCATTCTCAGTGCCGCGGTGATCCCGTTCCTGCCCGTCCGGGTCGACGCCGCGACGGTGTCCTGGCCCCAGCAGGGATCGCCCGCCGCGGTCGAATCGCCGCTCATCGCCTACGCGCCCGCCGCCCTGTCGGCGACGGTGCCGTGCGCCGCGTTGAGTTCCCTTGCCGCGACCGGCGGTGTCGCTGTCTCCACCGTGCCGCGTCAGTCGGCCGACATGGAGAAGTACGGCTTCGTCGTCAAGGTGGTCGCCGATACCGCCGAACGACCCGGCCGGGTGGACGTGGTCTCGCGCTCGACCCTGGTGTGGACGGCGCCGCTGGCCGAGGTGCTCGACCGCTCCTGCGCGCTGACGATCGCGATCACGCCGCAGCAATCCTCGGTCACCACAACAGGTCTCACCGCGTCCGGCGCCGCGGTGGCCGCTGATCTGCGTCCGCAGGTCGTCGGCGTGTTCAGTGAGCTGACCGGTGCCGCCCCCGCGGACCTCGCGGTGCGCGTCGACGTCGACGCCCGCTACACGTCCTCGCCGACCTGGCTCAAACTGGCCGCGATCGTGCTGTGCCTGCTGGCGACGGCGGTGTCGCTGTTCGCCCTGCACCGTCTCGACGCCCTCGACGGCCGCTCCGCGCGCCGATTCCTGCCGCAACGCTGGTGGCGGCTGCGTCCCGTCGACTGGCTGGTGTTCTCGGTCCTGCTCGTCTGGCATTTCATCGGCGCCAACACCTCCGACGACGGCTACATCCTCGGCATGGCGAGGGGTGCGAGCAGCTCGGGCAACATGTCCAACTACTACCGCTGGTTCAGCGTCGACGAGGGCCCGTTCTACACCCCCTACGTCGACATCATCGGCTGGCTCACCCACATCTCCGCGGTCAGCCCGCTGGTCCGGCTGCCCGCTCTCGGCGCTGGGGTGCTCACCTGGTGGTTGATCAGCCGTGAGGTGCTACCCCGCCTCGGCGTGGCACTGCGCCGCGAACGCGTGGCCACCTGGACCGCTGCCTTCGTCTTCCTGGCCTTCTGGCTGCCCTACAACAACGGTCTGCGTGCGGAATTCGTTGTCGCGCTGGGTGTTCTGGTCACCTGGGTGTCGGTCGAACGAGCGATCGCGACCCGGCGGCTCGTGCCGTTCGCCGTCGCGGTGATCGTGGCCGCGTTCACCCTCACCGGCGCACCGTCGGGCCTGATCTGCCTCGGTGCGCTGGTGGCCGGTGCGCGTGTGGTCACCGCGATGATCGTGGCGCGGTCGAAGTCGGTGGGCTACCTGGCGCAGTTGCTGCCGATCCTGGCTGCGGGCACGGTGGTGCTCACTGTCGTCTTCGCGGACCGGACCTTCGCCGGTGTGCGGGAGATGTTCGCCGTGCACAACGTGATCGGGCCGGGTGAGTCCTGGTTCTTCGAATTCCTGCGCTACCAGTACCTGCTGCAACTCAACGCCGACGGCTGGCTGACCAGGCGGTTCGGTGTCTTCGCGATGCTGATCGGCCTGATCGTCTGCACTGCGATCATGTTGCGCCGCGGCGGCCATATCCCCGGCACCGCGGTCGGTCCGGTCCGGCGGATGCTCGGCATCACTCTCGCCGCCATGGTGCTGATGATGTTCTCGCCCACCAAGTGGACCCACCAGTTCGGTGTGTTCGCGGGCCTTGCCACCTGTGTCGCCGCGGTGACCGCGGTCGCGGTGAGCTCGGAAGTCCTGCGGCCGATGCGCAATCGCGCGCTGTTCGCCGCGGGTGTCTTCTTCGCCCTCGCTATGACCTGGGTCGGTGCCAACGGGTACTGGTACGTCTCCTCGTGGGGAATCCCCTGGTGGGACAAGCCGCCGACCGTGGCGGGCTACGGCGTCTCGACCTTGTTCGTCGGCCTGACCGTGTTGGCGCTCGCCGTGGCCGCGTGGTTCCACATTCACCCGAACCTCAACCCGAAGGCCAAGGTGGGGCGTGTGGCCGGGTTGCCCATCCTGGCCATCGCGGCCGCGATGATGGTGCTGTTCGAAGTGGCGTCCTTCGCCAAGGCCACCGTCGCCCAGTACCCCGCGTACTCCCTTGCCGGCTCCAATCTCTCCGCTGCTTTCGCCGGTGGGTGTGGCATGGCCGACGAGGTGCTCGTCGAAACCGATCCGAACGCCTCGATGCTCGCGCCGCTGTCCGGCGACATGATCACCACGATGAACGGCACCGAGTCGACCGGCTTCCGGGCCGACGGCGTCGCGCCGGTGCTCACCTCCGACGAGGTGGAATCGACCACCGGCCAAGCGAATTCGGTGTCCGACGATCCCGACGAACTGCGGGACGCCTCGACCTCGGCCGGCTCGGAATCGCGGCAGGGCTCGTTGCAACTGCCGTTCGGACTCGACCCCGTGACCACCCCCGTCCTCGGTAGCTACCGCTCCGGCGCCCAGGAACCCGCCGCGCTGACAACGGGCTGGTTCCGCCTACCGGACGGCCCGCGCGGCCCGCTGCTCGCGATGTCGGTGGCAGGCCGGATCCGCTCGGTCGACGCCGACGGTATCGTCCACCCCGGCCAGGAGCTGGCCATCGAGTACGGCACCGCCGCGGCTGACGGCACCGTCACCGTGGCGGGCCAGATCGCTCCGACCGATATCGGCCCGGCGCCGATGTGGCGCAATCTGCGTATCCCGATGGACCAGCTGCCCTCCGATACGAGCGTTGTCCGCTTGGTCGCCGCCGACAAGGATCTCGGCCCCGACCAGTGGCTCGCGGTCACCCCGCCGCGCATGCCGCAGACCACCACGCTCAGCGCACTCGTCGGCCGCACCGCCCCGGTCCTGCTGGATTGGGCTGTGGGACTGCACTTCCCGTGCCAGAACCAGATGCCGACCTACAACGGCATCGCCGAGCTCCCCGAATACCGCATCCTGCCCGACCGCAACGGCGCCACCATCACCAACCTCTGGCAGGGCCACGACGGCGGCGGCCCACTCGGCTGGACCCAGCTCCTGTTCACCGCCCGCACCCTGCCGACGTACCTGAACAACGACTGGGACCGGGACTGGGGCTCCCTCGAGCAATACCTCCCCCTCGACACCACCGCCACCCCCGCGAAGGTGGATATCAACTCCGACAACCGCTGGGGCACATGGACTCCCGGCCCCATCATCACCGCTTGGTAGTTCGCCGGTCGAGTGTCGAGGTTACCCCTGTGGCGTCGGCACTCGGCCGGTTCAGCCACCGACGTTCCCGCTCCGCGCCCTATGCGGGAACGTAAAGCGAGACGGGCCTCCATGCCCGACTGTGGCGGCTCCGAGGCGGCGGCACATCGGCGCGATGCCGTCGCGCATCTATGGTGGCTCGAGTCGGTCGGGGAGAGTAAACCCATCCGGGCAGCGTGCCTGTCCGGTTGTCGTCGAAGCGTTCGCGGGCTGCTACCGGGAGTTGGTGGCGATACGCAGGGCTAGGTCCGGGAGATCGGCGCCGGTGAGTCCGGGGTAGCCGTGGAGGATGGCGCGCCAGCGGGCAGGCACGGCCGAGGCACCCCAGCGGGCGCCGAGCAGTCCGCCCGCGATGGCCGCGGTGGTGTCGGTGTCGTTTCCCGCGCGCACGCACGCCTCCAAGGCGAGCGGAAGCTGTTCGGGCGTAGTGGGATCGGTGGTGGTGATCGCCCACCACGCGGTCTGAAGGGCGTGCACCACCCAGCCGTTGTTCGGGAAGTCGGCGGGCGTGCCCTTCTCCGCTTCGTCGAGACGTTCGGTCCAGTACGCGGATTGTGGTGAGCCGCTGACATATTCGCGAACCCCGTGGAAATCGGCGTTCAGCACGGCATGCCGGATCGCGTAGGTCCACATCTTGCACGCCTCGACGGCGTTCTCGTCGTAGTGCGTGAGCAGTCCGACCCGGCCCGCCGCCGCCACGCATTCCGCGGCGTCGTCGAGATAGGCCAACGCGACCGGCGCGGTGCGCATCAGCGACCCGTTGCCCCCGGTTCGTCCGGTCATCGACATCGCCACGGTTTGCATGTCCAGCGCGGAGGAAGGCCTGGCGGACAACACAGTTCGAGTCTGATTCCCGATGTCGGGCGGCTTCGAGTCGTACCAGGAGACGAATCCGGCCGCGACCGCGTCGAGATCGATGCCCGGCCCGTTGGCAGCGGCTACCGCTACGGCTACGGCCATCGACGTATCGTCGGTCCACTCACCCGGCGCCCAGTTGAATACCCCGCCACCGATCATGTCGATCACCGTGTCCGGCCCCGGATGAGTGAACTCGTAGCCCGCCCCCAGCGCATCACCGGCCGCGGTTCCCACCAGCACGCCGGCGACCCGATCCGAGTACCCCGCATCGTGCACAGAACCCACCTCTCTCGGGTGCCCACTAGCCGATTGTCCGATTAGCGAGCCTACCGGTCGGCATGTGATCCACCGGCGAGTCGCGCCGGGGTGACACCGAATCGAGCTAATGCGTGGTCGCGTCCGTTGCCTCGGCCACCGAGAGCTGCCGGTTGCGGCGACCCCGCAGCAGGGCGTCGGTGGTGAACACCGCCAACGCCGTCCAGATCAGGGCGAATCCGGCCCAGCGCGACGCGGGCATGGGTTCGTGCATGACCGCCACTCCCCAGGCCATCTGCAGGGCCGGGGTGAGGTATTGCAGGATGCCCATGGTCGAGAGCGGGACCCGCTTGGCCGCCACTGCGAACAGCAGCAGCGGCAGCAGGGTGACCGGCCCGGTGGCGAGCATGAGACCGAAATGGGCGGGGCTGGAGGTCATTTCACTACGGCCGGTGGCCATCAAGACGATCAGGAACGCCAGCGCGAACGGCACGGCCACGATGCCTTCGGCCGCGATGCCGGGGAGCGCGTCGAGCCGGATCACCTTCTTCACCAGTCCGTAGGTGGCGAACGAGCCGGCCAGGATCAACGCGATCACCGGCGGCCTGCCGTAATCGACGGTCAACACCACCACCGCCAGCGCACCCAACCCCAGCGCCACCCACTGCGCCCTGGTGAGCCGCTCCCGGAACAGCAACACCCCGATGGCGACGGTGACCAGCGGATTGATGAAGTAGCCGAGCGCGCATTCCACGATGTGCCCGGTGGTGACGCCGAAGACGTACACACCCCAGTTCAGCGACAACGCCGCCGAGGCGGCGGCGGCCATTCGCCAGGTCCTGGCATCGATCCCGCGCAAGCTGCCAAGCCGCCCGGTCAGCGTGAGCGCGAGCAGCACCACCACCAGCGTCCAGACGATCCGCTGCGCCACCACTTCGACCGGCGAGGCGAACGACAGCAGCCCGAAGAAGGCGGCGAACGAACCCCAGATGAGGTAGGCCCCCGCACCGAAAACGACACCGGGCGGGGATGAGCTGCGCTGCATTCATCCCATGATACGACCGGCTAATCTTTCGAGCATGTCCCTATCCGTGCAGGAACCCGCGGCCGCCGGGCTCACCACAGCACAGGTCGATGAGCGCCGCCGCGACGGGCGCACCAACGACGTCCCGGCCAGGGCGAGTCGTTCGGTCGGCGAGATCGTCCGCGCGAATGTCCTCACCCGCATCAATGCCATTCTCGGCGTGCTGTTCCTGCTGGTGCTCTCGACCGGCTCGATCATCGACGGCATGTTCGGTCTGCTCATCGTGGCCAACAGCGCGGTCGGCATCATCCAGGAGGTCAGGGCCAAGCGAACCCTGGACGAGCTGGCGATCGTCAGCCAGGCCAAGCCGACGGTGCGCCGCGACGGCGTCGCCGAGCAGATCGCGCCCGGCGAGGTGGTCCTCGACGATCTGATCGAGCTCGGCCCCGGCGATCAGATCGTGGTCGACGGCGAGGTCGAAGAGGCCGCCGCGCTGGAGATCGACGAGTCGCTGCTGACCGGTGAGGCCGACCCGATCGACAAGGGCATCGGCGCGCCGGTGATGTCGGGCAGCTTCGTGGTGTCGGGTTCGGGCGCGTACCGCGCGACCAAGGTCGGCAAGGACGCCTACGCCGCGAAACTGGCCGAGGAAGCCAGCAAGTTCACGCTGGTGCACTCCGAATTGCGTTCGGGCATCGACAAGATCCTGAAATTCATCACCTACCTGCTCATCCCGGCCGGTCTGCTCAGCATCTACAACCAGCTGGTCTCGAGCGGGGAATCGTGGCGTCCCGCCGTGACCGGGATGGTGGCCGCACTGGTACCGATGGTCCCCGAGGGCCTGGTGCTGATGACCTCGATCGCCTTCGCGGTCGGTGTGGTTCGCCTGGGTCAACGTCAGTGCCTGGTGCAGGAACTGCCCGCGATCGAGGGCCTGGCCCGCGTCGACGTGGTGTGCGCCGACAAGACCGGCACCCTCACCGAGAACGGCATGCGCCTGGCGCAGGTCGAACCGCTCGGCGCGTTCGACGAGGCGCAGGTGCAGGCCGCGCTGGCGGCGCTCGCGAGCGACGACCCGCGCCCCAACGCCAGTGTCCAGGCCATCGCCGAAGCGCTGCCCGACTCGCCCAGCTGGTCGCAGACCGCCATCGCGCCGTTCTCCTCGGCCAAGAAGTGGAGCGGTATTTCCTATGGCGCCCACGGTGATTGGCTGCTCGGCGCCGCCGACGTGCTGCTCGATCCCGCCTCCGCCGACGCCGCCCACGCCGAGCAGCTCGGCTCGTCGGGTCTGCGGGTGCTGCTGCTGGCACGCAGCGACCGTCCGGTCGACGCTGACGACGCGCCCGGCCGGGTCGAGCCCGCCGCGCTGGTGGTGCTCGAGCAGAAGGTGCGCCCCGACGCCAAGGAAACCCTGGAATACTTCGCGAGCCAGCAGGTCTCGATCAAGGTGATCTCCGGCGACAATGCCGTGTCCGTCGGTGCGGTCGCCTCCTCGCTCGACCTGCCCGGCGGTGACCACGCCGTCGACGCGCGCACCCTGCCCGACGATCCGGCCGCCCTCGCCGACGTCCTCGATCGCGAAACCACCTTCGGCCGTGTCCGTCCCGACCAGAAGCGCGCCATGGTCGGCGCGTTGCAGTCGCGCGGGCACACCGTCGCCATGACCGGTGACGGCGTCAACGACGTGCTGGCGCTCAAGGATGCCGATATCGGTGTCGCGATGGGCGCCGGTAGCCCGGCGACCCGCGCGGTGGCGCAGATCGTGTTGCTGGACAACAAATTCGCGACCCTGCCGTATGTGGTGGGGGAGGGTCGCCGAGTGATCGGCAATATCGAACGCGTCTCGAATCTGTTCCTCACCAAGACCGTGTACTCGGTGCTGCTGGCCTTCCTCGTCGGCCTGGCGGGCGTCGGTTCGCAGATCTTCGGCTACGACCCCATCGGCTACCCGTTCCTGCCGCGCCACGTCACCATCGCGGCCTGGTTCACCATCGGCATCCCGGCGTTCGTGCTCTCGCTGGCGCCCAACAACGAGCGCGCCCGCACCGGCTTCGTCGGCCGGGTGATGCGCCTGGCCGTGCCGTCGGGTGTGGTGATCGGCGTCGCGACGTTCGTGTCCTACCTCATCGCCTACGCCGGACCGGAAGCCTCGGAAACGCAGAAGGTGCAGGCGGGCACCACCGCGCTGATCACACTGATCATGATCGCGGTGTGGGTGCTCGTGCTGGTCGCGCGGCCGTATGTGTGGTGGAAGGTGGTGCTGATCGCGGTATCGGTGCTGGCCTACGTCGCGCTGTTCACGATCCCGTTCACCCGCGCGTTCTTCAAACTCGACCCGTCCAACCCGCGCCTGACACTGGCCGCGGTGGTGTGCGGTGTGATCGGCATCGCGCTGGTCGAGTTGGCGTGGTGGGTGCAGGCGCGGCGCTCCGGCGGCGCGGGCAAGTTCTTTCCCCCGGTCGGTGCGCAGGGAGCGTGAGGAATCACTGACCCGACCGTAATCATTTCGAGAACCCTTGTGCGGGACCGGCATTCGGTGTTGGAGTACCTTTGCCGGTTATGGAGGTAACCCTGTCGGATCGTCTCGGGACCACCCGGTGACCCCCGACGAACTCGACGACCTGTTTTCCGACCTCATCGTGCAGCTCGACCGGCTCGATGCCGGTGCGCTCGAATTGATGGCAGGTGCCTACGACCAAGCCGGCGACGTGGACCGGGCACGCGCGCTGTGGGGACTGGCCGATGCGCGCCGCGCCACCGATCGGCCGTAGGCCGCTCCCGCATCGGCGAACACCGTCGCGATGCAAGGGCCGTCGTCGACTGGGCCGCAGTGCTACTCGGTCGGAACCGGGCCGTCGTCGGGGTTCGGGGTGACGGTGTCGGTGCTGCCCGGCAGTAACGGGCTCACCGCGAACCGGCCCGCGACGGCGTCGGCGGGCAGTGCCTGCACCGCCCTGACGCCGGATTGTGTTGCGAGGTCACGTAATTGGGGGAGCGTGCCGCGCACGACGATGCCGGCCGTGCACGCGCAGCCTGCCCGCAGGCGGGTCTCGGTGAGATGGGCGATCTCGGCGCTGCGCTGATCGCGGAACTGTTGTGCCGCTACCAAGCCCGCGGCCGCGTCGCCGGAATTCACCGCAGGCTCGTCGCCGCCGGGAGTGGCGACCGTGATCACCGGTGTCTGCACCCGCTCGACGGGCACGTGCTGAATCACCCCGGAAACCCGCAACCCATCGGCCACGGCCGGAATCTGTTGGGGCGTCAGGTATTCGGTGAACGACACCAGCGCCCAGTGCGGGTCGGTGCCGGCACCGCCGAGGGATGCCCGCGCGTCGCCGAGGTATTGCTGAACCTGCTCGCCGGGTGCGGGCCCCAGCCGATCGGTCGCCACCGCCGACGTGGGCGCCGGTTCGCGGTAGGCGACAACCAGCAGGATCACCGCGCCGATGGCCGCGATCGCGTAGAAGGCGGCATTGCGCCGGGAGAATCGGCCATCGGCGTCGTCGGCCTGCGATCCCGGCTCCGCGGGCATGTTCCCGAGTGTCTCCGAGGATGTGCTCGCGCTGTCGTCCATCGATACTCCCGCCTGTTCGGCGGGCGGTTCCCCGCGGTCGTCCGGCGCCGTACCCGGCGCCGGTTCGGACGACCGCGGGTCGTCAGGCATTGCGTAATACGTCCAAGGCGCCCGCCAGATCGTCGGGGTACTCGCTGGTGATCTCCAGCCAGCGACCGTCGGCGGGATGATGGAAGCCGAGCTGACGTGCGTGCAGCCACTGCCGTTCCAGGCCGAGGCGTTTGGCCAGCGTCGGGTCGGCGCCGTAGGTGAGGTCACCCGCGCAGGGATGGCGCACCGCGGAGAAGTGCACCCGGATCTGGTGTGTGCGGCCGGTCTCGAGGTGGACGTCGAGCAGGCTGGCCGCCTGGAACGCCTCGATGGTGTCGTAATGGGTGACGCTCGGCCTGCCGTCACCGGTCACCGCGAACTTCCAGGCATTGCCCCGCGCACGCCCGATCGGCGCGTCGATGGTGCCGCTGCTCGGATCCGGGTGTCCCTGCACGAGTGCATGGTATTGCTTGTCGACCGTGCGTTCCTTGAAGGCGCGCTTGAGCATCGTGTAAGCGTGTTCGGATTGTGCCACCACCATCACACCGGAGGTGCCGACGTCGAGCCGGTGCACGATGCCCTGCCGTTCGTGCGCGCCCGAAGTGGAGATGCGATAACCCATCGCCGCCAGGCCGCCGACCACGGTCGGGCCGGTCCAGCCGACACCGGAGTGCGCGGCGACGCCGATCGGCTTGTCGACGGCGACGATGTCGTCGTCGGCGTAGAGGATGTTCATCCCGTCGACCGGGGCGGCCTCGACCGTCAGTTCGCGCTTGGGTTCGGGGAAGATCACTTCCAGCCACGCGCCCGCGGTGAGCCGGTCGGACTTACCCGCGGCGACCCCGTCGATCTGCACCGAACCGTCCTCGGTCAGCGCCACGACCGTGGTCCGCGAGAGGCCGAGCAGGCGGGCGAGTCCCGCGTCCACCCGCATCCCGTCGAGTCCATCGGGGACGGGCATGGTTCTGGTTTCTCTCATGCAGTGTCCTCCTGCGTATGCCCGAGGGGCCCTACGTGGTTACGCAAGCTGCCGCCTCCGGGCCCTGACTCGGTCATACGGTCTCCTCGGTGTGTTTGCGACCGCTGCGGGTGCCGTCCGGTTCGAAACCGAACACGGTGAGCGCGACCAGCAGGATCGCCCCGCACACGATGGCCGAGTCGGCGACGTTGAAGACCGGCCACCAGCCGATGGCGACGAAGTCGACCACATGGCCCTGCAGCGGGCCTGGGTATCGGAAGAGCCGGTCGACCAGGTTGCCCAGCGCCCCGCCGAGCACCATGCCGAGGCCGATGGCCCACCACAGCGAACGCAGGGTGCGCCCGATCCGGATCACCCCGATCACCACCGCGGCGGCGATCAGGGTCAGCAGCCAGGTCATGCCGGTCGCCATCGAGAACGCCGCGCCCGGGTTGCGCACCAGAGTGAACCGCGCGAAATCGCCGATGATCGGTACCGATTCGCCCGGGTCGATCAGAGCGACCGCGAGGCACTTGGTCAGCAGGTCGAGCCCGAACAGGACGACGGCGATGATCAGCAACATCGGCAAACGGCGGCGACCAGCGGGTTTCGCCGTCTCGGCCGCCTCGGATGCGGCAGCGGCCGCCGGTGCCGCTGAGTCGTCGCCGGTCTCGGGGACAGCAGCGTTGTCGGTTGGCCGGTCTTCACTCACGCGTCCATCATTCCTTAGTGGTGATCTGGCCTTCGCCGCGGTGCCGGGGAGTCCCAGGTGTTACTCAGGAAGCGGTCGTACCCTGATGGCTGTGACGGTGTTGTCTAGATCTCGCTTACCCCGCATCGCGCGCCCCGGGGTGTTACTGGTGGCGCTCGTGCTCGGGTTCGCGACCTTCGGCGCCGGGTGTGCCGATCGCTCGGCTCCTGCCGCGGAGGTCGATGGCCTCGAGCCGCTCGGCATCGGCAAGGAAGTCACCGTGCCGATCTCGGCCGCGGTCACCACGATGATCTCGCCCGGCGAAGAGCCGCGCGATCTGCTGCGGCCGCGCTATGCCGCGGGCACCACCCAGGAAGTGACGCTGCGCACCGACTATCAGATCCAGCAGCAGGTCAACGATCAGCCTGTCCGCGACTTCTCACCCGCCGCGCTGACCATCCCGATGATCGCGCGCGCAGGCACCGATGGCGTCGACCTCACCGTCGGCGCGGTCACCACCCCCGACCCCGCGCTGAACAAGGCGTTCACTTCCGCCGACGGTTCACACGCCGGTTTGGGGATGAGCGACCTCGGTGCGATCACCGAGCTGCGCATGGCTCCGTCACCGGACACCCCGAATACGGCGCGGGCCGCGCTCGAGCAGGCCTTCTACCAGGCTGTGTATCAGTCGATCGCGTTCCCGGACCAGCCCGTCGGGGTCGGTGCGGTGTGGACGGTGCATCAGAAGATCACCGGTGGGGTCACCCTCGACCAGATCACCACGGCCACGCTCACCAGCCGGGAGGGCGACCGGCTCACCATCGATCTGCAGGTGAATCAGACGCCAACCGACAATGTGTGGGAGTTGCCCAACGACGCCGGTGAGCTCGACATCGACGGATACGTGATGGAAGGCGTCGGCTCGATCACCATCGATCTCGGTATGCCGCTGCCGGTTTCGGGTTCCATCGAGATCGGTGGACAGCAGACCTATCGGGACGCGCGCAGCGTGAGCACATTGGTGCAGACGCAGTCGACACGCGTTACCTGGACGGAATGATGCGGGGACGTTCGCTGCGCGTCGGCGCGGCTGTTTCGGCATGCGCCGGGTTGGCCGCGATCGCGGGCTGTGGGTCCGACGACACGGTGGACTCGCCGGGATCGGGTCCGTTCTCCGCCGCGGTCACGGCCGCACCCGGAACCGGCGCCGTTGTTCGCGATGCGGCGCAGTTATCGGCCGGTCTGCTCGCCGCGACGGATCTGCCCGGCGCTTTCGCGGTGGTGCCGCCGCGCGGTGAGTCCGACGAGCCCGCGGTACCGCCCGCGGCGCTGACGAATCCGCCGGACTGTGGGCGTCTGCTCTTGCCGATCGCGCAGCAGTGGCCGGGGTCGGCCGCCGCCGCGTCGGTGCAGTTCGCCGGGCCCAGCTTCGCCACCATCGATATCGATGCCGCGAGCTATCCGGACGCGGCGCTGGCCCCGGCCTTCGACGCGCTCCAGGCTCAGCCTCGGCGCTGCACCAGCTACTCGGGCGACGACGCCGGGGTGCGGATCGAGTATCGAACGAGCGCGCTCGCTCAGCCGCCTGCCGGCGATGCCGGCTCGGCGTTCACCTTGACCGCCACCAGCGAAGGACTCACGCTCACGTCGGCGACATCGCTTGTGCAGGTGGGGAACACGCTGGTTCAGGTTGTTGTCACCGCGCCGGAAGTCGTCGACCCCGGCGTGCTCTCCGATCTCACCGCGGCTCAGGTACGCAAACTCCGCGGCTGAAACCCGGTACGGCTGAAACCCGGTACGGCTGAAACCCGGTACGGCTGAAACCCGGTACGGCTGAAACCCGGTACGGCTGAAACCCGGTACGGCTGAAACCCGGTT
>NZ_JBHZBG010000020.1:0-44593 GCF_042754695.1 Nocardia sp. NPDC059195 | reverse complement strand
ACGGCTGAAACCGGTGCGGAGTTATGCCGCGACGGCGAGTTTCCCGCCGAGGTGGCCGAGATACCCACGGACGTCGTCGGCACTCTTATCAGGAAGACCGAAGACCACCTCGGTGACGCCGAGGTCGGCCCAGCGGGCGAGTTGCTCGGCATCGTGACGACCGGCCAGCGCGATCACCCTCGGGGTGCCCTCGCGGCCCGCGTCCTTCCAGACCCGGTGCAGAAGTTCGACTTTGGCGCCCAGGTCACCTTCGGTCGGGGTGGTGATCCAACCGTCCGCATTGGCCGCCAGCCAACCGAACGATTTCTCGGTACCGCCCGCTCCGAGCAACACCGGAACCCCGGCCCGCACCGGCTTCGGCCAGGACCAGCTCGGCCCGAACTTCACGAAGTCACCGGCGAATTCGGCTTCCTCCTGCGACCACAGTGCCCGCATCGCGTCGAGGTTCTCGCGCAACACCGTGCGTCGCTTGTTCGCGGGAACGCCGTGGTGGGCGAGTTCATCGGTGTTCCAACCGAATCCGACACCCAGCTCCACCCGCCCACCGGACAGGTGATCGAGGGAGGCGATGGTCTTGGCGAGGGTGATCGGGTGGTGCTCGGCGGGCAACGCCACCGCCGTCGACAGGGTGATCCGCTCGGTCACCGCGGCGGCGGTGGCCAGCGCGACCCACGGGTCGAGGGTGCGCAGGTACCGGTCGTCGGGCAGCGAGGAGTCCCCGGTCTGCGGATGGGCCGCGGCGCGCACCACCGGAATATGGGTGTGCTCGGGGACGTAGAACGCGTCGAATCCCGCATCCTCGGCGGCCTTCGCCGCATCGGCGGGCGTGATGCCCCGGTCACTGGTGAACAACACAACCCCGTACCGCACGTCCAGGCCCTCCGACTTCGACAGCAAAACTGAAACAAGTTCTATAAGCTGAAACAAGTTCTACCAGTCTTGCGGCCCGACCGGAAGGCCACAGCTGCGATGACCTTTCCCCGGCCATGCCTGGGGAATAGGCTGGGGTTCGTCCTAGCATCACTTTCGACACGGAGGTATCCGATGTCTGATGTTTCACCCTTCCCTGACGGTTATCCGCGGATCTGTCCCGGGCTGGCGTGCGCGGGAGCGGCTGCGGCGATCGACTTCTACACCGCGATCTTCGGCGCGACCGTGCGCATGAAGATGGATGGCCCCGGTGGTTCCATCGTCCACAGTGAACTGCTCGTCGGCGACTCGGTACTGATGGTCGGCGACCCGGTCCCCGAGATCGGCTTCATCGACCCGAAGGCCGTCGGCGGTTCCCCGGTGAACCTGATGGTCTACGTCGCCGACGCCGACGCCGCCTTCGCCGCGGCGCTCACCGCGGGCGCAACCGCGACCACCCCCATGACCGACCAGTTCTACGGCGACCGCAGCGGCGCCTTCGAAGACCCGTGGGGCCACCGCTGGACCGTGGCCACCCACATCGAAGACGTCAGCCCCGAGGAAATGGAACGCCGCATGTCCGAAATGATGGACGCCGCAGGCTGATCGCATCGCCACACCCGCACCGGCGGCGATGCCGCGGTGCGGGTGTGGTCTGCGTTCGGGTTACCCGGGAACGATCGAATCTCCCTCGACGCGAACAGGTTTGGCGGGTAGCGGCGCGGTTGCGGGACCACCGCGCACCGCCCCGTCGAGCCCGAATCTGCTCCCGTGACAGGGGCAGTTGATGGTGCCGTTCGCCACGGTGGCGACCTTGCATCCGGCGTGGGTGCAAGTCGATGAGAGCCCGACGAAATTGCCCGCGGCCGGCTGGGTGACGACGGTGTCGCCGACGATCACTCCGCCGCCCACCGGCACATCCGCCGCCTTGATCAGCGCGCGGGCGGGTTTCCCGAGTCCGGGTGCCCCGACGGGTGCCACGTCGTTCTTCTCGTAGGTACCGCACGCGGTCAGCGTCCCCGCGGCGGCCAGTACACCCGCGCCCACGACGACGGCGCGGCGGTTCAGCGAGAAATCGTTGATGGTCATCGGTGGTTCTCCGATTCAGTTGGTGAGGCCGCCCGGTCCGCGACGCACGCCGACCGGCTCCTTCCTTGTCAACGGCCCACACCCCCTCCCGGTTCGACCGAATCCGATGTCGAGCGAGGCACTTATTAAAGGTTGACTGATAAACTTTAATAAGGAGGTGTGAGTTGGCCGAGTTACTGTCCTGTCGTTGGGAGAGTGCCCTTGATCGTGGCGGGCTGTCCCGTCGGGACCGAAGCGCCGGTTCTTTTGATGCCTACCTACCGGATCCGCTGATGGGCAGGGCATTCACCTTCGATGGCGCAACGGCCGCCGATGTCGCGGATGCCGAGATCGCCATTGCCCGGCTCGATCGGGACGCGACGGCGTTGTCCGATGCCGAGGTGCTGTCGCGACTGCTGCTGCGCGCCGAGGCTGTCGCCTCCTCTCGCATCGAAGGCCTCGAAATCGGCGCACGACGGTTGCTGCGCGCCGAGGCCGCGGCGTCCTTCGACGGAGTGTCCACGGACGTCACCGCGGTGGAAGTGCTGGCGAACATCGACGCGATGGCACTGGGCGTACGTTCGGTGTCGCGCGGTCAGGAAATCGCCGCTGAGGTGCTGACCGACGTGCATCGGCGGTTGATGCTTGGCACGCACCTCGCCTCTCACGGCGGCAGGTACCGGGATCAGCAGAACTGGATCGGTGGCAGTTCCTACAACCCGCGTTCGGCTGCGTATGTGCCACCACCGGCGCGCTTCGTCGCGGAGTTGATAGCGGACCTGATCGCGTTCGTCAACACCGACGACCTGCCCGCGGTCGCGCAGGCAGCGATCGCCCACGCCCAGTTCGAAACGATCCACCCCTTCGTCGACGGCAATGGGCGTGCGGGACGTGTTCTGATCCACCTCGTGCTCCGTCGCCGAGGACTCTCCGAGCGAGTGATCGCGCCGGTTTCGCTCGTCTTGGCCACGGCGACCCGCAGCTACATCGATGGCCTCACCGCGTTTCGTCACCTCGGTCCACCCGATACCGCCGCGGCTACGGAAGGCGCCAATGCCTGGATCGGCAGGTTCGCCGCGGCGTGTACACAGGCAGTCGTCGACGCCACAGTATTCGAGGCGAGAACCGCCGCCTTGTTGACGCGATGGCGCGCGCGAGTCGCGCCATTACGAGCGGATTCAGCTGCCGCCCTATTGCTTCCGCATCTCGTCGGCGCGCCGATCATCACCGTCGCCACCGCCGCGGCCCTTGTCGAGCGCAGCTTTCCCGCCGCCAACACCGCGATCGAGCGGCTCATCGACGCCGGAATCCTGCGGCAATCGACGGTCGGACGCCGTAACCGTGCCTTCGAAGCTCCCGAAGTTTTCGAAGCGTTCGGCGCCCTCGAACGGTGTTTGGCCAATCCTGCGGGCGAGACACGTTCGCCGCAGCGTCCGGTGCCTCGCGGCTAGACCGAGCACGCTCGCGAAGATCGTGATCTACCGCGTCGGCGAGCTGACCCTACACTTCTACACGACCGCCTGAATGAGCCTCGTAGTCCCCACATTCTGCTGCCTGTCAACCGGTGGGTTCCCCCACGATCTCGTGCATGCATCACCTCTCCTAACGCTGCGGCGGTGACGGGCTCACCGTCTGAACCTCGCAGATTGACCTGCCGGTTCGGCCAACCATCGTCATCGAGTTCGACGAGGAGCCAGATGCCCTCGTCCGCGTAGTTGTCGCGAATCCACCGAATCCGGCGAGTATTTCGGCTTGGTATTCACCGAGGCAACGTACTGCGATGCCGCATATCGCGCCGATGGAACCGACCATGGTCTCCGGCGGGGGCCCGTTATCATTCCCCCGATGCCGCTCTCACCTGATGACGAGATCATGACCAGAGCCGAGTTCGCGGCGTGCGTCGGCGACCTTCGAATCAACCTGCTCGAACATCGCGATCGGTGGAACAACCTCACCCTCGAGTCGTTCTTGGAGGCGTTGGGTGCATGGGTGGACGACTCGAATGGCTGGTACCAGAACCACGGAAAAGAGTTGCCCCGCAACGGTGACTGGACCTTCTTCGCTCGCGCTCTGAACGCGGCGGCGATTTACGAATAGCGCGGTGTTCAGCGTTCCGGGCTTACCCAACGCACCCGCAGGCCGCGCGTTCGCGAAGGTTCGCTCATGCCGAATCGAGGACCACCGCGACAGTGGGCCTGGCGTCCGTCGTACTCGTCTAGATGTTCTCATCGAGCAGCGTGGCGACCAGAGTACCGCCGAGAAGTCCGGCGGCGGTCGCCATCGTCCAGGCTTTGTTCGTCAGTGTCGGCGGTAATTCGCTGCGGTTGCGTGCGATTGCCGTGAGTTCGACAGCTTCGACCGCGGTGCCGATCAGGAACCAATGGCGTATGGGCCTGCCGGTCGCCAGTGCCCAGAGCGTGCCGACACCGAGAACGGCGTCGCGCACTGCGAAGGCCGGTCGCAGCACCGTTGCCGAGCCGTTCTCGGTCGCGCCGACCCAGGTGTCCGCGACGGCAGGTCTTGCGAGGATGCTGATTCCGATCGCGGTTCGGGTTGCCGCGTGCGACCACGCGGTGGCCCGGACCAGCGGCTGTACTCGCTGTCGAAGGTTTCGGTTGCTGTTGATCGTTACTCCTCATGCGGCAGTATCTACTACTACTACTACTACTTGTAGTATAGATACGGACCCATTGTCACGACCCGTGATCGAGGATCGAATGGAATGGTCGTCCTTGTGGTTCGCACTCTCATGCCGCGACGCGCGCGATCCCGAGGGCTGCGGCACCAGCCGATGAACGCACTCAACTGCCGAATATTGGATGTGTAGCCGGTGTGATTGTCGTGCTTCTCCTCCGGCGTACGACGCGCGGCTGACCTCGACAACGGGAATGGTTCGCATCGGTGCCCGTCACCACGGCACTGTTCCGGCATCGTCGAAGAATCCGCCGGTCGGTCCGTCGTCGGGCAGGGTCGCGAGGTGAATCGCGATCGCCGCCCCCTGTTGTGGTGTGCGGACGCCTCGGAAGCCGTTGAGGTCGGTGGCGGTGAAACCGGGGCAGCCGGAGTTGATCAGGATGTCGGTGTCGCTCAGTTCCTTGACGTAGTGGATGGTGACGGCGTTGAGGAAGGTCTTCGATGCCGAGTACGCCACTGGAACCGGGCCCATGTCGATGCCGGGCGTGGTCTGCACGGCGAGCGAGCCCACGCTGCTGGACATGTTGACGATTCGCGGTGACGCCGAGCGGCGCAGCATCGGCAGCATCATGTTGGTGACCCGGATGACGCCGATCACGTTGGTTTCCACGACAGCTCGCACGGTCGCGGGTTCGACCGTGGTGGGTGTCTGTGGCATACCGCCGGTGATCGCGGCGTTGTTGACCAGGACGTCGAGCCCTCCGGCATGGTCGGCGATCAGGTCGGCCGCGGCGGCGACGCTCGCGTCGTCGTTCACGTCCAGTGGCACGCCGAACGCATCGGTTCCGGCCGCGCGCAGCTTCTCCACCGCGGTCTCGCGGCGTTGTCGATCCCTCGCGCCCACACCGATTCGCCAGCCGAGGGCGCCAAGGCCCGCCGCGATCTCGTATCCGATGCCCTTGTTCGCGCCGGTCACCAGCGCGATAGTCCGTTCACTCATGCCGTTGATCATGTTGCGAACTCGGGTGGGGCGTCCAAGACCGATCGGGTGGGCGGCGATACCGCACGGGTATTGGTGGTGGTGAGCGCCGGATACGATGACATGGTGGAGACGCGGGAGTTGCGATACTTCGTCGCCGTCGCCGAGGAGTTGCACTTCGGGCGGGCGGCACAACGGCTCGCGATGGCGCAACCACCGCTGTCGCGGGCGATCCAGCAGCTGGAACGGCGGCTCGGAGTCGTTCTGCTGCACCGTAATTCCCGCGCGATCATATTGACCGAGGCCGGGTCGGTGCTGTTGCGGGAGGCCCGGCTCGCTCTCGAAGCGGTCGAAGCCGCGCAGCGCCGCACCCGCCGCGCCGCTGCCGACCGTCCCGGTGTGGTGCTGGCCGCCAAGGCCGGGGCGTCCAGCGAGCTGTTGTCGAAGCTGCTGAACGCCTACGCCGCCGATCCCTGCGCTGTCGCAGTCGAGGTGGTGCTGTGCGGGCCCGGCGAACCGGAAAGCCTGCTCCGCGACGGACGTGCCGACGTTGCTCTGCTCCACCGGCCCTACGACACGACGGCCGGATTCGACACCGAGGATCTACACACCGAACAGCAGATCGTGGTCCTGCCCGCAGGGCACCCACTCGCCAACCGACCGCACCTGTCGATGGCCGAGGTCAACGCGATAACGGACCTGCCCCTGCCGCGCTGGCCTCGACCGGATGGAAGTTATCCGGACGGCCCCGGCCCACAGGTTCGCGACCATACCCAGTTGACCCAGCTGATCACGCTCGGACGGGCCTGCGCGGTCATGCCGGAGTCGCTCCGAGCCCAGCTCCGCGACGATCACGCCATCGTGCGCGTGCCGGACGCACCGACCGTGACGACTGTCATCGCCTGGCCACCACACAGCAGATCCAAAGCCGTCGCCGACCTCGTCCGTACGGCGATTCGCCCCTAGCCGTCAACATCCGCGAATGCCGCATATCGCGCGGTCGCGAACGTCCGTATCTGCCGATGAGCGGACACTCCCGAGACGGTCCGAATCACACCGAAGCAGCGGAACTACTTGCCGAAGGGGCGGCATATGGTCGAGCAGGCGACGGCGTGACCTGCCCCGCCGATTCGGTCCGGCCTGCGACAAGGTGGCGATCAGCCACACCTTGGGTTCCTGGTGTGGAGCGCCGCTCCGGACGATGGTTTACCTATGAGTGGCATGAAATCGACCGCCGAGGCGTGGCGGGAGAAGTTCCGGGCCCGCGGCCGGACCAAGTTCATCTTGGCTTGCGCAGTGCTCCTCGCGGGCACGGCTGCCGTAGTCATCGTCATTCCCCGACTTGCGTCTGCGATGTCCGGTATGGATGTCTCCACCATGCTGATCTGGCTGGCAATTCCGGTCTTTATCGTCGCCGTTGTGGCGGAGTTCGTGTATCTCGAGCGTCACGGCAAGCCGTACGACTACCGCGACTCAGCTACCTCCATCGCCGCCGGTCTGGGGTACCAACTCCTCAACATTCCGTGGGCGCTGGCGGAACTCGCGATCTTCGCGTCTGTTTCTTCGCTGGTGCCGTGGCACCTCGAGGGTTGGGTCGCGTGGGCCGTCGCACTCATCGGGGTCGACTTCGCTTACTACTGGTTTCACCGCGCCCACCACGAAATCCGGGTGTTTTGGTCAGTCCACGTCGTGCACCACTCGAGCGAGAGCTTCAACCTCACCACGGCACTACGTACGCCTTGGCTGGTTGTCACGTCCCTGCCGTTCCTCGCACCACTGGCACTGTCGGGAATCGATGGCAAGATCATCGCCGCCGCTTACGCGATCAACCTGCTGTACCAGTTCGGCATCCACACCGAGGCCATCGACAAACTCTGGGCGCCTATCGAATTCGTGTTCAATACGCCGAGCCACCACCGCGTGCACCACGGCTCCAACACTGAATACCTCGACCGCAACTACGGTGGTGTGCTCATCACCTGGGACCGCATCTTCGGCTCCTTCGAGCCGGAGGGCGAGCGGGCGATCTACGGCCTCACCAAGAACGTCAACACCTACAACATCGCAAAGATCAACGCCCGCGAGATAGTCGCGATCTGGCAGGACGTCAAGAACGCGGCGAAATTCTCGCACAAGCTCGGCTTCCTGTTCCGAGGTCCCGGTTGGCAGCCACAGGCGACCTGAGAGACCAGCTCCACGACGTCCGAACATGCCGCATGCCGCATCTTCTGCAGCTATGCCCGAGCGACCTCGTCACCTCGGGAAATGGCCTGCTCATCGCCCGGCGGGAACTGCATCTGCGGGAGAACGCTGTGGCGGATGCTGTATGAAACCTGCGTCCCACCTGCGAGTGCGGCCGATACCGGGGGCATCACAGCAGGCGGAACTCCATCATCGCGATCGCGTCGTCGACGGAGGTGGACAGCGTCGCGAGTCGAGTGTGTGGATCCGGGGCGGACAGGGCCGATTGGCGGTCGGTCGGGCCGATCGGTAGTCGAGCGGCCAGTTCGTAGGAGCGGGTGGTGGGATCGTCGGGCAGGTCGTCCAGCGATGCCGAGGGTGGCGGGCGGCGGATGCCGTTGCGGCGCGCGAACTGGGCCGTCAGGTCGTGCAGGCGGTCCGCGCGTTCGCGCAGATCCGCCAGCAACGCGCTGTCGTCGGCGCCGGGGCCGTCCGGCCAGAGCGCGGCTTCGGCCTGGGGGTAGGGGGCGTCGACGAGCCACTTCTCGATGCGAATGCGGTCGGTTCCCTTGCAGCGCAGCCGGTATCGCGAATCGGGCAGTTCGATGACCTCGGTGATCCGGGCGACGGTGCCCACCTCCGTGCGCACCTCACCACCGCCCACCTCGTGCCCGCGCGCGATCAGCACGACCCCGAATTCCGGCTCCCGCCGCCCATCCATGCAGTCCTCGATCAGCGCCACATATCGTGGCTCGAAGATCTGCAACGACAGCGACTCGCCGGGTAGCAGCACCGCACCCAGCGGGAACATAGGTATCTCCACCGTCCCAGCATGCCCGGTGTCGCGCGGGCTTGGTCCATCCGGCGCGCTCACGCGGTGGCGATCGACTCGAACACCGTCGGGTCGACCAGGGTCGAGGTATCGCCGAGTTCGCGTCCTTCGGCGACGTCGCGCAGCAGTCGCCGCATGATCTTGCCGCTGCGCGTTTTGGGCAGCTCCGGCACGATGTGGATCTCGCGCGGCCTGGCGATCGGACTGATCTCCAGCGAGACCGCCGCCTTGAGCTCGGAGACGAGTGCCTCGGCCGCACCGGCCGACCCGGTGAGGATGACGAAGGCGACGATCCCTTGACCGGTGGTCTCGTCGGAAGCGCCGACCACGGCGGCCTCGGCGACGGCCGGGTGCCCCACGAGCGCGGATTCCACCTCGGCGGTGGAGATGCGGTGACCGGACACATTCATGACGTCATCGACGCGTCCCAGGATCCACAGATCGCCATCGGCGTCGAGCTTGGCGCCGTCCCCGGCGAAATACCAGCCTTCGGAAGCGAAACGCTGCCAATAGGTTTCGCGGTAGCGGTCCATGTCGTTCCAGATGCCGCGCAGCATCGACGGCCACGGCTGATCCAGGACGAGCAGACCGGATTCGTCGGAACCCAGCGGCGTACCTTCGTCGTCGACGACCTTGCTGGAGATCCCCGGCAGCGGGCCCATCGCGGCACCAGGCTTGGTGGCCGTGACGCCGGGCAAGGGGGAGATCATGATGGCGCCGGTCTCGGTCTGCCACCAGGTGTCGACGATCGGAGTCTTGTTCGCGCCGATCACGTCCCGGTACCAGCGCCATGCTTCGGGGTTGATCGGTTCGCCGACGGAGCCGAGCAGTCGCAGGGTGCTCAGATCGTGGGCGTCGGGGATCTCGCGGCCCCATTTCATGAACGTGCGGATCAACGTGGGCGCGGTGTAGTAGATGGTGACGCCGTATTTTTCGATGATCTCGAAATGGCGATGCTCATCGGGGAAGTTCGGCGTGCCTTCGTAGACGACTTGGGTGGCGCGGTTGGCGAGGGGCCCGTAGACGATGTAGCTGTGGCCGGTGACCCAGCCGATATCGGCGGTGCACCAGTAGACGTCTTGTCCGGCTTTGTGGTCGAAGACGTTGTGGTGGGTGTAGGCGGTCTGGGTGAGGTATCCGCCGGTGGTGTGGAGGATTCCCTTGGGTTTTCCGGTGGTTCCAGAGGTGTAGAGGATGAACAGCGGGTGTTCGGCGGGGAAGGCTTGCGCTTCGTGGGAAGGCGAAGCGACAGCGACGGTTTCGTCCCACCACAGGTCGCGAACTTCGGTCCACGGCACGTCCAGGCCGACCCGGCGCACCACCAGCACATGTTCGACGCTCGACGGGTCCGAACCCAGTGCCTCGTCGACGGCGTACTTCAGCGGGGCGGGCTTCCCGCGACGCCACTGTCCATCGGTGGTCACGATCAACTTGGCTTGCGCGTCGTCGACCCGCTGACGCAATGCGGTGGGGGAGAACCCGGCGAACACCACCGAGTGGGTGAGGCCGAGCCGCGCGCACGCCAGCATCGTCACGATGGCTTCGGGCACCATCGGCATGTAGATCGCGACCCGATCACCGGCCACGAGGCCTAGCGCGGTGAAAGTGTTGGCCGCCCGGCACACTTCCTCGAGGAGCTCCGCGTAGGTGATCGCCCGGGAGTCGCCGGGTTCGCCCTCCCAGTGGATGGCGACCTGGTCGCCGTGCCCGTCGATGACGTGGCGGTCGACGCAGTTGTAGGAGACGTTGAGTTCGCCGTCGCCGAACCAGCGCGCGACCGGGGCGTCGGCCCAGTCGAGCACCTCGGTGAAGGGTTTGTGCCAGTGCAACCGGTGTGCCTGCTCGGCCCAGAAACCGTCGCGATCGGCGCGCGCCCGCTCGTACAGCAAGGCATCGGCATTGGCCGAGGCGACGAACTCGGAGGCGGGCGGGTAACTGGTCACGAGAGATTCTCCTTCGAAAAACGTGGGGGGTACAGCCCGTGCCGGTGGGGCGAACCACCGGCACGGGCAGGGTTGGCGCTAGTGCGAGATCGCCTTCTCCGCACCGACGCCGGTCAGCGACCGGACTTCCATCTCCGCGGCCTTGGCTTGCTGCTCGCCACGTCCACCGAGGAAGGTGCCGAGCACGCCGAGCGCGAATGCCAGCGGAATGGACACGATGCCCGGGTTGGACAGCGGGAAGTAGTCGAAATCCGCGCCCTTGATCATCGCGGTCTTGTTGCCCGAGACCGCGGGCGAGAACACGATGAGCACGATGGTCGAGATCAGGCCGCCATACATCGACCACAGCGCGCCGGTGGTGTTGAAGCGCTTCCAGAACAGCGAGTACAGGATCGTCGGCAGGTTCGCCGCCGCCGCCACCGCGAACGCCAGCGCCACCAGGAACGCGATGTTCTGGCCGTTGGCGAGGATGCCGAGACCGATCGCGAGCACACCGATCACCACCGCGGTGATCCGCGAGACCCGCACCTGCTTGACCTCGTCGACCTCGCCCTTCTTGAGCACGCTGGCGTAGATGTCGTGGGCGAACGAGGCCGACGCGGTGATGGTGAGTCCGGCCACGACCGCGAGGATCGTCGCGAACGCGACCGCCGAGATCACCCCGAGCAGGATCACCCCGCCGAGTTCGAACGCCAGCAGCGGTGCCGCCGAGTTCTGGCCACCCGCCGCGGCGAGAATCTTGTCCGGGCCGACGATGGCCGCCGCGCCGTAACCGAGCACCAGGGTGAACAGGTAGAAGGCACCGATCAGGCCGATCGCCCAGACCACCGAGCGCCGAGCCTCTTTCGCGGTCGGAACCGTGTAGAAGCGCATCAGCACGTGCGGCAGACCCGCGGTGCCGAGCACCAGGGCCAGACCGAGCGACAGGAAGTTCAGCTTGGACATCTCGCTGCCGCCGTATTGCGCTCCGGGAGCGAGCACATCGCGCGCGGCGACCGCCTTGCTGGTGGAATCACTCACCGATTCCTGTGCGGCACCGAGGATGTCGGAGAAGTTGAAGCCGAACTTGGCCAGCACCATCACCGTCATCAGCGCGGCGCCCGCGATCAGCAGCACCGCCTTGATGATCTGCACCCAGGTGGTGCCCTTCATGCCGCCGACCAGCACGTACACGATCATCAGCACGCCGACGGCCGCGATGACGACGGATTGTCCCGCGCGACTGGAGATATCGAGCAGCAGCGCGACCAGGCCACCGGCGCCCGCCATCTGCGCGAGCAGATAGAACAGCGAGACGGTGAGGGTGGTCAGCGCGGCCGCGGTGCGCACCGGGCCTTCCTTCAGCCGGAAGCTGAGCACGTCGGCCATGGTGAACTTGCCGGTGTTGCGCAGCATTTCGGCCACCAGCAGCAGCGCGACGAGCCAGGCGACGAGGAACCCGATCGAATACAGGAACCCGTCGTAGCCGTAGACGGCGATCGCGCCCGCGATGCCGAGGAAGCTCGCGGCCGACAGGTAGTCACCGGCGATGGCGATGCCGTTCTGCGGGCCGGAGAAACCGCGCCCACCGGTGAAATAGTCCGCGGCACTGGCATTGTTGCGGCTGGCCCGGATCACCACGACCATGGTGACCGCGACGAACAGCAGGAAAATAGCGATATTGGCGATGGGGTTGCCCACCGTATCGGACGCGGCAAGGGTGACGCTCATGCCCGGGCCCCCTCGAGTTCTTCGCGAATGGCCGCGGCGCGCGGATCCAGCTCACGGTTGGCGAAACGGACGTAGAGCCCGGTGATGAGGAACGTGGAGACGAACTGCCCGAGGCCGAGCAGCAGGCCCACATTGACGTTGCCGAAGACCTGCTTGGCCATGAAGTCGTGTGCGTAGGCGCCGAGCAACACATAGCTCAGGTACCACACCAGAAACAGTGCGGTCATCGGGAAGATAAAGCGGCGCAGCCGGTTTCGCAGATCTTGGAACTGTGGACTCGCTTGTACCGCGAGCCATTCGTCGGCACTCGGCGTGCGCGGATCTGGCGCCTCGGTGTCGGTTTGGGTCATGCCGGTCGTCCTAGCGTGAAGGGGGTCGTGCGTGGAGATGACGGTAAGGGGCCGGACGTGCCCGCATGATGGTGTGGCGTGGGTCACTCGGTGAAGGTGGCCGCCCGTGCGGTGAGCGGTCGGTGTGGTGCGACGAACGGTCGTCGCAAGATCACCGGTGGGCGGTGGTTTCGGGGTCGCGGTCGGCGCTCATCCCGAGCCGTTCGGGGGCGTGCATGCGCAGGAAGACGCCCGCTACCGCTCGGGGATCCTGGCCCGTGGTGGCGAGGCTCACCAGGATGGTCACCGCGAAGGCCAGTGGCACGCTGACCGCGCCCGGATAGTCGACGATCGCGGCGGGCCAGCCGTTCGCCAGGTCAGGGGAGACGCCGCCGAGCACCGCCAGCACGGTGGCCCCGCCCGAGGTGATGCCGCCGGTGAGCATGCCGGCGGCCGCGCCGGTCGCGGTGAGTCCACGCCACCAGATGCCGAGGACGAGCAGTGGGCACAGGGTCGACGCGGCCACGGAGAAGGCGAGGGCGACGGTGCGCGACAGATCAAGGGACGCGACGGTCACCGCGAGCGTCAGCGGGACCACGCCGGCGACCAGAGCGGCCAGCCGGAAGTCCCGGATGCGCCCGCGCAGCACGTCGGTGCTGAGCACGCCGGCCAGGCTGACCAGCAGCCCCGACGAGGTGGACAGGAACGCCGCGATCGCCCCGGCCGCCGCCAGCGCGGCCAGCAGCTTTCCGCCGAGTCCGCCGAGCACCGCGCCGGGCAGCAGCACGACCGCCGCGTCGGAGGCGCCGGTGATCAGCAGTTGTGGCACGTAGAGGCGGGCGAAGACGCCGAGCAGGATCGGGAACAGATAGAAGGCCCCCACCAGGCCGATCACCGTCAGCGCGGTCCGGCGAGCCGACGGGCCGTCGCGGTTGGTGTAGAAGCGGACGAGCACGTGTGGCAGTCCCATGGTGCCGAGGAACGTTGCCACGATCAGCGAAAACACCTGGTACTGCGGATGTTCCCCGCCGAAACCGCCGCCGGCCGCCACCCAGCTCGCACCGTCGGCCGGTGCTCCGGCCACCACCGGAACGGCCGCACCCGGCGCGAGGATCAACTCGCTACCTTCGGCGAGGGTGTGATCGCCCGGCGCCAGCTCGACCGGACCAGCGATGGAGTACCCGTCCAGCATTCCGGTGACCGTGACCTGCTGTGAAATATCGAGGTGCACTACGACATCGGTGGAGATGTCGACGGTGGTGCGCTCGTCGACGGTCGGCGGCACGGGTGTGGCGACCGGTCGTTCGTCGGCGAGGAAGTGCATTCCGAGCACCAGCGCAGGCACCGCCACTGCCGTCAACTTCAGCCAGTACTGGAATGCCTGCACCAGGGTCACCGACCGCATTCCGCCGCCGATCACATTCGCCGAGACGATCGCGCCCACCGACACCGCGCCCACCCAGGCGGGCACCCCGAGCAGAATGTGCAAAGTGAGTCCGGCGCCCTGGAACTGCGGGATCAGATACACCGCGCAGACCAACACGACGAGACCGGCAGCCATGCGCCGCAACCGAATCGACCCCAACCGGAATTCGGCGAAGTCCGGCACGGTGTAGGCACCGGACCGGCGCAGCGGCGCGGCCACGAACATCAACAGGCCCAAATAGCCCGCGGTGAATCCCACCGGATACCAGAGGGCGTCGGCGCCGTATTTGGCGATCAATCCGGCGACACCGAGAAAAGAAGCCGCGGAAAGATACTCACCGGAAATCGCCGCCGCGTTCCAGCGCGAACCCACCGTGCGTGAGGCGACAAGGAAGTCGGAAGTCGTGCGGGACAGCCGCACTCCGTAAAAACCGATGCCGACAGTGGCAAGCGCGGCCAGCAGCAGTGCGGCGACCGTGAGCGCGGGGGTGTCGGAGCTCAATGGATCAGTCCCCGGCCAATTCCAGGAAGTCGTCCTCATTGCGCTGAGCGAGGCGAACATACAGCCACCCCACCGCGTAGAGCACCGGGAACGCGACAACGCCGAGAATCAGCCACGGCAGCCGAATACCGAGCACCGCGGCCTCGGCGATCGCGTCGACGCGGAACAGCACCGGCAGCGCGCCGAACCCGATCGCCACCACCAGCCCGAGGCGCAATGCCAGACCGAGCTGCGCCCGAATCAACCCGCCGATCAACGCCGCACCCAGATCGGTCTGCTCGACCATCTCCGTGCGAGTGCGCGCCTGACGTGCTCCCCGCCGCTGCGCCAGCACCACCCGTTCGCGCGGGGGCCGCTGCGGACCTGTCACCGCTGCGACCAGTTCTGCCGGGGCCCGTGCACGAGCCGCTGCTTGAGTTCGCGCACCTGCCGCCGGCTCACCGGCAACTCCACCGCGCCCGCCGCCCCCTCGGCCCGCAAACACACCACAGTCCCATTCCCCGCACTCCGCAACCCGGTCACCATTCGCAACGCCACCAGATACGACCGATGCACCCGGAGGAAACCGGCGTCCTCCCACCGTGATTCCAGCGCCGACAACGGAATCCGCACCAAATGCGACCCACTCCCGGTATGCAATCGCGCGTAATCCCCATCCGCCTCGACCCACGCCACATCGGCCCGATTCACCAACGTGGTCACCCCACCGAGCTCCACCGGAATCACCTCACTGGGATGCGCGGACTCCGCGACCACCGCGGTGGGCACCGAAACCCGCCCCGCCAGAATCCGCCGCACCGCCTCGCCCAACCGAGCCCCCCGCAACGGTTTCAGCAAATAATCCACCGCCCCCAAATCGAAGGCGGCCACCGCGTGATCGTCGTGCGCGGTCACGAAAACCACCGCGGGCGGCTCCGCGAACTCCGACAGAATTCCCGCCAGCTCCATCCCCGTGAGCCCCGGCATATCGATATCGAGAAACACCGCGTCGATCGGATGCGCCCGCAACAACCGCAACGCCGCGGTCGCCTCACCCGCCCGATGAATCTCACCGACTCCCGCCTGCGTGCTCAGCAGATACACGAGCTCATCCAGCGCCGGTTTCTCATCATCGACGGCGAGCACCCGCAGAGCGGTCGAGGGTTCTTCAGTGTTCCAAGTCACAACCTATCCATCGTAACCGGCGCCCTCGGTGCCGGTGTCGAACGCTGCCCTGCGACGCGAATCAAGCGCGGATGCCGGCGCGGAACTTCGGGACCCGCATGCTGACCTTCGTGCCCGCTCCCGGCGCGGTTTCCACGACCAACCCGTAGTCGTTGCCGAAGGCGGCACGCAGGCGGTCGTCGACATTGGCCAGGCCTACGTGGGCGGCCTCGCCGGTGCGGGCCGGGCCGGAATCGGTGGCGACGGCGTCGAGGGCGCCCGAGCGCAGGAGATCGGGGTCCATGCCGATGCCGTCGTCTTCGACGCTGATCAGGCAGTCGGTGCCCGCGTCGCTGGCGACGATGCTGAGCTGGCCGCCTCGGCCGCCGCCTGCGAGGCCGTGCCGGACCGCGTTCTCGACGAGTGGCTGCAAGGCGAGGAAGGGCAGGACGACGCCGAGGACTTCCGGTGCGATGCGTAAGCGCACGTCGAGGGCGTCGCCGAAGCGGGCCTGTTCCAACGCCAGATACCGCTCGATATTGCGCAGTTCGTCGGCGAGGACGGTGAATTCGCCTGCGGCGCGAAAGGAATAGCGGGTGAAGTCGGCGAATTCGAGGATCAGTTCGCGGGCCCGGTCCGGGTCGGTGCGGACGAACGAGGCGATCGTATTGAGCGCGTTGTAGATGAAGTGTGGGCTGATCTGGGCTCGCAGCGCCCGCAATTCGGCCCGGTCGACCCGAGCCCTGGAAGCATCCAGCTCGGCGAGTTCCAATTGCCCACACGCGTACCGCGCGACCTCCGCGGCCGCCCCGAGCATGCCCGGTCCCGGCTTGCCGGTCGTCACCATGCCGAGCACTCCGACCGCCGCCCCCGTATCGATCGGCAAGGGTTGCGCGATCAACGTGTGCTCGTCACCGGTGACCAACACCGGCCGCTCATCGGCGACCGCCCGCCGCGCCGCATCGGCGAACGACGCGAGCATTCCCGTCTGCGGACCGTCCCACGCCAGCAGAGTCCCCTCGGCATCGGCCACACCCAGCGCCTCCGCGCCGGCGAGGGCCCGCAGGTGTGGCGCCGCCTCATTCGCGGACTCCTCGGTCAGCCCACGACGCAACGGCACGGCGGCCAGCGACGCGGTGTGCAGCGCTTGGTGGACGGCACGCTGGGCGGGTGTGGTGACGACACGCTGGGTCCGCCGCCACACCAGCAATGCCACGACCAGGAGGGCAGCGACCACCGCGGCCACGATGAAGGTGGTCAACGGGTGGGCCGATCGGAGTGCACCCACCGATTATGTCGGTGTCGGCACCTGAATCGGATCAGGTCGTCTTCTTCGCGATGTCGAGTGCTCGTCGGTGACCTTCACCACGACACGCCGACCCACACCGAGGTGCGGTCTGGGGCGCGCGCGCCGAGTGCGAAATCTGTCGGACCCCCGTGCATAGAATGCCAAGGCCAACCCCCGCCGACTCTATGGGAGGAAGGACCGTCTTGGCTCCGTCCGGATCGTTCGTTCACCTGCACAACCACACCGAGTACTCGATGCTCGATGGTGCGGCGAAGATTTCGCCGTTGTTCGCGGAGGCGGATCGGTTGGGCATGACCGCGGTCGGCATGACCGACCACGGCAACATGTACGGCGCCTCGGAGTTCTACAACTCGGCGAAGAAGGCGGGCATCAAGCCGATCATCGGCATCGAGGCCTACATCGCGCCGGGCTCGCGCTTCGATACCAAGCGGGTGAAGTGGGGCGATCCGGGTCAGAAGGGCGACGACGTCTCCGGTTCGGGTGCCTACACCCACATGACGATGGTGGCCGAGAACGCGACCGGTCTGCGTAACCTGTTCAAGCTGTCGAGTCTGGCCTCGATCGAGGGTCAGCTGGGCAAGTGGGCGCGTATGGACGAGGAGATCATCGCCCAGCACGCCGAGGGCATCATCGCGACGACGGGCTGCCCGTCGGGTGAGGTACAAACCCGGCTGCGCCTGGGCCACGATCGCGAAGCGCTCGAAGCCGCCGCGAAGTGGCAGGAGATCTTCGGCGCCGACAACTTCTTCCTCGAGGTGATGGACCATGGTCTGTCGATCGAGCGCCGGGTCCGCGAGGGCCTGATCGAGATCAGCAAGCAGCTCGGTATCCCGCCGATCGCGACCAACGACTGCCATTACGTCACCAAAGATCAGTCGACCAATCACGAAGCGTTGCTGTGTATTCAGACCGGTAAGACGCTGTCGGATCCGACCCGGTTCAAGTTCGACGGTGACGGTTACTACCTCAAGTCCGCCGCGGAGATGCGCGCGATCTGGGATGCCGAGGTCCCTGGCGCGTGTGACAACACCGAGCTCATCGGTGAGCGGGTGCAGTCCTACGACGATGTGTGGGCTCACCGTGACCGGATGCCGATCTTCCCGGTGCCCGAAGGCCACGACCAGGCCAGCTGGTTGCGCAAGGAAGTCCTCGACGGTCTCGATCGCCGCTTTCCGGACGGTCCCTCGCGCGAATACCTCGACCGCGCCGACTTCGAACTCAAAGTCATCTGCGAGATGGGTTTCCCGGCCTACTTCCTCGTCGTCGGCGACCTGATCACGCACGCCCTGGAAGTGGGCATCCGGGTCGGTCCCGGCCGTGGTTCGGCCGCCGGTTCGCTGGTCGCGTACGCGATGGGGATCACCAATATCGACCCGATCCCGCACGGTCTGCTGTTCGAACGGTTCCTCAATCCCGAGCGTGTGTCGATGCCCGATATCGATATCGACTTCGATGATCGCCGCCGCGGTGAGATGGTCCGTTACGCCACCGAGAAGTGGGGCAGCGACCGTGTGGCCCAGGTGATCACCTTCGGCACCATCAAGACCAAGGCCGCGATCAAGGACTCGGCGCGAGTGTTGTTCGGCCAGCCCGGTTTCGCTATCGCCGATCAGATCACCAAGGCGCTGCCGCCGCCGATCATGGCCAAGGACATCTCGGTCTCGGGCATTACCGATCCCGATCACGAGCGGTATAAGGAAGCCGCCGAGGTCCGCGAGCTCATCGGCTCCAACCCCGACGTCGCCAAGATCTACGAGACCGCGCGTGGCCTGGAAGGTCTGATCCGCAACGCGGGCGTGCACGCCTGCGCGGTCATCATGTCCTCGGAGCCGCTGACCGACGCGATTCCGGTGTGGAAGCGTGCCCAGGACGGCGCGATCATCACCGGCTGGGACTATCCGTCGTGTGAGGCCATCGGCCTGCTGAAGATGGACTTCCTCGGTCTGCGCAACCTCACCGTCATCGGTGACGCCCTGGAGAACATCAAGGCCAATCGCGGCATCGACCTCGACATGGACAAGCTGCCGCTCGACGACCCGGCGACCTACGAAATGCTCGCCCGCGGCGACACCCTCGGCGTGTTCCAGCTCGACGGCAGCGCCATGCGCGACCTGCTGCGCCGCATGCAGCCCACCGGCTTCGGCGATATCGTCGCCGTCCTCGCGCTGTATCGCCCCGGCCCGATGGGCATGAACGCCCACAACGACTACGCCGACCGCAAGAACAACCGGCAAGAAGTCAAACCGATCCATCCCGAGCTCGAAGAGCCACTGAAAGAGATCCTGGCCGATACGTTCGGCCTGATCGTCTATCAGGAACAGATCATGCAGATCGCGCAGAAGGTGGCCGGGTACTCACTCGGCCAAGCCGATATCCTGCGCCGCGCCATGGGTAAGAAGAAGCTGTCTGTCCTGGAAGAGGCCTATGCGGGCTTCCGCGACGGCATGCTGGCCAACGACTTCTCCGAGCCCGCCATCAAAGCGCTGTGGGACACGATTCTCCCCTTCGCCGGCTACGCGTTCAACAAATCGCACGCCGCCGGCTACGGCCTCGTCTCGTTCTGGACCGCCTATCTCAAGGCCAACTACCCGGCCGAATACATGGCGGGCCTGCTCACCTCCGTCGGTGACGACAAGGACAAGGCCGCGATCTACCTGTCGGATTGCCGCAAGATGGGCATCACGGTGCTGCCGCCGGACGTCAACGAGTCGGAGCTGAACTTCGCCTCCGTCGGCACCGATATCCGGTTCGGCCTCGGCGCGGTCCGCAATGTCGGCACCAACGTGGTCGGCTCGATCATCACCGCGCGCCGGGAGAAGTCGAAGTTCACCGACTTCTCCGACTATCTGAACAAGATCGACGCGATCGCCTGCTCCAAGAAGGTCACTGAATCCCTCATCAAGGCAGGCGGTTTCGACTCACTCGGGCATCCGCGTAAGGGCCTGCTGCTGATCCATTCCGATGCGATCGACGCGGTGATGTCGACCAAGAAAGCCGAGGCGATCGGCCAGTTCGACCTGTTCGGCGGCCTCGACGACGGCGACGACTCGATGGCGTCGGTGTTCAACGTCAAGGTCCCCGAAGACGAATGGGAGACCAAGCACAAGCTCGCTCTCGAACGCGAGATGCTGGGCCTCTACGTGTCCGGGCATCCGCTCAACGGCGTCGAGCACGTGCTGGCCGCCCAGGTCGACACTCCCATCCCGGCGATTCTGGAAGGCGACGTCAAGGACGGCGCGCAGGTAACCATCGGCGGCATCCTCGCCTCGGTGAACCGCCGCATCAACAAGAACGGCCTTGCCTGGGCCTCGGCCCAGCTCGAGGACCTCACCGGTGGTGTGGAAGTGCTGTTCTTCCCACAGTCGTACTCGGTGTACGGCATGGATGTGGTCGAAGACGCCGTGGTGCTGGTGAAGGCCCGCGTCTCCGTGCGTGACGACCGCATCTCGCTGATCGCCAACGATCTTGTCGTGCCTGATCTTTCGGCCATCGGCGTGGCCAAGCCGGTGGCTGTCGTGATGACCACACGCATGTGCACGCCCGACAAACTCGGTGAACTCAAAAAGGTTCTCACCCGCCATCAGGGCACCTCGGATGTCTTCATCCGCCACGTCGGTGCCCGCGAGAAGACCACCATGCTCAAACTCGACGACGCCTGGCGGGTCTCCCCGTCGTCGGCTTTGATGGGCGATCTGAAAGCACTGCTCGGTCCGGGCTGCCTGGGCTGAGCAAGCCGGAAACGGGCGAAACCACCCACATTGCCGCGGGTGGTTTCGCCGTTCCAGGTCTACTGGCGGGTGAACTCGCGCACGCGAGGCTCGGAAGTAGCAGCGGCCGTGCGGGGTTCACGTTCCAGCCGGTGGGACAGAGCCACAGTGGCGAGCATGGCCAGGCCGAGGGCGGCGCCGATCCAGCCGACCGAGGCGAAGCCGAGCCCGGCACCGATGGCAAGTCCACCGAGCCACGGGCCGACCGTGATCCCCACGTTGAACGCCGAGTAGTTGGTCGCCGCGGCCAGCGTCGGCGCGCCGTCGGCCAGTGCGAAGACGCGGGTGTTCAACGCGGGGTTCGTGGCGAATCCGGAAGCGCCGAGCAGCACGACGAGCGCGATCATCGCCGCGGGGGAGTGCGCGGTGATGGCGATCGCGGCCGCGGCGACCGTCATCCCGGCGGCCCCCACATACAGGGTGCGGAACGGGTGCGCGTCGGCGAAGCGCCCACCGATCATGATGCCGATCAACCCGCCGACACCGTACAGACCCAGCACCGCCGGAACCCACACCGCCGCAATGCCGGTGGTATCGGTCAGCATCGCGCCGAGATAGGCGAAAGTGACGAACGCCGAACCCGTCGACAGTGCGGTGGCGCCGTAAGAAACCCATAGTCGCGGGTTCGCCATCACACGCAATTCGCCGCCGAGCGCCGCGACTGTGGTGGGCCGACCGCCGGGAATCTTCGCGAACACACCGAGCATGGTCAGCGCCGACAGTCCGGCGACCGCCCAGAAGGCCGCGCGCCAGCCCCAATGCTGGCCGATCACGGTGCCTGCGGGCAACCCGACGATGGTGGCGATGGTGAGTCCGCCTGCGACGATGCTCATCGCCCGTCCGCGTAACCGCGGCGCCACCAGGCTCACCGCGGTCGCCGCCGCCAGCGCCCAGAACCCGGCGTAGACAAAGGCACTCACCACTCTCGTCCCGAGGATCACCCAGTAGTCGCCGCTCAGCGCGCCGACGACATGAGCGGCCACGAAGATCGCGAGGAAGGCGAGCAGTGCGTCGCGGCGTGGCCACCGCAGCGTCACCACGGCCAGCAGTGGCGCGCCGACCAGCATGCCCAGCGCGAAGGCCGAGATGAGCAGCCCGGCACTGGGTATGGACACGCCCAGGTCGGCGGCCATGTCGGGGAGCAGGCCGGCGAGCATCAGCTCGGAGGTGCCCTGGGCGAAGATGGAAAGGCCCAGGATGTAGATAGCGGTCGGCATGACGAACCCTTCTTATTTTGAATCAATCAGTCCAAAATTGAGGCATGGCGAAAGACGGCTCGGGTCAGGGGATCTCAGAGGCAGCGCAGCGCGGTATCGGCGATGGCGGTGAGGGTGGTGCGGTCCGCACCGCCGCGTGCCGCGACCCGCATGCCGCTGATGGTGGCGGTCAGGAATTGGGCGATGGCGCGTGCGTCGCGGTCGAGGGCGAATTCGCCCGCGCGCTGGCCGCTTTCGATCGTCGCGGTGAGCGCGTCGAGGCGGTGCTCCTCGTCGGCGCGCAGGCTGGCCTTGGCGGCGGCGTCGTGCGGCGCGAGTTCGACAATCGAGTTGACGACGAGGCAGCCCGCCGGTTCGGTATCGGGTGCGTCGGCGGCGCGGTGCAGCACGGCGCCGATTCGCTCCCGGGCCGGTGCGTCGCTGTCGAGGATTTCGAAGAGGGGCGCGTTCTTCGTGGTGATGTAGTGCTGCAGTGCGCGATCGAACAGCTCGCGTTTGCTGGTGAAGGTGTTGTAGATGCTGCTGCGACCCAAACCTGTTGCGTCGCAGAGATCCTGGGTGGAGGTCGCCTCGTAGCCCGCGGACCAGAACGCCCGCATCGCGGCATCCACCGCGCGGTGCTCGTCGAATTCCTTTGGCCGGGCCATGCCGATGACCGTAGCACGTTTTGAACAGATCAGTCCAAAAATGTCTGTGTGCGGGCACGGACCATCGGCGCCACCCCTATGGTGGGTCGTGATGGCCGCCCCGCGAACTACGAGCTAGCGTCGAGAGACGTGACGTCCGTGCCGCTGCTCGACTCGCCACCGCACTCCCGTGACTTGTTACGGGCGGTGCCGTGGCGGATGTCGGGGCGAAGCGTGCTGCTCGTCGCGGCGGCGCTGATCGCGGCGCAGCTGTTACTGCGCGGCTGGGTGGCCGCGTCGGGATTCTTCTACTGGGACGATTTCCTGCTGATCGGCCGGGTGAGCAGTCAGCCGGTGTTGTCGGCGGAATTGCTGTTCACCAGTCACGACGGGCACGTGATGCCGCTCGCCTTGGTGCTGACTTGGCTGGTCACCGCGGTGGCGCCGCTGGACTGGACGGTGGCGGTCGTGGTGCTGGTGGCGTTGCAGGTGCTCGCGTCGCTGGCCGTGTTGCGCCTGCTCGTCGTGCTGCTCGGAGTTCGGGCGCGGATCCTGGGGCCGTTGGCGTTCTACCTGTTCGTGCCGTTGACGGTGCCCGCGTTCGCCTGGTGGGCGGCCGCGGTGAACGCGCTGCCCCTGCAGATCGCCCTCGCCTGGGTGAGCGCGGACGCGGTGCGGCTGGTGCGGACCGGGCGGCGCGGGTATGCGGTGTCAGGGGCTGTGGTGTTCGCGGTGGCGTTGCTGTTCTTCGAGAAGGCGGTGGTCGTGCTGCCGGTGGCATTCGTGGTCACGGTGCTCGCGGCACACGTGTCGGGCGGGTCGGTGCGTGACGCCGCTCGCCGTGGGGCCGCGCTGTGGACGTCGGGCGGCGCCGTATTGCTCGCATGGTCGGCGTGCTTCCTGCTCGTCATCCAACGTCCCAGGGGGCTCTCGGCTCCCGAACATCCCGGGTCCCTGTGGAGTAGCGCGCTGTCCGACGGCTTGGTGCCCGCGCTGTTCGGCGGCCCATGGCGCTGGGAACGGTGGCAACCCGCCACGCCGTGGGCTGACGCACCGGGTGTGCTGGTTGCGCTGAGCTGGATACTGCTGATCCTGTTCGCGGTGTGGGCAATTCACGCTCGTGGCCGGGTCGCCGCGGTCGGGTTGTGCACCGTCGCCTACGCGGTGGTCACCATCGCACCTGTCGTCCTGTTGCGCGACGGGCCGAGCACCGCGGGGATACTTCTGCAGTCCATCCGCTACTTCGCCGACTTCGCCGTCGTTGCCACCATCGCGCTCGCACTGATCGGTTCGGCACCCCGCCGGCGCCGACCGAGGCGACAGCTGGCGGGTATCGCGGCGATCATCGCGTTCGTCGCGAGCAGTGTGTTCTCGACGATCACGTTCACCAGGTCCTGGGAACCCAGCCCGGCCCGCACCTATGTCAGCGGGGTGCGCGCCGCTCTCCCGGGCGCTGCCGACGCGCCATTGCTGCCCCAAGAGGTTCCGTGGAATGTCTTGAACCCGTTGGCTTTCCCCGAGAACATGACCGACCGTGTCTTCGCCCCGATCTCAACCCCCGGCACGTTCGCCCGCTCGACCCCGCGCTTGCGGATGATCACCGATGAAGGTGCCATCGTCGACGCGCAGGTCTGGTGGAACCGCGCCATCGTGGAGGGCCCCGAACCTCGCTGCGGGTACCGCGTGCACGGCGCCACCGGCACCAACCTCCCACTCGACGGCCCCATGCAGATCCGCGACTGGACCGCCCAGGTGAACTACCACGCCGAACGTGACGGCCGGATCGCCGTGTCCTTCGAAGGCGAGACCGAGACGATCGCCGACGTGCGCGCGGGCTTGAACACCGTGTACGTCCGGCTGCTCGGCGGCGGCGACACCCTGCGGATCAGGTCCCTCGACGAGCGGCAGTCGCTGTGTATCGGCGCCGGACCGGTCGGGGTCACCGCGCACGCGCGGTGATTCGTTGATCGAGCACACCGGCGCGGGGCATGCGATGCTGGGCCGATGAGGCAGTTTCGGGTGTGGGCACCGGAGGCGGGAGCGGTGCGGCTGCAACTGGACGGGGTCGAGCACCCGATGCGAAGAAACGGCGGCGGCAACTGGTCGGTGCGCGTCGACGCAGGTCAGGGGGCTCGCTACGGGTTCCTGGTCGATGACGATCCGACAGTATTGCCCGACCCGCGCTCACCCCGCCAACCCGATGGCGTGCACGAAACCTCCGCGGTCCACGACCTCGACCAGACGGCCTGGACCGACCGGAACTGGACCGGCAGAGCACTGGCCGGCTCGGTGTTCTACGAACTCCACATCGGTACCTTCACCGTCGACGGCACCTTCGACGCGGCGATCGCCCATCTCGACCACCTCGTCGCCCTCGGCGTCACCACCGTCGAACTCATGCCGGTCAATGCCTTCGACGGCACCCACAACTGGGGCTACGACGGCGTCCTCTGGTACGCGGTGCAGGAGAGCTACGGCGGCCCCGACGGCCTGCAACGCTTCGTCGACGCCTGCCATGCCCGCGGCCTGGCCGTCTGCCTCGACGTGGTCTACAACCACCTCGGCCCCTGCGGCAACTACCTGCCACGCTTCGGCCCTTATCTCACCACCGGCCGCAACACCTGGGGGCAAAGCCTCAACCTCGATGGCCCCGGCTCGGACGCGGTCCGCGCCTACATCATCGACAACGCCCTGCGCTGGCTGCGCGAATTCCACATCGACGCCTTGCGCATCGACGCCGTCCACGCGCTGGTCGACCGTACCGCCACGCACCTGCTCGACGAGCTCACCGTCGAAACGACCGCGCTGGCCGCACATCTGGGCCGACCGCTCAGCTTGATCGCCGAGAGCGACCTCAACGATCCCCGCCTGATCACCCCGCGTGCGGCAGGCGGCTACGGGCTGACGGGTCAGTGGAACGACGACCTGCACCACGCCGTCCACACGGCTGTCTCCGGCGAAAGGCAGGGATACTACGCCGATTTCGGCTCTCTGGCTTGTCTCACACAGACGCTCACGCACGGGTTCTTCCACGCCGCAACGTATTCCAGCTTCCGCGGCCGCACGCACGGTGCTCCCATCCCGCGCGACCTGATCCCCGGCAGCGCCCTGCTCGGCTACACCTGCAACCACGATCAGATCGGCAATCGCGCGATCGGTGATCGTCCCAGCGACTACCTCACCCCCGGCCAACTCGCGGTGAAGGCGGCACTGGTGCTGCTCTCGGCGAGCACCCCGATGCTGTTCATGGGGGAGGAGTGGGGCGCGCGCACCCCGTTCCAGTTCTTCACCTCCCACACCGACCCGGTGGTCGCCACGGCCACCGCCACCGGGCGTCGCGCCGAATTCGCCGAGCACGGCTGGTCCACCGAGGAGGTGCCCGACCCGCAGGATCCGGCCACCTTCACCCGCTCCAAGCTCGACTGGGCCGAGGTCGGTCGCGAACCGCACGCTCGGTTGCTCGCCTGCTATCGGGGCCTGCTCGCCCTGCGCAAGTCGAGGCCGGAGTTCACCGACCCATGGCTGGAACGAGTTTGGGCCGACTACGACGAGGCGGCGCGCTGGTTCATCCTGCGGCGTGGCCGAATCTCGGTGGTGTGCAACCTCGCCGAGGACGAAGTGCTGATCCCGGTGCACGGTCGGGTACTGCTGGCCTGGTCGCCCGCCACCGAAAGTGGTGCGGGAACGCTCATTTCGGGTCACAGTTTCGCGGTGCTCGAGGAGGGTGACGGCACGGGCGCGGTGGTCACCGAGTGATGACGTCGGGGCACGGGTCGGCCACAGTCCGAAACGCGGCATTGCCGAATAGGCATAACGCCGTATATTCAGATGATGAGCAACGACGCTTACGGGCAGGAAAGCGCTGCCCTCCCGGCCGGTGTGGGGGGCTACGCCCCGGCCGGATTCGGCCCGCTGGTGCGCGCATTCGCCGCCTTGATCGGCCATCGCCGCGACGCGGGCGGTGCCATCGCCATCTATCGGCACGGTGAACCCCTCGCCCATTTCTGGACCGGCAGCGGGGGCGACCGGCCGTGGAACGCCGATACCGGTGCGATCGTGTTCTCCGCGACCAAGGGCGTCACCGCCACCGTTATCCACCGGCTCGCCGATCGCGGACTGATCGATTACCAGGCGCCGGTCGCCGAGTACTGGCCGCGCTTCGCCGCACACGGCAAGGGTTCGATCACCGTCGCCGACGTGCTCACCCATCGCGCCGGACTGTCGTCGCTGTCCGCGGTCGCGAACACCGCCGCGGAAGCCCTCGATCACGAGCTCATGGAGGACCGCCTCGCGCTGGCCACTCCGGACCGCATGCTCGGCACCCCGACCTATCACGCCCTGACCTACGGCTGGCTGCTCGCCGGCCTGGCCAGGGGTGTGACCGGGCGGAGCATGAGCGAGCTGATCCGCAGCGAGGTCACCGATCCGCTCGGTATCGATGGCATCCATCTCGGGCGGCCCGCCGCGGACTCGTCGACCGAATACGCCCGGCTGGCCGGCGCGCACATGAGCTTCGCCGCGCACCCGATCGCCGCGGGTTTCCTGTCGAAGGTCGGATTCCGGCTGCCCGGACCGCTCGGTGCGGCCGCTCGCTGCCTGTTCGTGCCCGGCCTCGACGGCATCCTCGACGGTGACGACCCGACGATCCTGAACACCGAGATGCCCGCGGGCAACGGTGTCGCCACCGCCGCCGGGCTGGCGAAGATGTACGCCGCGCTGGCCGACGGCGTCACCGTCGACGGCGCACCGTACCTGCGGCCGAGCACGCACGCCGCGATCCGCCGGGTCCAGACCTACCGGCTCGACCACGCGCTGTTCTACCTCCCGATGATGTGGCACCTGGGCTACCACTCCCTGCCCGTCCCCGGCGCACGGCACGGCTTCGGCCACATCGGGCTGGGTGGTTCGTTCGGCTGGGTCGACCCGCAGTCGGGCCTGTCGGTGGCCTACGTCCACAACCGCCTCGACCAGATACTGCTGCCCTACGACCAGGTCGCCATGGGCTGGCTGCTGCCGCTGGTCCTGTCGAGCGTGCGCGCGAGCCGCGAATCCGGATCCCGCGTCGACCGCGCGGCGGCTTAGCCGCTACCGGGTGTGGGTCAAGTACGCCACCCTTCAGGGTGGTGAAGGTCAACGTGGGAGGCCGACAGGGCAGAGCGTGCCCTGAACGCGATGGTCCTGCACGGCTTTCGGGATCAGGTGTTTCCCGGTGGCTGGTTTGTTGTCGTACCCCGGTGTCACACTGTCGGTTATGCAGTTGCGATATAACTTCCGCCTCTACCCCACTGTGGGGCAGCAGCAGTCGTTGGCGCAAGCATTCGGTTGTGCCCGGGTCGTGTTCAACGACGCCCTGGCCATCCGGCAGCAGGCGTTCCGGGAGGGCCGTCGGGTTACTGATGCGGAACTGTCGAAGTTGTTGACGGAGTCGAAGAAGACCCCGCAACGATTGTGGCTGGCAGAAGTGTCGGCGGTGGTGCTGCAGCAGGCCCTCGCCGACCTGAACACCGCGTACCGCAACTTCTTCGGCTCGGTCACCGGCGTACGGAAGGGCGGTAAGGTCGCGCCACCGCGTTTCCGGTCTCGCAAGGACAATCGGCAGGCTATCCGGTTCACGAAGAACGCCCGATTCGCGGTCACGACCGGCCGAAAGTTGCGTTTGCCGAAGATCGGTGATGTCGCGGTTCGCTGGTCGCGGGATCTGCCGTCGGATCCCTCGAGTGTGACCGTGGTGAAGGACGCGGCAGGCCGGTATTTCGCGTCGTTTGTGGTGGAGGTGGACGGGCAGCCGTTGCCTGTGTCGGATTCCGAGGTCGGTATCGATCTAGGTTTGACGACGTTCGCGGTGTTATCGAACGGTCAGACGATCGATAATCCGAGGTTCTTGCGCCGGGCGGAACGCAAGCTCGGCAAGGCGCAACGAATGTTGTCCCGCAAGGAGAAAGGCTCGAGGAATCGGGCCAAGGCGCGTGTCGAGGTCGCTCGGGCGCATGCGAGAGTGGCTGATACGCGTAGGGATTGGGCGCACAAGCAGTCCACGATGATCATCCGTGACAACCAAGCGGTGTTCGTCGAGGATTTGTGTGTGAAAGGTCTCGCGCGCACCCGGTTGGCGAAGTCGGTCCATGATGCCGGGTGGGGCATGTTCACCCGCATGCTCGAGGAGAAAGCGGCTCGGTACGGTCGGGTCTTTTCGAAGGTGGACCGGTTCTTTCCGTCGTCTCGGCTGTGTTCGGTATGCGGGGTGGTGGATGGCAAGAAGCCGTTGCATGTGCGGGAGTGGTCGTGCGTGTGTGGCACTGTCCATGACCGGGATCTCAACGCTGCGATGAATATTCACGCCGCAGGACGTGCGGAGTGGTTAAACGCTTGCGGAGGGACCGTAAGTCCCTCCGCGTAGCGGAAGGCAAGTCCCGGTGAAACAGGAACCCACCAAGAGCGCCCGTCAGGGCGTTGGTAGGAATCCCTGGCCTTCAGGCCGGGGAGGACGTCAAGTGAGGTAGCGGTAGGCGGGGGAGCCCGGTTCCAGGCGTTCGGCCTGGATCGGGGACTCCTCGATGCGGTGCATCAGCGAGGCCAAGTCGTCGGTGGCGCCGAGTTCGATGCCGACCAGCGCGGCCCCGGTATCGCGGTTGTTGCGCTTGACGTACTCGAACATGGTGATGTCGTCGTCGGGGCCGAGGACATCGTCGAGGAAGCGGCGCAGTGCACCGGGTTCCTGCGGGAAGTCGACCAGGAAGTAGTGCTTGAGGCCGCGGTGCACCAGCGAGCGTTCGATGATCTCGCCGTAACGCGAGACATCGTTGTTACCGCCCGAGACCAGCACCACAACGGTGCTGCCGGGCTCGACGTCGATCTCGGTCAGTGCCGCGGTGGCCAGTGCGCCCGCGGGCTCGGCGATGATGCCTTCGCTCTGGTAGAGGTCGAGCATCGCGGTGCAGATGGCGCCCTCGTCCACCAGCATCACCCGGAAAGGTGCTGTGCCGGTGTGGGTTTCGGGTGTGGTGAGCAGTGGCAGGGAGGCGTGCGAGACCATCCGCCCGCCGAACGAGGCCGCCGCCCGGTAGGGCAGGTCGCCGATGCGGCGCACGGCGGCACCGTCGACGAACGGGTCGATCTCGGGCAGCGTCACCGGAGCACCGGCGACCAGCGCGGCGGTGAGCGAGGCCGCGCCCGCGGGTTCGGCGCCGAGCAGACCGGTGTGCGGTGCTCGTTCGCGCAGGTAGGTGCCGATGCCGGCGAGGCAGCCGCCGCCGCCGACCGGGACGATCACCAGGTCGGGCGCGCTGCCGAGCTGCTCGAGGAATTCCGCGGCGATGGTGCCTTGACCGGCGGCGGTGCGCGGGTCGTCGAACGGCGGCACCATGGTGGCGCCGGTGCGGGCGACATCGTCGGCGGCGGCCGCGGCCGCGGCGTCGTAGGTCTCGCCGACGGCGATCAGCTCCACGAACTCGCCGCCGTGCACGCGGATGCGGTCGCGCTTCTGCTTGGGGGTGGTGGTCGGCACGTAGATGCGCCCGCGCACACCCATCGCCTGACAGGCGAAGGCCACACCCTGCGCGTGGTTGCCCGCGCTGGCGGCCACCACACCGGCCGCGCGCTCGGCGGCGGTGAGCTGCACCATCAGGTTGTAGGCGCCGCGCAGCTTGTAGGAACGGACCGCGGTCAGATCTTCGCGCTTGAGGTAGACCTGCGCACCGGTGCTCGCCGACAGTCGCGCGCTGTACTGCAGCGGAGTCGGCTCGATGATGTCGGAAATTCGCTTGGCGGCGGCGTCGATCTCGTCCGCGGTGAGCGGCGGACGGATTACGGACACGTCGGCGACGTCAGCGATGGGGGACACCCGGACAATGCTACCGAGGCGGTTCGGGTGCTCGGTGAGCGGAACCACCCGCCGTGGCAGCCACGGCGGGTGTGCTCGGACCTGCGGGTTCAGTGCGGGGTGAGGACGAAGACCGGGATCACGCGATCGGTCTTCTTCGTGTACTCGTGGTAGTCGGGCCACACGGCGACCGCGCGCTCCCACCACTGCGCTCGCTCGTCGCCGACGACCTCGCGTGCGGTGTAGTCCCCGGTGGTGGTGCCGTCGCGCAGTTCGACGTGCGGATCGGCCTTGACGTTGTAGTACCAGACGGGGTTCTTCGGCGCCCCGCCCAGCGAAGCGACGACGGCGTACTCACCGTCGTGCTCGACCCGCATCAGCGGCGTCTTGCGGAGCTTGCCGGACTTGGCGCCCTTGGTGGTGAGCAGGATGACGGGCTTTCCCTGCAGCGAAGTGCCCTCGGCGCCGCCGGAATTCTCGTAGGTCTCGGCCTGTTCGCGTGCCCAGTCCGAGGTGCTCGGTGCGTACTCTCCTGTCAGTGGCATGACCTGCACAACGAATCGACGCTGTGTGATGTTCCCGACAGGGTGAGCCGGGAAAGTTCGGTGGCCCGAACTTCGATGTGCGCCTATCCTGGTCTGCATGGCAGTACTCACCTCATCGGCAGCATCCGCGACCGTCGACATCGCGGGTAGCGCTTGGCCGGTCTACAAGCTCGAGGCGCTCGTCGCCGCGCTCGTGGTCGGTGCGCTGTTGCTGCTGATCGTCGGGTCGCCGCAGGTCGCGGTGCTGGCCGCGGCAGCAGTCGCCGCCCTCCGCTGGACCGTGGGCGCGACCCGCACCGCCTCGCTTCACTGATTCGGCCCGCCGTGGCGGAGTCACTCCGTCAGGTCGAGCGCGCTCAATTCGCCGCGCGACAGCACGCCCAGCTTCGGATATGCCTTGTACAGGTGATGGCCGACCGTGCGGTGGCTGAGGAACAACCGCGCCGCGATTTCCCGGTTCGACAAGCCCTGCGCCGCCAGCCGCACGATCTGTGACTCCTGCGGGGTGAGCAGGCGCAGCGGGCCGCCGCTCGCGCGGGCCCCGGTGCCGACGCCGAGCGCACCCAATTCGGTGCGGGCGCGCTGGCTCCACGGTGTCGCGTCGAGCCGATCGAACACGTTCATCGCCTGCTCCAGTTGCGCCCGCGCGTCGACCTTGCGTTTGTCGCGGCGCAGCCACTCGCCGTAGAGCAGCCGGGTGCGGGCTTCGTCGAACGGGCGATTCGCGGCGAGCGCGGCGATGAAGTGCTGCTCGGCGTCCGATCCGTCGGCCAGCAGCGCACGTCCGCGGGCCGCCAGCGCCGCGATCCACTCCTGTCCGGCCCGCTGCGACCAGTGGGTGAGCCGATCCAGCGCGTCGGTCGCACGGTCGGTCTCGCCGAGGCGAACCGCCACTTCGATCTGATCAGGGAGCGTGCGCAGGCCGATCACGTGATGTCGAGCCGGCTCGATCGTCATATGCGCGAGCTCTGTCCGTGCCTGCTCCAGTCTGCCTTCCCCGAGTGCGAGCAGCGCCATGGCCGCGTGCGCCCACGACGCACCGACCGCGCCCGGCCCACCGAGTTCCTCGGCCACCGCACGATCGGCGTGGTCGCGGCAGGATGTCGAATCACCGTGCAGTGCCGCGAGATAGGCGAGAAACGCGTGGATCTGACTGACCCACTGCGCCTGCCCGATGTCGCGTGCGATCCGCAACCCCTCCTCGGCCGCGATCCGGCTCTCCCGCGGGCGCCCACCGAACGACAACCCCTCGGATCGGAAGAACAACAGTGGCGCCAGCAACCCGATCCGCCCCTGCTCCCGGCATTCCCTGATCAACTCACCCGACAGCTCCTCGACCTGCTCGTCTTGGCCGACGACCAAGCCGCTGCCACACAGTTGCACGAGGTCGGCCGGACTGTCCGCCCCGCTTGCCTTCGCCGCGGCCGCCGCGTCCCGCAGGTCGGCGACCCGCTGTCCCGCCACCGACCCGGACAGGTACCGCACAATCGGCGTCGCGGGATCGTCCTCCACCAGCCGCAGCGTGGTCAGGACGGCGGCGACCTCGTCGAGTTCATCGGATCCGAGGTACCACGCGGTGTGTACGGCCTTGGTCAGAATGCGGGCAGCGCCGCGGGGATCCGTCGCGCGCGCTGCGACGGCCGCCGACATCAGCCGCCGATGCGCGGAACCCGGTTTACCACCGGCGAATTCGGCCTGCGCGCGCACCAAGTCCAGCCGCAGCTCGAACTCGGTCTCCTCGGACCCGAACGTCGCTCCTTCGCCCGGCCGGCTCGTCGGGTCGGTCTCCGCTCGGTCGAACTCGCGCTTGGCGGCATCGAATTCAGTTCTGTGGGACAGTGATTCGGCCCGATCAGCCAGTCGCTCGGCTCGGTCGCCGAGGCCGGCTTCGGTCGCGGTCTCAGCGGCGAGAACGAGTCTGCGTACCCGTGCACCGGCGTCGGTGCTCAACGCCGCCGCGCGATCGTAGGCGGTCATCGCGCCGTGGTAGCCGTGGCGGCGACGGGCGCGATCGGCCGTTCGCTCCAGCGCGGTCGCGGTGTGCTCGTCGGGACCTGTTGCCGCGCAAGCGAGGTGCCACGCGCGCAGGTCGGCGGCGTCGTCGTCGACCAGCGCGTCGGCGAGCGCACGATGGGCGGCGAGGCGGTCGGTGAGCGCTGAGCCCTGGTAGACCGCGGAGCGCAACAGTGGATGGCGCCAGGTGAGCGACTGACCGTCGGTGGCGACCATGCCCGCGTCCTGCGCGGGTTGCAGGTCTTGGAGTGACGTGCCGAGCGCGGACGCGGCACGCAGCACCGGAGCGAGGTCTGCCGCGCCGGCGGCCGCGGCGACCAGCAGCACGGTTCTCGTCGCCGCGGGCAGTCGGGTGACCCGCCCGTGGAAGGCCAGCTGCAACCGTTGCGTCAACGGCAGCGGATTCGTCTCGCCGACGATGCCCGCGCCGACGACGGACGGAAGTTCCAGCAGCGCAAGCGGGTTGCCGTCCGATTCGGCGAGCAGCCGATACCGCACGGCCGGACTCAACGGGGTCGTACCGGCATCGAGCAGTGCCGCCGCCGCGTCGGGACGCAACCCCGGCAGCACGAGTTCCGTCAGCCCGGGAGCGGGAAAATCCTGCGGACCCGAGCGAGTCGCGAACAGCATCACCACCCCCTCGGCGTCGAGTCTGCGTGCCGCGAACAGCAGTGCCGCCGCGGTTGCCCGGTCCAGCCAGTGCGCGTCGTCGATCAAGCACAGCAGCGGTCCCTGCGCCGCCTCCTCGGCGAGCAGTGTCAGCACCGCGAGCCCGATCAGCATCTGATCGGCAGGGGTGCCCTCGCCCAGCCCGAACGCCGCCTCTAGTGCGTCACGCTGCCGCGACGGCAATCGGCGGACCAATTCCATGCCGGGCCGGACCAGCAGATGTAGTGCCGCGAAAGGCAATTCGGCCTCGGACTCGATGCCCGCACTGCGCACAGTCGGAATACCCTGCGCCGCTGCGTAATCCAGCAGTGCCGTTTTACCGATCCCGGCTTCACCGCGCAGTACCAACGCCCCGCTCCGGCCCGCGCGCGCCCCACTGAGCAGGTCATCGATCCTGGCCTGTTCGCTGTCGCGTCCGTGCAGCATGGGCTCCACCGTATCGCCGTACCGGTATCGGCAGTAGTCGCGTCGGAAAAAGTACCTATAGGCGACTGATTCGACCGACCCCCCTCGCGCCATAACGTTGGTGTCATCGCAGGAACAACCCGCGAAATACCAGCTCAAAGCCCATTTCGGAGGTCGAGATGAACACCGTCGTCGCACAGTACCTGGAAGCCTGGAACACCCGCGAGCCCGCCGCCCGCCGCTCCGCGGTCGCCCGTCTGTTCACCCCGGACGCCCGCTACGTCGATCCGTTGGTCGCGGTCACCGGTCATGCCGAGCTCGAGGCCGCCATCGCGGGAGTGCAGTCCCAGTTCCCCGACTGGACCTTCACCCTGGCAGGCCCGGTCGACGCCCATCACGACCAGGTCCGCTTCACCTGGGGCCTCGGCCCTGCCGACGCCCCCGCCGTAGTGATCGGCTTCGACGTCGCCGTCCTCACCGACGGCCGCATCGACAGCGTCTACGGCTTCCTCGACCAGGTCCCCACCACCACCTGACAGGCGCACTCGCCTAACCCCTTTCGCAGCCGAGGAGATCAGCCATGACCACCACCGCCCCATCCCGCCTGTCCGCACTGTTCGCCTCCGGCGAGAACCTGCTGCGGCTGTCGTTGCGCCTGGACGCCGTCGTCACCACCGCCAACGGCCTGGCCTATCTGGCACTGGCGCAACCGCTGGAACGGCTACTCGGCCTCGAGGCCGGCGTCGGCCTCGCGATCGGCGCCTTCCTCACCGTCTACGGCCTCGCCGTCGCGGTCGTCAGCCGATCGGCGCCCGTCAACCGTGCCGCGGCGTCGGTGGTGGCGATGGGCAACACCGCCTGGGTCGTGGCCAGCCTTGCCGCGCTGGTGACCGGCGCACTCGGTCTCACCACGGTGGGTGCGGTGTGGGCGGTGATGCAGTCGGTGACCGTCGGCGGTTTCGCCGCCCTTCAGTACCTGGGTCTACGCCGAGGCCGCTGAGCTGGACACAGGGGCTGAGCCGATACGAGGGACCGACGCACGCTGCGTCGGTCCCTCCGCTTGTGCCCGGCCTCCCGGACCGCGTACGAGACCCGTCGCTCTGGCCCACGACTGCTGCCGCGGCAGCAGCGCTGTGGAGCGCCATCGCGCTGTTCAGCGCACCAGCAGTGCGACAGGCAGGCGGGCGAACAGTTTGTCCACCCGAGCACTACCCGAATAGCTGATTCCGGTGAGTCGGTCAGTCCAATTCCCTTGTGGCAACGGCAAAGTGGTGTCGAGCCAGCCCGTCGTGCCGAGCCCGACCGAATGCCTGGTCGCCGCCACGATCACCTCCGGCGCTTCTCCCGCGGGACCCCGCCCATAGGCGATGAACCGTTGCGCGTGCTCACCGCTGGCATAGAGCGGCCGATACATCCCGCCGACGAAGCACTCCGGCCGCTCCCTGCGTAACCACAGCGCATAGGCGACCACCCACATCTTCGCCGCCCCAGTGGTATCCAGAGTCGGTGTGTCGGTGAGTGATTGGAGCATCCCCACCCGGGTCGCGAAGTTGACCGGCCGCCGATTGTCGGGGTCTACGAGGGAGTCCTCCCACAACTCGGTGCCCTGGTAGATATCGGGAATCCCCGGCGCGCCCAGCTGCAAGAGCTTCTGCGCCACCGCGTCCGACCATGCGTGCGGCGCGAGCTCATGCGCCAAGTCGCCGATGCCGGTGCCGACCGGCCCGTCGATCACCGCGTCGAGCCAGCCGTGCACCGCCGATTCGAACTCCCCGTCGGGCTCTTCCCACGACGTCTTGGTCCCGGCCTCGCGAATGGACTTCTCCGCGAACAGGTGCAGCCGATCTCGCAGGCCGGGCACCGACGAGGCAGGCCGGCCGTCGGCAGGCCACACCCCGAACATGTTCTGCAACAAGAACAATGCCGTCGCACCGTCGGGCGCGGGGGTGGTCTCGAGCCAGCCTCGAACCCGCTGCGACCAGACCTCGGCGACCTGTGACAGCACCCCGATCCGGGCGCGCACATCCTCGCCACGCTTGGTGTCGTGGGTCGAGATCGTCGTCATTGTCGCGGGCCAGCGCTGCGCGCGTTCGCTGTTGGACAGGTGGAAGTCGTTGACGGAATGGCCGAATCGCGCCGGATTCCCGCCGACCTCCTGCAACGACACCAGCCGCGCACCCTGATAGAACATGGTGTCCTCGACCGACTTGGCGGTGATCGCCCCGCACACCTGCGAGAACCTCCGCGCCGCTTCACCACCCACCGACAGCGCGGTCACCAGTACCGAAAGTGGCGCCGTCAGTTCGGCATTGCGCTTCTCCACCTCCGCCACGACCGCGGCCGTCATCCCGGCCAGCGGCGCGTAATCCACCCGGTACACCGGCATGAAAGCCAGCACCTCGATGGTCGCGTTGCTCACCGCGAGGGTGTCGAAACTGCCCGCATTGCCGTCGCGTTTGATCGCGGCGACCAATCGCCGGATCTCCGGCGCCAGAATGGTTTCGGCCACAGCCCGCTTGATCCGGTGCTCGGTCTCGCCGAACCAGGCCCGGTCGCTACCATGCCCCGCGACGTGCTGGGACAGCTCGGTCAGCGTCGACTCACCCGCCGGATCGATCAGTACCCCGCCGAGATCGGCCAGCGCGTCATAGCCGGTGGTTCCGTCGACCGGCAGCGTCGCGTCGAGGGGCTCGCGATTGGCGAGGATCTTCTCGATGAGCAGCAACCGCTGCGGCCCGATCAGCCTGCGCAGCCGGGTGAGATACGCACTCGGATACGACAATCCGTCCGGATGGTCGATCCGGACACCGTCGATCAGATCGTGTTCGCACCAGGCCGCCAGCTCCCGGTGCGTCGCCTCGAATACTTCCGGGTCTTCCTGCCGGATCGCGGCCAGACTGCTCACCGCGAAGAACCGCCGATATGTGCACACTCCCGCCTTCCAGCTCACCAGCCGGTAGTGCTGGCGGTCATGGATGCGCAGCGCGTTGTCGCCGTCGGTACCCGCCGCGATCGGGAATCGCAGATCGTGCAGCGCCAGCATCGGCTCCGCCCCCGACCGGTCGACGGTCAGCGCGGCCGGGTCGTTCTCGTTCTGCAGGACCGGCAACGCCAGCCGCCCGCCCGCGCCGTTACCCGAGCTCCAGTCGATGTCGAAATACTTGGCGTACGGCGACTTCTGGCCGTTGCGCAGCACATCCCACCACCACGGATTCTGCCGCGGATCAGCGACACCCACATGGTTGGGCACCATGTCGACGATCAATCCCATGCCGCGACTACGCACTTCGTCGGAGAGCGCCTTGAGTCCCGTCGGGCCGCCGAGCGCGGCCGAGACCGTGGTCGGATCGGTGACGTCGTAACCGTGCGTCGACCCGTGCGTCGCGGTCAGGATCGGCGACAGGTACAGGTGTGAGATGCCGAGCTGCTGTAGGTATTCGGCGATGGCGCGGGCGTCGGCGAAGGTGAGCGCGTCGGGGCGTAGCTGCAATCGGTAGGTGCTGCGCACCGTGCCGGCCCGTACGGGTGCGCGATGCAGCATGGTCAGCGGGTCGGTCACATAGGTCTCGGTCATCGTCTCGCTCGGCGGCTAGGCGGTTCGGCGCAGTACTAGCAGGCAGCGGCTGGCAACCGGCAGCGTCGCCGCGGCGGCGTACACCGCGTCGGCCGCGCCGGTCGGGGTCGAACAATCCAGGGCGAGCGACCATTGCGCACCGAACTCCGGGTCGGGCAGCACGAAATCGATCGCGTCGTCGTGCGCATTGAAGCACAGCAGGAACGAGTCGTCGGTGATGCGCTCACCACGCGGACCCGGTTCGGCGATGCCGTCGCCGTCGAGCAGCACGGCCAGTGACTTCCCGAAGCCGCTGTCCCAGTCGTCGTTGGTCATCTCGGTGCCCGCGGGTGTGAACCAGGCGATTTCGCGCCGGTGACCCTGGTCGTCGCTCGGACCGGCGGCCAGGAAACGGCGCCGCCGGAAGATCGGATGCTCGGTGCGCAACGTGATCACGGCCCGGGTGAACGCGAGCAGGTCGGCATTGGTCTTCGCCAGCGACCAGTCCATCCACGCCAGCGGCGAATCCTGGCAGTACACATTGTTGTTGCCGAGCTGAGTGCGTCCGATCTCGTCGCCGTGGGCCAGCATCGGCGTGCCCTGACTCAGGATCAGCGTGGCCAGCAGGTTCCGTTGCTGACGAGCACGCAGCGCGAGGACTCGGGAATCATCGGTCTCGCCTTCGACCCCGCAGTTCCACGATCGATTGTGGTTTTCGCCGTCCCGATTGCCCTCGCCATTGGCGTCATTGTGCTTCTCGTTGTAGGACACCAGGTCTCGTAGCGTGAAGCCGTCGTGCGCGGTGACGAAGTTGATGCTGGCGCCCGGCCTGCGCCCCGTCGACTCGTACAGATCCGACGACCCGGTGAGCCGCGAGGCGAACTCGCCCAACGTCGCGGGCTCCCCACGCCAGTAATCACGCACCGTGTCCCGGTATTTGCCGTTCCACTCGGTCCACAGACTGGGGAAGTTGCCGACCTGGTAGCCGCCTTCGCCGACGTCCCACGGTTCGGCGATGAGCTTGACCTGACTGACCACCGGATCCTGGTGCACCAGGTCGAAGAACGCGGAAAGCCGGTCCACATCGTGCAATTCGCGCGCCAGAGTCGCGGCGAGGTCGAAGCGGAAGCCGTCGACGTGCATGTCCAGAATCCAGTACCGCAGCGAATCCATGATCAGCTGCAGCGTGTGCGGATGCCGGACATTGAGGCTGTTGCCGGTGCCGGTGTAGTCCTTGTAGTGCTCGGGGTCGGTCTCGTCGAGCCGGTAGTAGGCCGCGTTGTCGATGCCGCGCAGGCTCAGTACCGGCCCGTTGTGGTTGCCCTCGCCGGTGTGGTTGTAGACGACGTCGAGAATCACCTCGATGTCCTCGGCATGCATCGCACGCACCATCGCCTTGAACTCCGCCACCGCACCATCGCCACGCGGCCGGGCCGAATACTGGTTGTGCGGCGCGAGATACCCGATGCTGTTGTAGCCCCAGTAGTTACGCAAACCCTGATCGGTGAGTACGTGATCGTGGAAGAACTGGTGCACCGGCATGAGCTCGATCGCGGTGACGCCCAACGATTTCAGATGTCCGATGATCGCCGGATGCGCCAGGCCCGCGTAGGTGCCGCGCAGATCCTCCGGGATATCCGGGTGCGTCATCGTCAGGCCCTTGACGTGCGCCTCGTAGATCACCGTCTCGTGATAGGGCCGGTGCGGCGGCCGGTCGGGACCCCAGTCGAAGAACGGGTTGATCACCACCCCGGTCATCGTGTGGCCCAGCGAATCCAGCCCGTAGGTATAGAGCGAGGGGTCGTTGACGAACTCGCCGTCGAACGCCTTCCCATACGGGTCGAGCAGCAGTTTGCTGGGATCGCAGCGCAATCCGAGCTCCGGATCGTACGGGCCGTGGACGCGAAAGCCGTAGCGCTGACCCGGCGTGACGGAGGGGAGATAGGCGTGCCGGACATAACCGTCGACTTCGTCGAGGTCGATGCGGGTCTCGGAGCCGTCCTTGGCGATCAGGCAGAGCTCGACCTGCGTGGCGACTTCGGAGAACACCGAGAAGTTCGTGCCCCCGCCGTCGTAGGTAGCGCCGAGCGGATACGCGGTGCCCGGCCACACCTCGGGTCGGTCGTTCGGGCTCGACATGCTACGACAGTAATGGAACCAATGGCCGCGCCGCGCACGATGTGACTGGGTGCTCGCTGACCGCTGCTCAGGCGGAGGTGGCCGCGACCAGTTGCCGGGCGTAGCCCGTGCGGCGCGCGAGCCGGGCCAATCCGCCGAGGATCAGCCGCTGCAGGAATACGGGCGGACCGACGAGATAACCGTCTCCGTACTCCCACAGCAGCCCGAGGGCTAGCGGGTTGCGGGGGAGTCTGTTCGACGTCGTCTTGCCCGCGTTGTCCAGGCCACTCCAGAACGCGAACATCTCCCAGTGGTGCAGCGGCGGCCGGATCAGATGTTCCATCACGGTGTCGTTCGCTTCGTTCCAGAACTCGTGCACGACGCGCGGTGCGGCGGTGACGGAGTCGCCAGGCCCGGCCACCACCTCTTCCCCATCGATGCGAAACCGCACCCGGCCGGTGCGAATGGTCCAGGTTTCAGCGAGCTCGGGATGCCAGTGCGGGCCTGCTTGCCTGCCGATTTTCGCTGTGCGGTGTTCGAGGAGCAGGAAGGGGCCCTGCGCGTCGGTGCCGCGATCGACGAGAGTGACCCGACTCCCGTCACGGAAAGTGAGGACCGTACCGATGTCAGCCATACTCCAGGTATAAAGGTAACCTTCCTATTATGTCAATGCCCGAGCGGTCCTCATTGTTGAAGCTTCTCGTCCAGGCTGCCGATGCGTACGAGCGCGCGCTGAATCCGTTGCTGCGCGCGGAGCTGGGCACCGACCTGCGCCCCGCGCACTACCCGGTATTCCGGTACCTGGCGCCCGGCGGATCTCGGGTGACCGAATTGGCCGAGGCCGCCGGGATGACCCAACAGTCGATGGGGGAGCTGGTCACGCACCTGGAAAAGTCCGGATATGTCGAGCGCACATCCGACCCTGCCGACCGGCGCGCGCGGTTGATCCTCCTCACGGCAAGAGGGCGGGATGCGGTGGCGCTGGGCGGGCAGCTCCTGGCGCGCATCGAACAGACGATCGCCGCCGAACTCGGCGCTGACTCGGTGGTCATGCTCCGTAACGCGCTGGCTCGGCTGCCTGCCGTGATCGCGAATCACTCCGACGCCAGGTCCGCGAGCGACGGCAGGTGATAACTTGAACGGCGTTCAAGGCTGTCGTCTCGGCAGCCCCGGGCGACGACGAGGAAACCTGTGGACCTGAGCCCCGAGCAGATCACCGCCCTCGATGCCGAATACGTCTGGCATCCCTACGGCGGATTTCCCGCGACCACCGAGCCGCTGGTCGTGGCCAGTGCGGCGGGCACGCGACTCACTCTCGCCGACGGCCGCGAACTCGTCGACGGGATGAGCTCGTGGTGGGCGGCCGTCCATGGCTACTGCCACCCCGTCCTGGACGCGGCCCTACTCGCGCAATCGCGGCGGATGAGTCACGTGATGTTCGGCGGCCTCACCCACAAACCGGCCACCCGTCTGGCCCAATTGCTGGTCGAACTGACGCCCGCCGGCTTGGACAAGGTCTTCCTCTGCGATTCCGGCTCGGTCTCGGTCGAGGTCGCGACGAAGATGTGCCTGCAGTACTGGCGCAGTGTCGGGCGCCCGGCGAAGAACCGTCTGCTCACCTGGCGCGGGGGATACCACGGCGACACTTTCACGCCGATGAGCGTCTGCGACCCCGACGGCGGTATGCACTCGCTGTGGACCGACGTCCTCACCGAGCAGGTCTTCGTCCCCGCGCCGCCGCGCGACTTCGAACCCGACTACGTCGCCGTGCTCGAACGCGCGGTCGCCACCCATCGCGACGAGCTGGCCGCGGTGATCGTCGAACCGGTCGTGCAGGGCGCGGGCGGCATGCGCTGGCACGACCCGCGCTACCTCGCCGAACTACGCCGGATCTGCGACGACAACGACGTCCTACTCGTGTTCGACGAGATCGCCACCGGATTCGGCCGCACCGGTGCACTGTTCGCCGCCGACCATGCAGGCGTCGCGCCGGACGTGATGTGTGTCGGCAAGGCGCTGACCGGCGGTTATCTCACCTTGGCCGCAGCATTGTGCAGCACGCGGATCGCCGAGACGATCAGTGCGGCGCACGGCGGGCTGATGCACGGGCCGACCTTCATGGGCAATCCGCTGGCCTGCGCCGTCGCGGTCGCCTCGATCGAGTTGCTGCGCTCGCGAGACTGGAAGGGGGAGGTGGCCAGGATCGAGTCCGAACTACTGGCAGGCCTCGAGCCGCTCGCCGAGCTGCCCGGCGTCGCCGAGGTTCGTGTGCTCGGTGCGATCGGCGTCGTCGAACTCGATGAACCCGTCGACATGCGCGCCGCGACCGATGCCGCCGTCGACGCGGGCGCCTGGCTACGCCCGTTCCGCAACCTCATCTACACGATGCCCCCGTTCATCAGCAGCACGGCCGACATCGCCACCATCACCGAGGCCGTGCGCGCGGCGGTGAAGGCCTCGGTCGCATGAACCGCCGGGGCCGTTCGCACCACGGTGACATCGTCGCTCATGTGACCGCCTGGTCGAGAGGTACCGGAGTTATGCCGACCGTAGTAATGGCAGCGCTCGGATGAGTGCGCGGCCAACCGTCCTGAACGGTGTTCAAGTATGCTGCTCAACTGTGAGTACGGATCCGTTGAGCTGGTTGGACGAGCGTGCGGCCGAACGGGTCGACGCCGGGCTACGCAGGCACTTGCGCGTGCGTGCCGCTGAGTCGCCCGCGATCGACCTTGCCTCCAACGACTACTTGGGCCTGCACCGGCACCCCGAGGTCGTCGAGGGTGCGATCGAGGCCGTGCGTCGGTGGGGAGCGGGGGCCACGGGATCCCGGCTGGTCACCGGAACGACCGCCGAGCACGCGCTTCTCGAGGCCGAACTGGCCGAATTCGTCGGCGCCGAAACAGGATTGGTCTTCGCCACCGGCTATGCCGCCAACCTGGGTGTGGTCACCGCACTGGCCGGACGCGGCACTCTCGTGGTCTCCGACGCGGGCTCGCACGCCTCGCTGGTCGACGCGTGCAGGCTCTCCCGCGCCAGGGTCGCGATCGCACCGCACCGCGATGTCGCCGCGGTCGAGCGGCTGCTCGCCGACCGCACCGAGGAGCGCGCGCTGGTCCTCACCGATTCGATCTTCAGCGCCGACGGCGACCTCGCGCCACTGGCCGATCTCCATCGCGTCACCCGGGCGAACGGCGCCATCCTGATCGTCGACGAGGCCCACGGACTCGGTGTGCGCGGCGCAGGCGGACGCGGACTCGTGCACGAGCTGGGCTTGGCCGGCGAACCCGACCTCGTCGTCACCGCGACCCTGTCGAAGGCATTCGCCGCCCAGGGCGGGGTAGTCCTGGCCGATGCCAGGATCCGCGCCCACCTCATCGACGCTGCCCGCACCTTCATCTTCGACACCGGGCTCGCGCCCGCCGCGGTCGGTGCGGCGCGCGCCGCCCTCGCACTGCTGCGCCGCGATCCCGCGATGGCCGGCCGCGTCCTCGACCGCGCCGCCGACATCGCCCGGATCGCCGGAGTGCCCGACCCTGATTCCGCGGTGGTCTCGGTGGTTCTCGGCGAAGCCCAGGTGGCGTTCGATGCCGCGCAGGCCTGCCGCGCTCGCGGTCTCGACGTCGGCTGCTTCCGCCCGCCCTCGGTTCCCGAAGGCACCTCACGGCTGCGTCTCACCGCCCGTGCCGACCTCACTTCCGCCGAACTCGAGACCATCGCTGAGGTACTCGGCGATGTTCTCGCGTCGGCCCGCGGCAAGGAATCGGTGACGGCATGACTGTCCTGCTGATCAGTGGAACCTCGACCGACGTCGGCAAAACCGTCGTCACCGCGGCACTGGCCGCCGCCGCACAGGCCGCGGGCCGCACCGTCGCGGTCTGCAAACCCGCCCAGACCGGCATCGCCCCCGGCGAACCCGGCGACCTCGCCGAGATCACCCGCCTGAGCGGGGTAACCCGCACCCTCGAGCTCGCCCGCTACCCGGAACCGCTCGCTCCCGACACCGCCGCACGCCGCGCGGGGATGCCGCTACCAACTCTGAGCGACACCGTCGCCGGCGTCGATTCGCTCGGCGACGCCGACCTGGTGCTGGTCGAAGGCGCGGGCGGCCTGCTGGTCCGGATGGGGGAGTTCACCCTGCTCGACCTCGCGCAGAAGATCGGTGCCCCGGTGCTGGTTGTCGCCGCGGCCGGACTCGGCACCCTCAACCACAGCGAACTCACCACCCGCACGCTCGCCGCGGCCGGTGTTCCCTGCGCCGGCTTGGTCATCGGCTCTTGGCCGACCGACCCCGACCTCGCCGCCCAGTGCAATCGCGATGATCTTCCGCGCGTCACCGAGACCCCGGTAGTCGGCACAATCCCCGCAGGCGCGGGACAATGGGATCGCCACCGCTTCACCGCGGCGGCGCCGGGTTGGTTCACCACCGGCCTGCTGCTTGGAAACCGCCCTTGACCAGCCGATTTGACTTCGTGTTTGTCGGCACGTAACTTTATTCGAGTCAGAGCGACACGGACACCGACTCAGCCGCCAAGCGGGTGAGACACGAGGTAGGACGTTGAGCGCCTGACTGATCATGTGTTCAGAGGAACTCCGGTCGGATTTGCTTCCGGCGGGTTGTCTGAGCTAAGTTTGAACCCTTGCCTCACCGAAACCCCTACTAGATGTTGTGGGTAGAAGTGTGTGCGTGTGTTCTTTGAGAACTCAATAGTGTGTCGATGAATGTCAGTGCCAATAATTATTATTGGTTCCAACCTTCGCGTACCCCCCGGTCGTGGGAGGTTGGACATAAACAACAGCGAAACTTTTTTGCTGGTGTTTGGCTTTGCTAGGTTTTCGGACTCTAGTCTTTAGATTATTCTGATTGACCCTTCGGGGTTGGTTGAGAGTCTTCAACGGA
>NZ_JBHZBG010000019.1:0-120848 GCF_042754695.1 Nocardia sp. NPDC059195 | reverse complement strand
GCCCGGTCCCATTCCGAACCCGGAAGCTAAGGCCACCTGCGCCGATGGTACTGCACTCGACAGGGTGTGGGAGAGTAGGACACTGCCGGAACATCATTGCGAAAGGCCCTCAACCATTGGTTGGGGGCCTTTTTGCGTTCCAAAGACCTCCCGGACCGGGTACTGCAGTCCGAACCATCAACATTTCAGAAACCGGCATGTCGGTGGTCCTGGTGAGCGACGATGATTCGACGTCGCTTCGGGAGGTAACCATGGACTGGCTCTTCACTCACCAGACACTGCGTCGTTGTGCGGCAGCCCTCGTGCTGCCCGCCGCGTTGATCGGCGCGGTAGCGACCGCGCCACCCGCCATCGCGGCGCCCGCTGCTGACCCGTTGGTCGGCGCGGTCGGTTCGGTCGCCGGCCTCGCCGGGATCGAGCTGCCCGCCACCTACGGACCCGAGACCGCGATCGTGGTGCTCGGATACGGCCTGCTGCCGGATGGCACGATGCGACCCGAACTGGGTAATCGCTTGCACGCGGCCCTGATTCAGGCCTATATGTCACCTGCTTCCCCAGTCATCGTGACCGGCGGCAATCCGCGCAACGGTGTCACCGAGGCTCAGGTGATGGCCGACTGGCTCACTATTCACGGTGTCGCCAGGCAGCGGCTGCATCCGGAAACCGAAGCCGGTTCCACCGTGCAGAACGCCGCGTTCTCGGCGCGCATGATGGAAGCGCTCGGCGTGACCAAGGCTGTCCTCATCACCTCCGCTGACCACATGCGCCGAGCCCTGGACAATTTCCTGGCCGCCGGCATCCCGGTAGTCGCCACTATGACCCCGGACGTAGCGCCCCTCTGGGCCCAGCCGTACGGCCCCGAGGAGTAGATGTTCCCGGGGATCGGACCTTTCATCCTGCCCAGCCATACGGCCCCGGCTGCCCAGCCATACGGCCCCGTTAGTTAAGTACATGACCTTCGCTAATTTGATAGCCGCGCCGATGTCGGTGCCGCCGTCTACGATGCGGGTGGCGTCATCGCGGGTTGCGAGGTCGCAGGGCGGTAATGGCAGACAGGGGAATTCGATGGATCGGCCGGTATGGGCGCCTGAAGGTGTCGATATGCAGCATCCAAGTCCGGCTCGGATGTACGACGCGTTGCTCGGCGGCTCGCATAACTTCGCGGTCGACCGAGACGCCGCGGAGATGGCTACCACGCTCGTCCCCGACCTACCGCGGTTGGCGCTGAGCAATCGCGCCTTCCTGCGCCGTGCTGTCCGCTTCATGCTCGACTCGGGAATCAGGCAGTTCCTCGACATCGGGTCGGGCATCCCCACCGCGGGCAATGTGCACGAGATCGTGCACGAGCTCGACCCAGAGGCGCGGGTGCTCTACGTCGACATCGACCCGGTGGCGGTCGCCCATTCGCGAACCATCTTGCAGGGCAATGAGCGCGCCGGTGCGATCGAGGCCGATCTACGCAAATCCGGCGACCTCGTCGCCGCGGTGCGCGAGACCGGGCTGATCGACTTCGACCAGCCGGTGGGATTGCTGCTGATCGCGGTGCTGCATCTGGTGCCCGACACCGATGATCCGGTCGGCAAGGTATCCGCGCTCCGCGAGGTGGTGGCGCCGGGTAGTTTCATAGCCATTTCACATCTCACCTCCGAGCTTCGGCCCGACGACGCCGGTAAACTGGGAACGCACTCGGTGAACCAATCCAAGGTCGGTATTCATTTCCGGACCAAGGATGAGATCGTCGCCTTGTTCGAGGGATGGGATTCGGTCCAGCCCGGCGTTGTCGAGCTGCCGTTGTGGCGGCCCGAGTCCGAGCGCGATCAGCACGAGAAGCCAGGCCGTTCGCTCGGTATGGGCGGGGTCGCGATCAAAGTGTAAGCCGCCTGGCATGGCGGTGCGACAGACGATGACAGGTGGATGAAGCAGTGGGGTCGTGGGAGCTGGCGCAGCGGTGGGCGGATGCCCTCGACGGCGTTGTAGCTCCTACCCTCAACCGCTCCCAGGTCGAAGAGATGCTGGCCGCCCTGTGTACCGGTCTGATCGACGCGGCGCGCGGCGGGGAGGATCCCGATATCGCGCGCCGCGCCGCTCGGATGCTGGTCGCCGCCAACTATCGTGATCCGTCGGCGGTCAGCCGTTCGGTGCGGGTGATCTGCGCCGACCTGGTCGAGATCGCTGCCGACGGCCCGGCCGACCCTGCCCTGCCGCGAATCCGGGACCGGGCGATCGGCCTGGCCGCCGACTTCGCGGCCGGCTTCACCGCGGCGTTGCGAGCGACTGCGCTGGCCGAGCAGGAGGCCACGCTGGCGGCGGTGCTCGCAGCGGCACAGGAGGCTGAGACCCGCAGGGCGCTGTCGGAGGCCCGTTTCGAGGCGGTTTTCGACGGCGCCCTGGTGGGTATCGGCACTGTCGATATGTCGGGTCAGGTGGTGAACTGCAATGCCACCATGGCCCAGATGCTCGGCCGGACCCCGGAGACGATGCCGGGCCGGACCGTCGCCGACATCCTCGGCCCGCAGAACCTGAACTTCGCGTTCGAGCAACTCCAGCGCATGGTCGCGGGCGAATCCGACAGCTTCCGCACCGAGACCGAGCATCTGCACACCGATGGCCGGGTCACCGCGATCGACCTGTCGATGTCGGCGGTGCGGGGCACCGACGGCGGTATCGAGTTCCTGATCGGCGTCGCGGTCGATGTCACCGAGCGCAAGCAGCTCGCCGACCGCCTGTGGCACGACGCCAACCACGACGCACTCACCGGTTTGCCGAACCGCCCGCACCTGTTCAAAAGGCTTGCCGAAGCGCAACCTCCGATCGGGGTGTGCTATCTCGACCTCGACGGTTTCAAGGAGATCAACGACCTGTGGGGGCACATGGTCGGGGACCGCGTCCTCCAGATCGTGGCCGACCGGATGCGCGACGCGGTGCGCCCGGACGAGGCGCTCGCCGCTCGCATCGGCGGTGACGAATTCCTCGTTCTGGTCGAAAATTGTTCCGGTGAAGCACAATTGGCGCGGCTGGTCGACAAGCTGCTGTCCGCCCTTACTGAGCCGCTAGAGGTGGACGGGCACGTGCTCGCCGTCGGCGCCAGTATCGGTGCCGCCTTCTTCGAGCAATTGCCCGGTGCCGTAGACGAATTGGTGCACGCCGCCGACGCGGCGATGTATCGCAACAAGAACGACGCGCGCCGCGATCCGGCCCGGTAGCGGCCGGGCCGGAGTCGATCAGACCGATTGGTGCTGGCGTTTCGCCGCCCGCGCCAGTGAGCGATCTCGTTGCTCCTCGAAGCGCAGCACCTCCCCGCGCAGCCGCTCGAGGAACGCCGCCAGATCCTCGCGCGCCCGCTCGCCACGTACACCGAAATCGTTGCGCTCGAAGATGTTCCACTTGCGCAGCACCGGCAGCAGCACCTCCTCCAAGTGCTGGCGCAGGTCGTAGATACCGTGCTTGGCCATCAGCACGCCGTTGCGCCGCCAGCCGGGCATGCCTGCGCCGGGCATCTGGAAGTTCTGCACGATGGTGTTGATCGCCTCGATGGTCTGGTCGGGGGCCAGATCGAGCGAAGCGGCGCACAGATTGCGGTAGAAGATCATGTGCAGGTTCTCGTCGGCGGCGATGCGGGCGAGCATGCGGTCGGCGAGCGGATCGTCGCAGACGCGACCGGTATTGCGGTGGCTGACCCTGGTGGCCAGTTCCTGGAAGGTCACATAGGCGACGGAGAACAGGAATCCGGCGCTGGACGAGGTGCGGATGTCGAAGTCCGGCGCCTTGTCGCCCACCACGGCCATCGTCGAATACCCGTTGGTCATGTGGATCATTCGCGCCTGCTCGAGCGCGACCGGGTCGACCCCGCGGGTCACCACGAGGTAGTCGCGCAGCACGATCCCGTGCCGGTTCTCCTCGGCGGTCCAGCGACCGACCCAGGTGCCCCAGGCGCCGTCCTTGGAGAAGTTCTCGGCGATCTCACGGTGGTAGGAGGGCAGGTTGTCCTCGGTGAGCAGGTTGGTGACCATCGCCGCCTTGGCGAGCTCGCTGAGCGCGGATTGTTCTGGGTCCCAGTCGATTCCGCCCATGGCCGCGAAGTTGCAGCCACGGTCCCACGGCACATAATCGTGCGGGTGCCAGTCCTTGGTCATCGACAGATGCCGGTTTACATTGCTCGCGGCGATGGGTTCCAGCTCGATCAGTAGTTCCAGTTGGGTCAGGTTCCTGGCCACGCTCGTTGCCCTTTCCGTTAAGTGAAAAGCGAGAGTTGCGTCGGTCCGGTAGTGTTGCCCGTCGTCACAATAGACCCGGCGCATGTCGCCTGGAAACGACACGGTGCTTTGCGCACTGTTCGAAGAATTTGGGCGCGTCGCGCCGAGTGCATATACGCTCCACCAGTTCAGCTCCATCAGCGGTTCCCGTTCAGTCGTGGCATAGCTAGAGAGAGTGAGCGAAAAATTATGACGGACATCGTGGTCACGAGCCTGGCGGCGACCACGTCGATCGCGGGCGACGTCGACTCGACCTGGAAGGGTCTGCTCAACGGCGAGAGCGGGATCGACGTCTTGGAAGACTCCTTCATCGACGACTTCGAACTGCCGGTGCGGATCGGCGGCCACCTGAAGGTGTCGCCCGCCCTCTCGCTCACCCGCGAAGAGGCGCGCAAACTGTCCTACGTCGAACAGATGGCCGTGGTCCTCGGCCGCGAGGTGTGGCGCAACGCGGGCAGCCCCGAAGTGGACCGCGATCGGCTCGGCGTCTCGATCGGTACCGGCCTCGGCGGCGCGGAATCGCTGATCTACGCCCGCGATCGGCTCCGCAACGGCGGCTACCGCAAGGTCTCACCGCTGACCGTGCAGGCCATCATGCCCAACGGCCCCGCGGCCTGTGTCGGCATCGAATTGGGCGCGCGAGCCGGGGTTTCCACACCGGTTTCGGCCTGCTCGTCGGGTTCTGAGGCCATCGCCAACGCGTGGCGGATGATCGTGATGGGTGACGCCGACATGGTGGTCACCGGTGGTGTGGAGGGGTCCATCCAGGCGGTGCCGATCGCGGCGTTCACGCAGATGCGGGCCATGAGTACCCGCAACGATGATCCCAAGGCGGCCTCGCGTCCCTTCGACGCCGACCGCGACGGGTTCGTCTTCGGCGAGGCGGGCGCGATGATGGTGATCGAGACCGAGGAGCACGCCAAGGCGCGTGGCGCGACGATTCACGCGCGACTGCTCGGCGCCGGCGTCACCTCCGATGGATTCCACCTCGTGGCACCGGATCCCGAGGGCACCGGCGCCGCGCGGGCGATGACACGGGCGATGCAGACAGGCGGGATCAGCCGCACCGACGTCACCCACATCAACGCCCACGCCACCGCGACCCCGATCGGTGACACCGCCGAGGCGAATGCGATCAGCAAGGCGATCGGCTCGCACGCCTCGGTGTACGCGCCGAAATCGGCACTCGGGCATTCGATCGGGGCGGTCGGTGCACTCGAATCGGTGCTGACCGTGCTCAGCGTGCGCGACAGCATCATTCCGCCCACCCTGAATCTGGACAATCAGGACCCCGCTATCGATTTGGACGTGGTGTCGGGTCAGGCGCGGCGCGGTCGCATCGATTACGCGGTGAACAACTCCTTCGGTTTCGGCGGTCACAACGTGGCGATCTCGTTCGGGCGGTATTGACGATTCGCCCATCCAAGGCGGGTACTGGTCAATGTGCGTTGAAAAGGATTGGGAATGATCGGCGAGACCTTCGACGACTATGTAGACGAACTGGGGACTATCAAGATTCCCGGTGATCAGACCTTGATCGACTTCGTCGACAAACACAGCGAGGCCAACGGGGACGACCTGGCCTATCGCTTCATCGACTATTCGACCGAACGTGAGGGGGAGTACCAGGAACTGACCTGGCGCGAATTCGGTGTGCGGCTGCGCGCCGTGGCCGCGCGATTGCAGCAGGTGACCGAGCCCGGCGACCGGGTGGCGGTGCTGGCGCCGCAGGGCCTCGACTATGTCGTCGCACTGTTCGCGGCGGTGTACGCGGGGAATGTGGCTGTGCCACTGTTCGATCCGGAGGAGCAGGGCCACAGCGACCGGCTGCACGCCGTCCTCGGCGACTGCGAACCCGCCGCGGTGCTCACTGTCGGCAGCGCGGCCGCGGGGGTGCGCAACTTCTTCCGCGAACAGCCCGCCGCGCAACGGCCGAGAATCATCGCGGTCGAGGCGATTCCCGACACGGTCGGCACGCGCTGGCGCAGGCCCGACATCAATATCGACAGTGTGGCCTACCTGCAGTACACCTCCGGATCCACTCGGGTGCCCGCCGGTGTCGAGATCACCCACCGCTCGGTGGGGACCAACCTGCTGCAGATGATCGATGCCATCGGGATCACCGAGAACGCGCGCGGGGTCACCTGGCTGCCGCTGTTCCACGACATGGGGCTGCTCACGGTGATCCTGCCGACCATCGGTGGCAAGTTCATCACCATCATGTCGCCGAGCGCGTTCGTGCGTAGGCCCGCGCGCTGGATCAAGGAGCTGGCCGCCCAGGCCGATGGCGCCGAAATCTATTCGGCGGCACCGAATTTCGCGTTCGAGCATGCGGCGATGCGCGGGTTGCCCAAGGGTGATGAGTCCCTCGACCTGTCGAATGTGATCGGTCTGATCAACGGCAGTGAGCCGGTGTCGGTGTCCTCGATGCGCAAGTTCAACGAGGCATTCGCGCCGTACGGTCTGTCCAAGACCGCGATCAAGCCGTGCTACGGGATGGCCGAGGCGACGCTGTTCGTGTCGGCGACCAAGCGCGACGACGAGGCGCGGGTGGTCTATGTCGATCGCGGGCAGTTGAACGATGGCCGGATGGTGGAGTGCGACGAGCATGCCGCGAACGCGGTGGCGCAGGTGTCGTGCGGACACGTCGCGCGGTCGCAGTGGGCGGTGATCGTCGATCCCGGCACCGGAGTCGAGCGTCGCGACGGCGAGGTCGGCGAGATCTGGTTGCACGGCGACAATATGGGCATCGGGTACTGGGGGCGGCCGGACGAGACCTCGGAAACCTTCCACAACCGGGTCGCGCGTATGCCGGTCGGCAGTCGCGCCGAGGGTGCGCCCGATGACGCGAAGTGGATGCGGACTGGCGATTACGGTGCCTATCACGACGGCGAGCTGTTCATCACGGGTCGCGTGAAGGATCTGGTGATCGTGGATGGGCGCAACCACTATCCGCAGGATCTCGAATACTCGGCGCAGGAAGCCAGTACGGCCCTTCGGCCCGGTTTCATCGCGGCCTTCTCGGTGCAGGCGGGGCAACTGCCCGCACAGGTGCTCGAGTCCGGGACGGCATCCGATCCGGCGGCGGAGCAGTTGGTGGTCGTCGCCGAAAGGGGTACGGGTGCGGCGAAACTCGAGCCGGGGCCGATCACGGATACGGTGCGTGCGGCGATCGCACGCAGGCACGGGGTGATGGTGCGGGATCTGTTGCTGGTGCCCGCGGGGTCCATTCCGCGGACGTCGAGCGGAAAGATCGCGCGGCGGGCCTGCAAGGCCGCGTATCTGGATGGGACGCTGCGCGGTGGATACCGGCAGCAGGCCTATCCGGACGCTCCGGAAGAGTGAGAATCGTTCGGCCACTGGATCTTCCGGTGGCCGAACGAGTCACCGAATCGCTCAGTTCACGCAGGGGATGGTGCTGTCGATGGTGGTGGACAGCGGTTTTCCCGCGTCGGGCAGTGGTGTCGAGCCGGACTTCGTGGTGGTCGGGGGTGCGGTCGTCGATGTCGTCGGGCTCAGCTCGGTTGGCAGGGTGAAGTCGGCGCCGAGTGCGACCCGGATGCGCCCGTCCTCCACCGACGGCGACGCGGAAACCGGAAGTCCACCAAGCAGTTCGGCCAGTGCGCGGGCGTCGTCGGCGGCACCGAGGCCGTAGGTGATGGTCGAATACTGGCCGTCACTCGAATCACCGTTGCCGATCAGGCCCGCGCGGTAGCCCCGGCTTGTCAGCGCCGCCGAGAGCACCGCGGCCTGACCTTTCACCGTGCCCACATTGTGCACATCGACCACGCTCGTCGGACTCGGCGCCGCGGTAGTGGTTTTCGGTGCTTCCTGACCGAAAGCCGCCCGCACCTCCCGTTTGATCGCGGCCGGGTCGACGATATTCACGTCCTGACCGTCGATCACGTCGTAGCGCACCACCGGCAGCGTGCGGAACTCCACCGGCACCGAACCGGCCGCGCCGAGGTCGCGGGCGAAGTCGAACAGATTCCAGCCGTTGGAGAGCACCACATCGCGGTGCGCCACATCCATCAGTGCCGACAGCTTGCTCAGGTTGGTCAGCGTTCCGGAGTCTTTGAGCGACTTGGCGACCGAGGTGAGGAATGCCTGCTGGCGGTGGGTGCGGTCGAGGTCGCCGTTGCGCAGGCCGTGGCGTTGGCGGACGAACGCGAGGGCCTGCGAACCGTCGAGGTGCTGGGTGCCCGCCGGGAAGACCGCACCGGAGAACTCGCTGTCGTCGACGGCGTTGTTCAGGCACACGTCGACCCCGCCGACCGCGGTGGCCAGGTCGTAGAAGCCCGCGAGGGAGATCTCGGCGAAGCGGTCGATGGGCACCCCGACGAGATTGCGGACGGTGGTGACGATGGACGCGCGTCCGGCCTCGCGGCCACGGCGCTCGAGCAGCACCGGATCTTTCTCGCCCTGCTCGATCAACTTCGCTTGTACCGCCGCCTTTTTCAGGCCGTACGCCTCTTTGATCTTGATCTGCTGGTAGCCGGGGATGCCGGTCACCGCAACGTAGTCGTCGCGCGGGATGGAGAAGGCGACGACCTTGCTCTTGTCGGCCGGAATATGCAGCAGGATCAGCGAATTCGCGTTGTAGCCGCCCTCGGTGCCGTCACCGGCGTGCAACTGATCGAGTACCTCCTTCGGCAGATCGTTGCCGTTGAGGTCTTTGCGGGTGTCCAAGCCGATCAGCAGGATATTGACGGCGCCGCCGCCGGACCGTGGGGCATCGGTACCGAGCGCGGTGGAGTGGGTGAAGCCGGAATCGAAGTCCTGCTTGGCCGACCAGGCCAGGCCGGTGCCCGCGAGCACGGCCAGCGCGGTCGTCGCCACGAGCATCCTGGCCATGATCAACCCGGCTCGGCGGGCGCGTCCACGCCGGGGTGCCCGGTGGCCGGCGGCGATGTGCCTGCCGACGCGCTGTGGTCCCCGGCGCGGTGACGCCGGAAAGTTGTTGTCCCCGTTCACCGCAGCGCGCTGCCTGCCTGCCACTGTTCCCACGGCACACTCCAGTCGCCGTTCTGCCACACCTCGAGCGGGGCGCCGCCGGTATTCCTGATTTCGACCACGTCGCCGGGTTGGGAGAAATCGTAGAACCAGCGGGCGTTCTCGCCACTGAGATTGAGGCAGCCATGTGAGACATTGGTGTTGCCCTGCGCCCAGATTGTGTCGTCGAGCTGGTGCAGGTAGATGCCGTCGGTGCTGATCTTGGTCGCCCAGCCGATGGTTTCCTTGTAGCCGAGCCGGGAGTTCACCGGCAGGCCGTAGGTGGAGGAATCCATCACCACCGGATTGGCCTTCTCCATCACGGTGTAGATCCCGGGTTGGGTCCAGAAGGTGATGGTCTTGCCCGCGACGGTCTGGCTGCCGCCCATGCCCATCGAGGTGGGCATGGTCCTGACCAGCGTGCCGTTCTCGTACACCCGCACCTGCTTGTCGTTGTCGTCGACGATCGAGACGTGCGACTCGCCGATGGTGAAACTGGTCTTGGTGTCTTCCTGGCCGTAGAGGCCACCGCCGAGGTCCTTGCCGTAGATGTCGGCCGTGAGCGTCACCACCGTGCCGGGTGTGTAGTAGTTCTGAGGGCGCCAGTGGGCGTTGCGGTTGTCGACCCAGTACCAGGAACCGGTGACGGGCGGATCGGTGGCGACCGACAGATACTTTTCCGCGGTGGCGCGATCGGGGACGTCCTCGTCGAAATGCGCGACGATGACCGTGCCGACGCCGAAGGTGCCCGACGAGGAGAGGGGAGTGCCGCCGGTGGTGCGGAAGGAGACCTCGGTCTGATTGTTGGGTGCCAGGGTGGAGAACGACGAGGTGATCGGGCCGACCTTGCCGGTGATGGTGACCGCCTCGGCGGTGACGGTGTAGGTGCGGCCGTATCCGAGCGGCACCGACGGTTTCCACGCCGACTGGTCCGGGGTGAGGATGCCCTCGACGGCACCGCCGTCCTCGTTGGTCATCGTGACCGCGGTGAGCTGCCCGTCGCTGGTGCTGACGCGGACCGGGCCGAGCGGATCGATCTCGGTCGCGCCGTCCTCCGGCGCGACCGAGATCGACGGTGCCGTCGGGGCGGCGGATTCGGTGTCCGAGTCGGTGGCCGAGCCACAGCCCGCGACCAGCACCAACAGCACGGCGGCGAGACCGGCTCGGAAACGTCGTCCTGACATGCGCCCTCCTGTGCTCGGTGCCGTCAGCTCTGCAAGCCGACCTCGACGTCGAGCGAGAGGTGGATCTTGTCGCCGATCACGGCGCCGCCGTCGGCCATCGGCATCTCGGTGGTGAGGCCGAAATCGCGGCGATTGATGGTGGCGGTCGCGGTGAAACCGGCGACCGGGGCGTCGGCCATACCGGGGCCGGTGCCGAGGAATTCGACCTCGAGGGTGACCGGGTGGGTGTTGCCGCGGATGGTGAAATCACCGGTGACGGAGAAGTCGGTTCCCAGCGCCTTGAAACCGGTGGCCTTGAAGGTGGCGATCGGGTGGTTGGCGACGTCGAAGAAGTCGGCGGTGGCCAGGTGGCCGTCGCGCTGCGGGTTGTCGGTGGTGACGGAGGCGACCTTCATCTCGACATCGGCGTCGGCGGTGCCGTCGGGGTGAACCACCAGCGTGCCGCCGAAATCGGTGAACCGGCCACGTACTTTGCTCACCATCAGGTGGCGCACGGAGAACTGCAGGGTGGAATGGGCCGGGTCGATGACCCAGGTTCCAGCGGGTAGTCCGGTAGGGGCCGACATGGTCTCTCCTCACTTGGCGATCCGGCCGCGTACGGGCCGACGGGCGTGAAGCGATAGCGCCAACCAGCGTAACCCCGTTCACCGCGGGCGGGTCAGTCCTCGCTGGTGGCGCGTTCGCCGAGAAACCGCAGGAGGGCGGGATCGGTAGAGGTGAAGCGGTCCACTTCCTGTCCGCCGGTGCATTCGTATAGGGCGATGGTCACCGAGTCCGGTCGGCGCCCTACGACCCGCCAGATCGCGCCGGAATCCTGCCAGCGGAGGAGGATCTCAACGGGGTCGGCGCTCACCTGATTCACCGTAGTGCGCGGCGATCCTGGGTGTTGGGTTCGGTTATGCCCGCTCGCGGTAGTTGGCGGCTACCAGGGCGAGGCAGCTCGCGGCGATCGCGGCGGTGACTCCGAACATGGCGGGATAGCCGAAGCCGAGGCCGCTGTGCAGGGCAGACAGGACCGCGGGCACGCCGAAGCCGAGATAGCTCACCGAGTAGAAGACCGCGTTCAGGCCGGCCAGATCGCCGGGGCCCGCGATGCGTTCGACCTGTTGCAGGCCGGCGACCAAGCCGATGCCATAGCCGCTGCCGAGCACGACGGCGGTCAGCAGCGTCACCCAGATGCTCAGGCTGGCCGCCGTCCACGCGGCCAGCACCATTCCCGCGGTGAGCAGCACCAGCGCGACTACCGCGGCGCGTGCGGTGCCGGGGCGGTCGATGCGCCGGGCCACCGATTGGATGGTGAATCCGCAGCCGAGCGTCACCATGGTGACCAGGGCGGAGAAGGCGATCGGGGCCTGCTGCACGCGCGGCGACATCAGCGTCGGGAGCACAGCGTAGGCGGTGGCGTTGGCGGTGAACAGCCACAGCGCGATCGGTACCGCGACGCGCAGGAATCGCCGGTGCCCGGCGGCGGGGATCTTCAGATCGTCGCGCAGCCTGCCCGGATTCGCTGGGCGGGTCACGGTTTCCGGCGTTCGAGCCACCCAGAACGCGGTCGCGACGCAGAGCACCGCGTTGACGAGATAGGCCAACGAATCAGGCAGTGGCGCCCACTGCGCGAGGGTTCCCGCCACCCCGGCGCCGAGGGCGAATCCGGCGGTCAGACTCATCGCGGATCGGCGAGCCCCGTTGCCCGCGGCGGCCGCGGCGAACGGTGGTTGCGACAGTTCCTTGAGCCAGCTGCCACCGACCGCCATCGCCAATCCGAGCGCGACACCGCACAGCATCCGTCCGGCCGCCAGCATCGGCACCGAGGCCGCGCCGGCCGCGAGCAGCAGCGAACCGGCCGCGGCGATCAGCGGTGCGGGCAGCATCAGCGGGCGGCGCCCGAATCGATCCGAGAGCGGGCCGCCGATGAGCAGGGCGGGCACGATGCCGAGGACGTAGTAGAACAGCAGCAGATCGACCGCGGTCAGCGCGAGACCGTGGGCTTTGTACATCACCAGCAGCGGCGTGAACTCGTTGCCACCCCACGCGATCGCGACCATGGCCGCGGACACGCCGAGCCAGGCGCGGGTGGTGGAGACAGCACGGGGCCGCTCGGTGGTGAGAATCGCCATCACAGGCCCTTTCCGTTGTGCGCGCACCGGAAATCCGGCGCGGATGGGGCGGAGCGTTCGGTCCACGGACGGACCGTCGATCCCGCCACCCGCGCACAGGGGCGAATGGTGGCAACCGGTCTGATTTTAGGCGCGGCCGGTCGCTGTACTACCGTCGGGCTGTGCGCGAGCTGCGGGTGGGGTGTGCGATGTGGACCCATCCCCAGTGGCAGCAGCGGATGCCCGGGCCAGGGGAGCGGTTGCGTGCCTATGCCGGGCACTGCGGTGCGGTCGAGGGCAACACCACGTTCTACGCGACGCCGTCGGCGTCCACCGTCGAGTCGTGGGCCCGCCAGACCGCGCCCGATTTCCGGTTCGTGCTCAAACCGCCGAGGGCGGTGACGCATGAGCGCAGGCTCGTCGACGCCGGTGCCGAACTCGGCGCGTTTCTCGACGTGATGGCACCGCTCGGGCCGCGGGTACACGCGCTGTGGATCCAGCTGCCCGCATCGTTCGGGCCGACCGATCTTGGCGCGCTCGCCCGGTTCCAGCGTGAGCTGCCCAGTGGGCTGCGGTGCGCGGTGGAGGTGCGTCATCCGGCGTTCTTCGAAGACGAGCGGGCCGCGGTGCAGCTGGAACGGGTGCTCGGGCGGATCGGGGCCGAATGGGTGCCCTTCGATACGACTGTCCTGTTCGACGGGCCGCCGGGTGACCCCTCCGAATACGAGGCCAGGGCGAAGAAGCCGCGCGTCCCGCGCCGGATGCGGGCGCTGACCGAGTATCCGATCGTGCGCTACCACGGCCGCGCCGACGCCGGCCGCACCGTTGCGGGCTGGGCGCCGTGGGTCGAGACCGTCGCCGGCTGGTTGCGCGAAGGCCGCTCGCCCACGGTCTTCGTGCACACCCCCGACAACGCCGCGGCCCGTGGTTTGGCTCGCCGCTTCCACGACGAAGTCCGCGCGATCGTCCCTGATCTGCCCGCGCAGCCCATCCCTGTGCCCGATGAACCGATGACGCTGTTCTGACGCCTTGGCCGAAACCGGGTGATTCGGGCCGGACGCCGTGATGTGGGCAGGACGCGCGGGTGCGATGGGGCGGACAACATGAGGTGACCTGCACCGATTTCGCGAACACTTGTCGTACCCCCGTGCGATGCTGTGCGCCACCACTGGGGAGTGGGTGGACGACTCGAAGGGGACGAGCATGTCTACGGATGGAATGTTGTTGTCGCCCGCGCCGCATTGCGAGCCGCAGTTGGAAGGCGGGGCCGTGGTGCATCGGTCCGAGGCTGTGAATGTTGTTGGACCCCAGCCGGTTAGGGGACCGGTTCGGCGGAGAGCGGCAGGTGGAACACCGGCCGGTATCCGCAGGGCGGTGCGGGCGTCGTGCCCGCGGGTCGCGCCACCTGCCACCGGATCATCCACGAGCGCGCAGCGATTCACCGAGCAGGTGTTGCGGCTACTGCTCGAGGTTGTCGATCGGCGTAGGTCATCCACTCATCTGCGCGCGTTCACCGACGCGAAGGCGCTGGCCGCCATCAACACGATGCTCGCGCAGGACTCGGCTCCCCACCGAAACCTCGGGACCGCCACCTTGACTCGCGTCCACCTGACCCCCGCGGAGGGTGACGCCGCCGAAGTCTTCGCTTCCTACCAACGCGGTCCTCGCACGTTGGCCATCGCGGGTCGCATCGAATCGTCCAAGGACAGTTGGCGATTGGTCGCGGTCCGAATGTTCTGACGCCGGTGACAGGTGTGGCCGAGCCGCCGGCCGGGGCGAGCCGTACCTCGGTGTCGGCCGCTGCCGGGTGAACCTGTCCCGCATGATCCCCGCGCCCCATGAGCGGGGATCGTGTGCCGCGTCGAAACAGGGGGAGGATGGGTGATCACTCGCTAGTCGGAATGTGGCTCGTTCCGGCTCGGTTGTGCCCCACCGCTTTCCGGTGTGTCGCTGTCGAGTCCGTCGGGCAGTCGCCGAGCGCCGCTGGCCACTTCGGTGATGAGATCGTCGTAGCCGCAGGCCAATTCGTGCAGGCGTAGTTGCGCGGCGTGTAGTTCGGCTTCGGCGCCGCAGGCCAGCGCGTGGTAGGTGAGCGCGGCGAAATGGGCCATGCGGTCGACGACGGCGCCGATGCTCTCGGTGTGCATCGGTGCCGAGGTCGCCGGAGTGGGGGAGCGGATGACGACCCAGCGGTCGATCTCGCAGACCAGACGCGCACGCGCCCAGTCGATGTCGCTGGTATCGCCGGGTATCTGTTGTTCGCGGCGTTCGTGCAGAGTGGCGAGTTCGTGCGCGGCGGTGAGAACAGGATCACCCGCACCGGCGACCCCGCACACCGCCTGCATCATCTGTGCTCGGTCCGGCAGTACCGGTTCCGGTCCGGGTCGTCCCGTCGAACCGCTGCCGTCCGTGTCCACTGTTGCCGCACCGTCCTCGCCGTCGCCGAATATTGCCGCTTGTCGAAGGACATTCGTCTCGGCGGGGACGGCGGATAGGTCACGAAATGACCCCTCAACAGCGAAAACCGGCCGCGAACAACGGTTCGCGGCCGGTCGGGATCATCGACAGAGCTGGCGGATCACAGGCTCCGGGCGATGATTTCCTTCATGATCTCGTTGGTGCCCGCGTAGATGAGCTGGACGCGGTTGTCGACCCACATGCGCGCGATCGGGTACTCGTTCATGTAGCCGTAGCCGCCGAACAGCTGCAGACAGGTGTCGGCGATCTGCATCGCCTTGTCGGTGGTCCACCACTTCGCCATGGCGACGGTCGGGATGTCGAGCTCGCCGCGGATGTGCTTCTCGACGCAGTCGTCGATGAACACGCGCGCGATGCGCGCCTCGGTGGCGACCTCGGCCAGCTTGAACTTGGTGTTCTGGAAGCCGAACACCGGGCGACCGAACGCCTCGCGCTCCTTGGTGTAGCGCAGCGTGTGGTCGAGGGCGACCTCCATGCCCGCGACCGCGCCCATCGACACGATCAGGCGCTCCTGGGGCAGCTGCTGCATCAGCTGGATGAAGCCCTGGCCCTCCTGGGTGCCGAGCAGATTGGTGACCGGGACGCGCACGTCCTCGAAGAACAGCTCGGAGGTGTCCTGGCCCTTCTGGCCGATCTTGTCGAGCACCCGGCCGCGACGGAAACCGGCGCGGTCGGCCTCGACCAGCACCAGCGAGACGCCGGACGCGCCCTGGGTGGGGTCGGTCTTGGCGACCAGGATGATCAGGTCGGCCTGCAGGCCGTTGGTGATGAAGGTCTTGGAGCCGTTGATGACGTACTCGTCGCCGTCGCGGATCGCCTTGGCCTTGACCGCCTGCAGGTCCGAACCGGTGCCGGGCTCGGTCATCGCGATCGCGCCGACGACCTCGCCGCTGGCCATTTTCGGCAGCCAGTGCTTCTTCTGCTCTTCGGTGCCGTAGGCGAGGACGTAGTGCGCCACGATGCCGTTGTGCAGGCTGATGCCCCACGAGGTGTCGACCGCGCGCGCCTGCTCCTCCATGAGCACGGCTTCATGCGCGAAGGTGCCGCCACCGCCGCCGTACTCCTCGGGGATCGAGATGCACAGCAGGCCCACTTCGCCGGCCTTGTTCCACAGGTCGCGGTCGACGTGGTGCTGCTCGCGGTACTTCTCGACGTTGGGAACGATTTCCTTGGACATGAAGGCGCGGGCGAGGTCGCGAAGGGCGTCCAGGTCATCGTTCATCCAGCTGGACCGATTGGCGGCCATCGAGTCTCCTTGTTCGGCTCGGCACAGCACCGGCCCAGGCGTGACCGGTGGTTACAGACACCAGTGTGCCGCAGTATTGGCGTAGTGACAATAGTACCGCCGAAATGGCGTCTCACCAGCGCATCATGGGCAGCGGCGAGAGGGGATGGATGAGCGCGCGCCGCACCGTCAGCTCCACCAGCTTGAAGTGGAAGCCGCTGTCCGGGTATCGCCGCGTCAGCGCGCAGTAGGCCGCATACGGCAGGCCGTAGCGCCGCGCGCCGAACGTCACGTCGATCAGATCGGCGCGCCGGAACAGCTCCACCGGGTCGGTCGCGCTGCCCGCCGAGCGCACCCGGTGGTGGTCGCGGATCATCTCGGCGACGAGCTCGGCGATGTCCTCGCGGTTGTGCGCGATCAGCCAGTCGCCCGCCAGCGCGCACGACGGTTCGAGATAGTCGAACGTGCCCGCGGCCCAGATGCCGAGATCGTGGAAGGTCGCCGCGGTGCGGAACTCCTCGCGCGCACTCGGTGGCGGTCCCGGCTCGCCGCTACGGGCGAACAGCAGATCGGCCGTGCGCAGTACCCGGAGCACATGATGGAAATATGCCTTGCGGTCGGCGCCGAGCCGTGCGGTCCACGGTTCGAGCCGTTGCGCGATCACCTGGTCGAGTTCGCTTGTGTGCTCGGTCAATTCGTCACTCCGGAGTCGATCTCACGGGCGTGCGCGAACCCCCCGGCACCCCGGCCCAACCCTAGGTGCCCGTGGTTCGCGTCGCCCGGTGAAACGGAGTTTCCCTCGAACAGGTCGGCGGTCGGCCGTTGGCCCGGCGAGCAGTGGGCCGATCCGGTCGGTGGGGTTGTCCGCGAGCGGCGTTCGGCAACGGTCGGGCACCGAAGCGCTGGAAAGTCTGGCTCCGGCGGCGGCGGGGGATTATCTTCGCAGATCCAGTCACCCTCCGAAATTGTTGGGCGTGTCGCGCGCGGCGCGCCGTGTTCGGGGAGTCGTGCGGGAGCATCGGTTTCGCGCTCGAGGGTATATCGACTAAGAATGCGGTGTGCCGTTCACACGTGTGGTCACCTGCCTGCCTTCGCGCGCCCGGGGCGGTGGTCTGGCATGACGATCGAGTCCGGTCTCGAGGACGACGTCAGCCAGCTCGCCCAGCGAGTCGAACGTGCCCGTGGGCGCCTTGCCTACCAATTCGATCCGGCCCTCACCGACGCGCTCTCCGAAGACGAGTTGCGCGCCGAACGCGAACTCGCCGAACGCATCCGCGAACAGGATCGCGAGCAGCGCTGGAAGCACACCCAGGCGATGGCGTCCGCGTCGGACCGGAGCCGACAGACCACCGAAGCGATCGAGAAGGCCGACATGCGAGATCTGCTGCTCGCCAGAAGGGCGATGGCCTCCCAGCGGCGCGAATCGAGCCCGCACGCGAAGCTGGCTTCGCTGTACCGGCACCGGTCGTGGTCGCTCAAGGCACTGGCGGGCGTCGTCGGCGCCGGCATGCTGTGGTCGGCGGTGAACGTGCAGCAGAACATCGCGCCCGGCGGGCCGAGCGATCCGCTGTTCTGGTTCAGCTACCTGCTCGAGGCGATGATCAGCGTGTGTCTGATCATCATCATGGTCGGCACGAACAAGGTCGCCGAGTGGGGCGTGATCGACAACCGTCGGCAGGTCGCGCTCGCCGAGCTCGCGCTGCTCGGTCTCACCGTCACCCTCAACACCTATCCCTATGTGCGCGACGGGCGTTGGTATGACGTCGCCGTGCACGCGGTCGCGCCGGTGATGATCGGTGTCGCGCTGCTGATCCACGACGCGGTCAGTGCCCGCTACGGTCTTGCCATCACCCGCGCGACCAGCCAGGTCAGGGACATGCCCGACCCGGCCGACGGCCTGCTCGCCCGCCAGAGCACCGAGGGCATCCGCCTTACCTACACCCCGCCGATGACGGGGGCGGCTCGCGCCGAAGCGGTCGCCGCCGCCGAAACCGTCGCCACCACCCCGCTCACCCGCGAACCCGCCTGGACCCCCACCGAGCCGATCACCAACGGCAACGGCCGCCCGCCGGAGAAGCGCAAGCGGTTCGGCATCGGCAAACCGTCCGCCTCGGACAAGGCCACCGCCAAGAAATCCGCCCCCGCGCCCGTCCTGGCACCGGAGCCACCCAAGGAACCGGCCAAGCCCGAGCCGGCCACCGACTCGGTCCCCGCCGCCCGCAAGAGCGCCATCTCCGACATCGAGGCCCGCGTCGAAAAGGCGTTCGCCGAAGCCAATTTCGGCTATGAGGCGATCGAGCCGACCAGCATCTACGACACCGGCCAGTTCCGCATCGCGGAGAGCCTGGAACAGGAACTCAACGACATGCGTGAGGCCCGCCGCCAGGCCCGCAAGGAGCGCGCGAACTAGCAGACACTGCACAAAGGCCGATGCCCGCGATTGAGCGGGTATCGGCCTTTTTCGTGTCCGGAGTCAGCCGAAGATGCCGCCGCCGGTGCCTGCTTGCTGGCCGCCGCCGGTGCCGCCGATGAGGCCGCCCGGGGGAAGTTCGGAGGGCTGGACGATGACGAAACCGCGGCCGGAGAAGGCGAGGGTGCTCGCCTCGCCGGTGCTGCGGCCCATCAGGCGGCCGAGGCCGAACGAGTCATTGCGTTTGATGCCGGTTTGCAGGCTCGATGACCACGCTACGGCGGCGTTGGGGTCGGCGTAGGTGGCCTGGTCGACGGTCAGGACGACGGGGCTGCCGTGGGTGGTGATGGCGATGCGGCCGCGGCCGGTGAAGACGCAGTTGAACAGGCCCGCGTTGGACGCGTAGCCGGCTGCGCCCTGGACGCGGCCGATGTCGTAGCGCAGCGTGGAGTCGAAGGCGAGGACGTTGGCGCCGTTGATGGTGAGACCGTCGGTGCCATCGAGGTCGATGATGTGCACGTCGGCGGCACTGTTGGCCAGGAAGAGGTCGCCGCGGCCGGTCACCTTCATCAGCGGCACACCCTCGCCGGTGAGGTGCTGACGGATGGCGCGGCCGATGCCGCCGGAGCCCTGCGCTTCGAATTTCAGGTCACCCTGGTAGGCCACCATCGACCCGGCCCGCGCCATCACCTCCCCGTTCATGCCGACCTTCACCATCTTGCCGCCCTGTTTCTGGATACCGAGGCCGTTGACCTCGGCATGCGAGGGGTCGAACAGGTCGCTGTGCACGGGCTGGGCTCCTTGCTGAGAAGAGAACGCGGGTTGCGCTGGTGGCGGGGCGAACTGGCCCGCGGCACCGTGACCGGGATGGGTAGGCGGGGCAGTGGGCGGCTGCCCCAGCTGAACGGGGCTGCCCTGGTTGGGATAGGTCGACGGGGGAGCGGGCGCGCCCGCTGCTGGGTAGGCGGGCGGTTGACTCGGTGGCACCGGAACGCTCTGTGCGGCGGGAACTTCGGGTTCGTCGTCGAGGTTCACGCCGAAAGCCGAAGCGATCCCGGCCAATCCGTCGTCGTAGCCCTGCCCGATCGCCCGAACCTTCCAGGCCCCGCTGCGGCGATAGATCTCCACGCACACCACACCGCTCTCGGTGGTGAGCCCAGAAATCGGGAAAGTCAGTGCAGTGGAGCCAGATTCGATGGTGGTGGTCAGGGCGCCGACCGAGGCGAAGGTCGCGGGTCCACGACCGTCGAGACTCGCCGTGACCACCACCTTCTCCACCTCGGCGGGCAATGCCGAGGTCTGCACGGCCACCACGTCGGGCCCACCGTTGCCGTGCCGGTACACCACGCCTGGCCCGGTGGGCTGATTGAAGAAGACGAAGTCGGCGTCAGAACGAACTCTGCCCGCGCTGTTCACCAGGAGCGCTGACACATCGACCGATGCCGAACTCGCGACGGTGACAGTCAACTGGTCGCCGGGCGCAGGCCGGTTCTCGCCGGGAGCCAGCACGGTCACGACACAGCACCCGAAGGTCGGGCGATTCGAAGGTGTTCCACGATTTCGATAGTGCCGTGTATGCCGTCACCGCGCCAGCCTCGAACCGTCAGTGTGGCCGGTCGCCACCGCGGAGGCAGGTTCGCGCAAGTTCGTTACTGCTGCGAAGGGCCGCTCGCTCGCATTACGCTGCGGGTATGAGCTCTGCCGTGCATGGATTTACCGACGATGCCCTCGGGACGCTGGACGCGGTCGGTGTCGCCGCCGCGTTGCGCGCGGGGGAGGTGAGCCGGTCGGAGGTGATCGAGGCCGCGATCGCCAGGACTCGGCGGGTCGATCCGAGTCTGGACGCGGTGCAGATGACCTGTTTCGAGCGCGCCGCGTCGACGCCGGAAACCGCGGGTGTGTTCGCGGGAGTGCCCGCGTTCGTGAAGGACAACACCGACATCGCGGGCCTGCCCAGCTGTCACGGCTCGGCGGCGTTCACCCCGCACCCGGCCACGGTGACCAGCGGTCCCGGTGCGCAGTTCCTGCATTCGGGTGTGATCGTGCTCGGTAAGTCGACGCTGCCGGAATTCGGTCTCACCGCGAGTACCGAATTCACCGATCGCGCGCCGACCCGCAATCCGTGGAATCCGGAGTACTCGGCGGGCGCGTCCTCGGGCGGGTCGGCGGCGCTGGTGGCGGCCGGGGTGGTGCCGATCGCGCACGCCAACGACGGTGGCGGTTCGATCCGCATCCCCGCCGCGGCCAACGGTCTCGTCGGCCTGAAGACCACCCGCAACCGACTGCTCGACCAGCCGGGCGCCCGCAAACTGCCGGTGCATCTGGTTGCCGAGGGCGTGCTCACCCGCTCGGTCCGCGACACCGCGCACTACTTGGCCGCCGTCGAGCGATTCGGGGCGAATTCGAGCCTGACGCCGGTCGGGCTGGTCGAGGGGCCGAGTGCGCGACGGTTGCGGATCGGCCTGATCACCGCCGATGTGCTCGGCCGACCGGTGCACGCCGACAACGGCGCGATCCTGGCATCCGCGGTGACGGTGCTCGAAGGCCTCGGTCACGAGGTCGTCGAGATGCGCTTGGACGTGGATCCCCGCTTCGTCGAGGACTTCAAGCAGTACTGGGCGGTGATGGCCGCGGCGATGGCGCTGTCGTTCCGGCTGGGGCACCGCGGGTACTTCGATCCGCGCAAACTCGACCCGTTCACCACCGGGCTCATCGGGCTGGCCAAGCGCAATCCGCTCGGTGTGGCCGCGTCGACGTGGCGGTTGCGCGGGGGCGTGGCGGCCTACGACAGGCATTTCGCCGAGGTAGACGTGCTACTCACCCCGGTGCTTTCCCATCCGGCGCCGCGGATCGGCGAGCTCGCGCCCGGCCAGCCGTTCGACGCGCTGTTCACCAAACTCGCCGACTACGTGGGTTTCACCCCGCTCAACAATGTCGGTGGGGGGCCGGGCATTTCGCTGCCGCACGGTCTGCTGCCGAGCGGTCTGCCCGGGTCGATTCAGTTCGCCGCCCGCCGTGGTGACGAGCGGACCTTGCTCGACCTGGCCTACCAGCTGGAAGCGGCGAGCCCGTTCCCGCGGATCGTCGACCGGGCCACCGCCGCGGGCGCGGCCTGATCAGCCGGTGCGCACCGTGCTGATCAGCCGTGTGTCGCCGCGCTGATCAGTTGTTGCGCACCGCGACATTGATCGGGCGCAGCCGTCCCGGGCTGTCGGTGCCCGCGTCGAATGCCCAGTGCTCGCCATCCCAGCCGGGGTAATCGGCCCGCCAGCGATCGACCAGGCGCGTGTCCTCGAGCGAGGCGACGACGCCGGCCGAGCCGGTGTACTGCAGCCGCTCGTACTTGTGCCGGGTGATGGTGTCGACGGTGGATGAAGCGGTGGCTAGGACTGACATTGACCCTCCGGGATCACGGCGAACGATGACGTGACGAGTGGGCGACCCGGACCGTCGGCCCGGGTGCCGCGGTGGCGCGTCACCGCTCGATCCGAGAGTATGCCGCTCGCCGTGCCACCGCGCAGGTTTTGAAAATCCACTTCTTCGGATTAATGAATACCCACTATGAAATCGTCGGCTCGCACGGTTTGGTTACGGGTCACCAGCTAGGGCGGACTCGTCCCGGGGTGACAACGCGGCCCAATGCCGTGCTGAGCTGGGTGAGGCCGGCCGCGCCGAGGGTGTCCGACCAGCTCAGGGTGAATTCGGCCAGCGCGGCGTCGGCGGCCCGCGTGCACGCCCAGCCGCGGTCGGTGAGGGTGATCAGGCGAGCGCGCGCATCGCGCGGGTGTGGATTGCGGTCGGCGTAGCCCTTGGTGACCAGCTCGTCGACCAGCTGGCTGGCTGCCTGTTTGGTGACGCCGAGGTGCTCGGCGATCTCCCCGACCGTCGCGCCGTCGGGTGCCATGCGCACGAAGGCGAAGCCGTGCGTCGGCCGGATGTCGGTGAACCCCGCGGCGGCGACCCCGGCGTGCACCGCCTGGGTTACCTCGGCCGCTGCCGCGAGCAGCAGGAGGGGCAGGTCTGCGTTCGCGGGCACGACTGTCATTCTGGCACTTGACACAATAGTCAATCTACTTGACCATATAGACAAGTTGCTTGACCTTATGGAGGTTCGAATGCCGATAATCCGTTCCGCCGACGCGCAGGTGCACGAGGTGCACAACGCTCGGTTCACCTCGCTCGTCCGTCCCGGCACCGGCAGTGCCGAACTGTGCGTCTGGCAGACCGAGGTCGGTGCCGACTCGGTCGGCGTGCCGCATCGGATCCTGGGGGAGGAGGCCTTCGTTCTGCTGTCGGGCGAGGTGACTATGACGATCGATGGTGAATCCGCGCTGATGAAACCGGGTGACGCGGCGGTCGCGCCCGCGGGCTCGATGATCGCCCTCGCGAACTCGACCGACGAGCCGGCCGCGCTGTTGGTGACCGTGCGCGTCGGCTTCGCGGCAGAGCTTCCCGATGGATCGACCTTCACCCCGCCTTGGGCATCCTGAGCCGTCTCGGCGACTGTTTCAAGACCAGAACTTGAAAGTTCGGGTCGCCGAACAATATAATTCTGGAATGAAGGTTGGGTTCTACCGTTCTCCGGTGCGACGCCGGGTGCTTGCGGCATGTGTTCTGAGTGTCATGGCGTTCGCGCTGACTGCCTGCGGTGGGATCACCTCCGATGACGATGGGAAGAAGGTTGTCCTCACCACGTTCACCGTGCTCGCCGATATGGCGCGGAATGTGGCAGGCGAGCATCTGAGGGTCGAGTCGATCACCAAGGTGGGCGCCGAGATCCACGGGTACGAGCCGACCCCGGGCGACATCAAGAAGGCAGCCAAGGCCGACCTGATCCTCGACAACGGGCTCAACCTCGAAGCGTGGTTCAGTCAGTTCGTCGCCGATCTCGATGTGCCGCACGCGGTGGTCACCGAGGGCGTGGCGACCATGGACATCAGCGAGGACGCCTACCGCGGCAAGCCCAATCCGCACGCGTGGATGTCGCCGGTGAACGCGCAGATCTACGTCGACAACATGGTCCGCGCGTTCACCGATCTCGACCCTGAACACGCCGACGCCTACCGCGCCAACGGTGACGCCTACAAAACACAGCTCGGCGCCGTGCGCGACGATCTCGTCGCCGCGGTGAACACCCTGCCCGCCGACCAGCGCGCCTTGGTCACCTGCGAGGGCGCGTTCTCCTACCTCGCTCGCGACGCGGGCCTCACCGAGAAATACATCTGGCCGGTCAACGCCGAACAGCAGGCCACCCCGCAGCAGATCGGCTCGACCATCGACTTCGTCCGCCAGCGCGGTGTGCCCGCCGTGTTCTGCGAATCGACGGTGTCCGACGCGCCGATGCAACGCGTGGTCGAAGCTTCCGGCTCGCGGTTCGGCGGCGTTCTCTACGTCGACTCACTCTCGGAAGCCGACGGTCCGGTGCCGACCTATCTGCAGCTGATCCGCCACGACGCGAACACCATCGCGACCGCACTCGCCGGAGCACCGAAATGACCGCACCGGTTGTCGAAATCCAGGACGTGACAGTCCATTACGGTGATGTGCTCGCGCTCGACAATGTCGAGCTGACGTTGAAATCCGGCCGGGTGTGCGGGTTGATCGGCATGAACGGCTCGGGCAAGTCGACGCTGTTCAAGAGCGTGATGGGCCTGGTGACGCCCGACCGCGGCCGGGTGCTGATCAACGGTCGCGCCCCGGCCGCCGCGCGCAAGGCGGGCAGCCTCGGTTACGTGCCGCAATCGGAGGACGTGGACTGGACTTTTCCGCTGTCGGTGCGCGATGTGGTGATGACCGGGCGCTACGGGAAAATGGGGTTCACCCGCCGGGCGAGCAAGGCCGACCGCGCCGCCGTCGACGCGGCGCTGGCCCGCGTCGAGCTCACCGACCTCGCCGACCGGCAGATCGGCCAGCTCTCCGGTGGTCAGAAGAAGCGCACGTTCGTTGCCCGCGGCATCGCCCAAGAGGCCACGATCCTGCTGCTCGACGAACCGTTCGCCGGTGTCGACAAGCGTTCCGAGGCGACCATCACCGCGCTGTTGCGCGAGCTCGCCGCCGACGGGGCCACGATTCTGGTGTCCACCCACGATCTGCACGCGTTGCCCCAATTGGCCGACGAGGCAGTGCTTTTGAACCGCCGAGTGCTCGAACACGGCGACCCCGACGTGGTGTTGCGTCCGGAGAACCTGGCCAAGGCCTTCGGCCTGGATGTGGACGGAGACCGATGAGCCTCGAGGAATTCCTGATCGACCCGCTGCGCTACGAATTCATGGTGCGCGCGCTGGCTACCACCGTCACCGCGGCGGTGGTGTGCGCGGTGCTGTCGTGCTGGTTGGTGCTGATCGGCTGGTCGCTGATGGGTGACGCGGTCTCGCACGCGGTACTGCCCGGCGTGGTGCTGGCCTACATCGTCGGCTGGCCGTTCGCCGTCGGCGCGGTGATCTTCGGGTTCCTCGCTGTCGCGTTGATCGGGGTCGTTCGCGATACGAGCCGGGTGAAGGAAGACGCCGCGATCGGCATCGTGTTCACCACCTTGTTCGCGTTCGGCTTGGTGCTGGTGTCGGTGACGCCGAGCCAAACCGACTTGAACCACATCGTTTTCGGCAATCTGCTCGGCGTGAGCAGCGGCGAGATGGTTCAGATCATGATCCTGGCCGCCATTGTCCTGATCGCTCTGGTCCTCAAACGCCGCGACTTCACCCTCTACGCCTTCGACGCCACCCACGCCCACGCCATCGGCCTCAACCCCCGCGTGCTCGGCACCGCGCTGCTGGCCCTGCTGGCCCTGACCTCGGTAGTCGCGCTGCAGGCGGTCGGTGTGGTCCTGGTGGTGGCCATGCTGATCATCCCCGGCGCCACCGCCTACCTGCTCACCGATCGCTTCTCCCGCATGCTCGTCATCGCCCCCACCGTGTCGGTGGTGTGCGCGGTCACCGGCCTCTACATCAGCTACCACCTCGATACCGCTGCCGGCGGCATGGTCGTGGTAACCCAAGGCGTCGCCTTCACCTTCGTCTACCTCTTCGCCCCTCGCCACGGAGTGATCGGCCGCCGGATCACCGCATCGCGCGCCCGGAAATCGGTGACCACCATCGGGGTGGTCGACTAGCGGTCCCGGCCCGACGACGCGGATCAGGTCGGTGTCGGTGGGTGCTGTCAGGATGTAGAGCATGAAGGTCACCGGGGATGACGTCCGCGCCTACGTCCTGTCACTACCGCAGGCGACAGAGCAATTCGCCTGGGGCATGCCGATTTTCAAGGTCGCGGGCAAGCTGTTCCTCACCCTGCCGGAGGAGGAGACCTCGATGGCGGTGCGCTGCCCGATCGTCGAACGCGACGAGCTGGTGCTGGCCGAGCCCGCCAAGTTCTGGATCGCCGCACACGAGGCGGGCAACCCCTGGGTCCGGGTCCACTTGTCCGCCCTCGACGACCGCGAGGAACTGGAAGCCATCATCACCGACTCCTGGCGCCAGGCCGCCCCACGAGACTTGCTGGACAATTTCTAGCCGGGAGTAATACCACCCATGGGGTCTAGACCCCATGGGTGGTATCGTGTGAATGTGGGATGGACCATCTACCTCACCAAGCAGGTCCTGAGATGGGTCGATGGCTTGGACGACGTTATGTTCGACCACTACGAAGCGGCGCGTCAGGAATTGGAGGAACGGGGCCCGGCGCTCGGGCGGCCATGGGTCGACACCTTGCGAACGTCGCGGCACTCGAACATGAAGGAACTTCGTATACCAGGTTCGAATGCGAGAATCATCTTTGCGTTCGATCCCCACCGATCGGCGATATTTCTCATCGCCGGCGACAAGACCAATCAGTGGAACAAGTGGTACCGGGAGAATATCCCGATCGCCGACCGCATCTACGACGAGCACATAGGAGGTTTGGACTGATGGAGCTGCACAACAGCGACCAGACGCGGCATCCGCGCGGTGGCTACGATCAGTCTCGCGTCGCCGCGGTCCGCAAGAAGATGCGTTCGGTCGAGCGGGCTTACCGCCTGGCCGAACTGCGAGAAGCCCAGCAACTCAACCAAACTGAACTCGGCAACAAGATCGGCGTAGGTCAGCGAACCGTCTCGAAAATCGAGCACGGCGAAATCGAACGTTCCAAAATCGAGACGATCCGCAAGTACGTCGAAGCGCTCGGCGGCGAGATAGAAGTCGTAGCCCGTTTCGGCGACGAGGCATACACCATTGCATGACGACTGATCGGTCCTGACCGGTGCGCGAGACGCCTGGGCAGGGGAGCCCGGTAGGCTCTGACGTCCTATGGCACTCAGCGCAACACTGCACAACTTCGCCGTTCAGCTCGCCGATGTGGATCGGGGGGTGTACGAGGATCTCGAATTGCGGGTGGCTCGGCATCCGTCGGAGACGCTGGAATACATGGTCACGCGGATCCTCGCGTACTGCTTGCAGTACGAGGAGGGGATTGTGTTCAGTGAGGGCGGGATCTCGGCCACCGATGAGCCCGCGGTGCAGGTTCGGGATATGACCGGGCGGACCACCGCGTGGATCGAAGTGGGTGCGCCCGACGCGGATCGTATTCATCGTGGGAGCAAACTCGCTGGTCGTGCGGCGGTTTATACCCATCGTGACCCGGCGAAGGTACTCGCGCAGTACGCGGGCAAAAAGATTCACAATGCGGCGCAGATCCCGCTGTTCAGTTTCGATCGCGCGTTCATCGATGAGGCGGCGGGGTTGGTCGACCGTCGCAATACCGCCACCCTGTCGGTCACCGAGGGTGTGCTCTATCTGGACCTCAACGGGACCAGCTTGCGGACCGATGTCACCGAGCAACCCCTCGGCTGACGCCGGTACGGAGTAGCTTGGCGTGACCGGCGACGCTCGACCCGAGCGCTTCGACTGTGCCGGTCTCGTTGTCGAGTGGAGGTCGCGGTGCCTGGTGTGATGAGTCGGTTCGTGATTCCGGGATTCCTGCGGGTCACCCGGCGCAACCGGAACTACATCGATGCCGAGCTGGCCATGGCATACGTGCGCGACCGCGAACTGCGGCCTGTCGCCTATGGTCCGCCGCGCAAACTGCGTGGTGTCGAGATCTCGGTGGTGCACGACCGTGGCTGGCCGATCTACACGCTGACGCCGTCGGACGGGATCACCCGGGGCGGCCTCGTGTACGCGCACGGTGGCGGCTGGGTGAGCGAAATCGCTTCGCAACATTGGCAACTCGCGGCACGCATCGCCGCGCAGACCCACCTCGTCGTGACGGTCCCGATCTATCCGCTGATCCCGTTCGGCACCGCGGCCCAGGTGATTCCCCGCATCGCCGAACTGGTCACCTCAGCCAACGAGCGCTACGGCCCGACCTTTCTCGCCGGTGACTCCGCGGGCGGTCAGATCGCGCTGTCCACCGCGCTGCACCTGCGCGACGCGGGCCGTACCGTCCCCCGCACGATTCTGATCTCACCCGCCCTCGACCTCACCCTCGAAAACCCCGAGATCGACGCGGTGCTCCCACGGGACCCGTGGCTGGGCCGGGAGGGCGGCTTGGTGTTCGGCAGGATGTGGAGCGGCGAACTCTCGATGAAAGATCCCCTGGTCAGCCCACTGTTCGGCGACCTGGGTGGGCTGGGACCGATTACTGTGTTCACCGGCACCGACGACATCCTCAACCCCGACGCCCGCCTGCTGGCGGCGAAGGCGCGCACGGCGGGCGTCGACCTCGATTATCACGAAGAGCCCGGACTCGTGCACGTCTACCCGCTGACTCCCAGCGCCGAAGGCGCGACGGCCCGCCGCCGGATCATCACCACCCTGCGCGCCGAACTCGATGCGGCGCACAGTATTTCGTGAGGAAGCTCAACGTTCGGACAGGTGCACCTTGAACAGGATCGTCAGTTGAGTGACCGCCTGGTCGAACGGGTGTGACGACTTGAGCGCGCGGCTGTGCACGATCGTGCCCTCGATGGTGGTGAGCAGGAAACCGGCCAGTGACACCGCGGTCGAGCGTTCGATCCCGGTGGCGACGATCCCGTCGGCCAGCCGCGCCGTCCATTCGGCGAAGGCCTGGCCCGCGATGGACTGGACGGCGGGGTCGAGTTCGTCGAGGGCGGCCGCCATCATGAACGAGCCCGCGGCGTACTCGGATTTTTCCAGCGGGATTCGCCAGAAGGCGAGCAGGTCGGTGAGCCACTGCTGGGCCGACGGCGCGGTCTGGAGCGCATCGGCCATCGAGCTCACGTGCGAGTACACCAGACGTGCCACGATCCGTGCCGCTGTCTGTACCAATTCGCCTTTGCCGGAAGGGAAGTGCTGGTACAGCGAGTTGCGTGACGTTCTGCTGCGCTTGAGCAATTCACTCAACGCGGCCGCGTGGACACCGTGTTCCTGGACGGTACTGATCGTGTGCTCGATGAGTCGGGCGCGTGGTCCGGCGGCCATCCGATCTTCTCCTACCCCTTGATTGAACCGATCGGTTCATGTTAGACCTATTTCAGTGTGAACCGATCGGTTCATCTGGAGAGGATGCGATGCCCACCCCCATTGCCACCGCGGTTCCGGTCACCCACGCGGGAATTCTCGGCCTCGGCGTGTACCGCCCGCGCCGTGTCGTGCCCAATGCCGAGATCGTCGACGCGATCGAGTCGTCGGACGAGTGGATCAAGACCCGTTCGGGGATCGCCACCCGGCACTGGGCCGAGCCCGACGAGACGATCGTGTCGATGAGTGTCGCGGCCGCCCGTGACGCGCTCGCCGCGGCGTCGGTGAGTGCCGAGCAGGTCGACGCGGTCGTGCTGGCGACGTCGTCGCAGATGGTGCTCGGTCCGTCGGCGGGCGCGGTGGTGGCGACCGAACTCGGCATGCACGACACCGCCGCCTTCGACATCTCCGCGGGCTGCGCGGGCTTCTGCTACGCGTTGGCCGATGCGGCGAATCTGGTGCGCTCGGGTCAGGCGCGGCAGGTGCTGGTGATCGGGGTGGAGCGGTTGTCGGATCTGCTCGACACCACCGATCGCGGTTGCGCGTTCATCTTCGCCGACGGTGCCGGTGCGGTCGTCGTCGGCCCGGCCGAGCAGGAGGGGATCGGCCCGGTCGCGTGGGGTTCGGATGGCTCGCGCACCTCGGCGATCAAGCAGGACAAGGACTTTCTGGAGTATTTCGCCGAGGTCGCCGCGGCCGAGGCGGGCGGCGGCACTTCGCAACGTCCGTACATTCGGATGAACGGCACCGAGGTATTCCGCTGGGCCGTCACGTTTTTGGAGAAGGCTTGTCGTGACGCGCTCGACCGTGCGGGTCTCACGGCCGACGACCTCGACGCTTTCGTCCCGCACCAGGCCAATATCCGCATCACCGACGCGCTGGTCCGCACCCTCGGCCTGCCCGAGACTGTCGCTGTCGCGCGCGACATCATCGAAACCGGCAACACCAGTGCCGCTTCCATTCCGATGGCTATGGAACAACTCGTGCGCTCCGGTGCCGCCAACCCCGGCGACACCGCGCTGCTGCTCGGCTTCGGCGCCGGTCTGGCGTATGCGGGCCAGGTCGTTCATCTGCCCCCGATCGCCTAGTGCGCCAGCGCGCGCAGATATCGACGACGGTAGAAGCGTTGCGCGACAAGAAGTATCGGAAAGGTGAAGCGCCACAGTCCGGTCGGTGCGGGTCTGGTCAACGAGCGAAGGGTGAGTGAGACAGCGCCGGTCGAATCCCGGTGTACGACAAAGGCTTCCTCACCGCTGACCGGATGGCCGGGCAAAGTGCCATAGGCGAAGCCGCATCGATTCTCGGTGTCGACCACCGCGACTACCCGAACCGGCTCGTGGATGGAGACGGGCCCCCATCCCGCGCTGATCCGGTACTGCGCATCCGTCGACACCGCGACATCGGGAGCGACGCGAAAGCCGCTGCGGCGCTTGATGCCCCACCGCAGCACGGCCTCGGAAGCGGCGGCCCACGTCGGCTCGCCGTGGCCGATCACCAGGGTGGTGTCGAACCGGCGGAATCCGGGGTATTCGCCGGTCCAGATCTCGTCGGCGGGGCTGGTCGCGCCCGCGGGGGCGTAGGTGAGTCCCTCGTGCATGAGGGTGACGATAGGCGCCGTCAGGTCGTCATGCGTTGGACTTCTCGCGCAGCGACCGCTCGGTCACCGGTACCGCGTAGGCGGCGCCGTCGCGGATGCCGAATTCGAAGCGGCAGGGGAACAGTGAGGGTAGGCCGGTCGCGCGTAGGTCGAAGTTCGCGGCGAGGGTTTGCATGGCCCAGTTCTGCAGCGAGTCCGGGAGCTGCAGGGTGGTGCCGTCGACGCAGCACACATAGGCGTGGGTCTGTTCTCCGTTGACGGGCAGTGGGTTGCGCAGACCGACCGCGCCGATTTCCAGAATTCGTCCGGCGTTGTGAGAAGTAGCGACGCTCGGCAAATCCAACTCGATGTCGTCCATGCGAAAAACCGTAGCGCAGCAACTATTCAGGGAACACCGAAATCGCGTGGACTCGAGAACTTCGCTGATGTCGCAAATGTGCGAAACGGCGAGGTCGGCCTCGCGTCGCGGCGGAGCTCGGCGCAGTGCGCGCCGGGCCCTGCCGCCGCGGTGTCAGCCGATCGCGAAGCGCAGCAACGCCTGGCGATCGCCCTGCTTGATCTTGCCCTTGCGGTCGAGGACCTCCAGCTGCCACATCGGACCGTTGCGGAAGGTCCGCGCGATCGCATTGGCATTGTCCGCGCCGAGCATTGATGGCCAGATGTCGGCGACGGGCTGGGTATCGCCGCCGGTGGCGTCGTAGACCTTGAACGAGACGTTGTTCGCCTTCTCGAAGGAGCTGCCCTTCTTGAACGCGACGGCGACGAAGACGATGGAGTCGATGGCGGGGGGAACATTGCCGAAGGTGACGTGCACGGTCTCGTCGTCGCCAACGGCCGCACCGGTCTGCTCGTCGCCGGTGTGCAGCACCGATCCGTTGCCGAGCGGGTCGAGCGAATCCAGACCGGCGAACCGCACCGGTTCACTGCCTTGGAACAGCACGGCGATCAGATCCAGGTCGACACCGCGCTTGCGCCGGGCCATTCCGAGAATTCCACCGCTGGAACCCGCCGACGGATCCCAGCTCACCCCCACGCTCATCTTGGTGATACCGGCGAGATCGGCCGCGCCGTCTTCCTTCTTGAGAGTAATCACGATTTTCAGGCTACGGACTTCGTTCGCCACGTGCACGGCGACAGAATCTCAGCGGTCGTCAGCCGGAGTGTGTGGCGAGGTAGACGAGCGCGGTCACCGCCAGCGCCACAGCGCCGAGGATCCCGCCCGCGATCGTGTCGGCGCGGTTGGTGGCCACGCCGCTCTCGATCCGATCCCAGCCGATGAACGCGGCGGCCACGGCCCCGATACCGGCTGGGGCGGCGACGAACTCGCTGACGACGGGAATGAACGAGACCGCGCAGGCGATGATGCCGAGCACCAACGCCGCGAGGCCGGCACCGTTGCGTGGCGGCGGCAAGGTCTCGGGACCGGGCATGCCATGAGCGTAGTCGCACCGCGGGGCAGGCGGCGGTTGTGCCACCTCGGAAGTCCTCGGTCACAGCTTTGTCATGGTTGGTCATCGAGGGCCCGGGTACCCCATTGAAATGGCAGCCCTGCAGGGATTCATTCAGGGTCCCGGTTCCGGGGCTGTGGAGTTCGAGAAGGGATAAGGTTTGTCGATTTCAGCTGACGAATCGAAAAGTCGAAACCCGAACAAAGGTTATGTAGCCCTGCTGGGCTGGAGTCTGAACGCGGTCGAGGCGGTTGATCGGTTCGATCGCCGCTATATCGTCGTCGCGCCCGAATGGGCGCAAAATTATTGCGAAGAGCACAACATTCCTTATATTCCCTGGGATTTCGAGCGGCTCAACGATCGCTCGATGGAGATCGCGGAGACCCTGAAGAAAAAGGGCGTCGATGTCGCCATTCCGATCTTCGAGGAGACGGTGGAATGGGCAGGCGCGATCAACTCGGTGTTGCTCGACAATCCGCGCCTGCTCGGGCAGTCCATGCTCCTGCGCGACAAGTCGTTGATGAAGCGGCGCGCGCAGCTCGGCGGTATCCGGGTCGGCATTTTCGAAGAGGCGCACGAACGCGACGACGTGATCCGATTCCTGAAGCGCGTCAATCAGACCCTGCTGAAGCTCGACGGTGATCCCAACGATCCGATTCATCTCAAGGCGTTCGACAAGGCGGGCTGCCTCGGTCACCGGATCATCCGGACCCCCGACGAGGCCGACACGATCCCCGACGACGAGTTCCCGATGCTGATGGAATCGCACCTGGACGGCTGGGAGTTCGCGGTCGAGGCCTGGGTCCACAACGGCCGCATCTGCTTTCTGAACATCTCGGAGTACGTGACGCTCGGATACTCGGTGTTCGTGCCAGCGACGCCGGAACTGGAGAAATACCGGCCCGAGATCACCCGGCAGGTCGAAAAGCTGATCAAGACCTTCGACATCGAATTCGGTTTCATTCATCCCGAGTACTTCGTCACCAGCGACGGTGAGATGTACTTCGGCGAAGTCGCCTACCGGCCGCCGGGTTTCAAAGTGTTCGAGCTGTTGGAACGCACGTACGGTTTCAACGCCTACCATGCACTGGTGCTGGCTTTCGACCCGAAATCCACCGCCGCGGAGATCGACGCCTTCTTCCCGAAGGAAGTGGTGGATGCCACCGGCCACGCGGGGTGCTTCGGCGTGTATCCGCGCCGGCGCGTGGTCAGCCGGCTGAACGTGCCGCCCGAGACCGAGGATCACGATTACTTCGACTCGCACGAGCTCACCGCGCCCCAGGCCGAAAAGGTCACCAAACGGACCGCATTCGGTAATCACTGGGGTCTGCTCTATTTCTTCGGCGAAGACCCGTACACTCTGCGGGATCTGTTGAAGCGACAAGAAGAACTCGATTTCTATATTTGATCCGTTGCCTGGGGCAGCGGTGTGTGAAGGGATCGGCGATTGAGTCCGGACGGCCACGACCCGGCGAGCTTGGACCGGCGCCTCGCCACGGTGGACCACGCCACACAGTCCCTCGCGGACACAGGCGATTTCGGCAAGTTGGTCAAACTGCCCAGGGTCATGGATTCCCTGCGGCGGGTACTGTTGCTGCCCGGCGGTTGTGCCGCGGTGCGGGAACGCGCCGAGAAGCTGGAGGCCGCGGGGCTGTTCCTCGGTACGGATTGGGCGCAACCGCAGATCCTCATCCCGGCGCTGAGCACCGGCTCGTTGCGCAGCGCCAATGCCGACACCATGGTGCTGGAGGCGGTGAGTGATCTGCGCCTGCTCGCGGTCGCCAAGGGCGATTATCAGCACGCGCTGATCTCGGCCGAACAGGCTGGGGATCATCTGTCGCAGGTACTCGCGGTGAATCTGTCGCTGCTGTTCTCCCCGCCCACCGAGGCCGAGCGGGAGCAGCAGGGGCGGATGGCGCAGGTCTCGCGTGAACTGCTGCACTACCTCGTCGCCGAGGTCGGGTACGAGAAGGTGCTCGAGAACCTGGTCGACGAGATCTGGCGCATCCTGCGGCAGCGGCCCATTCAGGTCGACGGGGTCAAGCGGATGATCACCCAGATCGCAGTCGCGCGGGCGAATCCCGAGGTGGATCTCGGTGCCAGCGGTCTCGGTGCCGACCGGCTGATCAGCAGCCTCTACGGAACCACCGAGGGGTGCAGGGAAGACCCCGGGGTCGAGATCTACCGCACGCGGCTGGAATCGATGGACGACAGTGCGTTGCAGTACGAGGCAACGGGATTCGCGCGGTCCATGCACGACACCGGGTTGGTGTCGCCGTATCACGCTGTGCTGCTTCGCTTTCTGCTCACCAAGGGTGAGTACTTGCTCGGTGAGGCGATGGGCTTGTCCAGCACCGGCCGCGACAGTCTGCTCTGCTATCACGAACTCGTGCACAGCCTCATCGAGCAGGCTGTCCACGTCGAAACGGCGCAGTGCGTGTACGGACTCACCTTGCTGCTCGAACGCGGCATCCTCTATCAGCCGCCGGTCGCGCCCGCGCTGTGGCGCCAACTGGCACTACGGCTTTCACCGCACTCGCGCCGCAGGCTGACCCGGGTGTTCGGGCCGACGCCGGATCCGCGGGCGTGGTTGCTGTCGGGGATGCTGTCGGTTCTCGGCCTGCCGCTGGGGATCGGGCAGGGCGACAACCCCACCTGCCAATCGGCGCGGGCACTGTCGATGTGGGCTTACAACGATCCCGACTATCTGCTGCAGACACTGGTGTGGGCCGCGCGCGACGACGAGATCGTGATGCACTTCGAGGGGCAACCGATCTCCTCGCGCGAGACCGCCGACGCGGAATCGACTGCGCTGCAACTCGATCTGGACCCGGTGTCACTGCTGGTGGTTCCGCACCTCGACCGGATCTACGCCGAGATGGGACGGCGTTGCGTCGGCCGCGACGGCGATCCGCACCGCTGGATCAACCCGGAGTTCCACGGCTGGTGGTCCGGCCGCGGGTTCCGGATCAATGTCGACGTGGCCACCGGGCACCTCACCGACCTCGACGAGTTCCTGCGCCACTTCTACGCCGGCTACCACCCGTTCTACAACGGCAACCAGCCGGTGATCCATCCGCAGCCCGCCGGTATCGCCGTCACCGACAGTGCGGCCCGCTTCGTCGGTTGGCATGCGATCACCGTGCTCCGGGTCAGTCTCGACCCGCAGGACGTGATGCGGGTGTATTTCTACAACCCGAACAACGACAGCGGCCAGGACTGGGGCGACGGGGTCGTCGTCGGAACAGCCGGGCACGGTGAGCGTTTCGGTGAGGCGTCGCTGCCCTTCGAGCAATTCGCCTCGCGCCTCTACATTTTCCATTTCGACCCACTCGAGCCGGGCGAGCTGGCCGCCGTCGAGCGCGCGGAACTCGACCGGGTGATCGGCTACCTGCACCGCAGTTGGGGTGCCGACCGGTTGCCTGTGGAATCGGGTGCAGCCGAAGGGGATTGATCACAGCAAACGTTCAGAGTTCAGCGCTAGGGTGTGGGCGTCGGTGCGCTTCGTGCCGCGATGATCAAGGGGAGTTTCGATATGGGTGTCAGCTTGTCCAAGGGCGGCAATGTCTCACTGACCAAGGCAGCGCCGAACCTCACCGCCGTCGCGGTCGGTCTCGGCTGGGATCTGCGGACCACCACCGGCACGGACTTCGACCTCGATGCCAGCGCCATCGGCCTCGGCGCCGACAAGAAGGTGGTGTCGAGCGGGCACTTCGTCTTCTTCAACAACCTGAAGTCGCCCGAGGGCGCGATCGAGCACGCGGGCGACAACACCACCGGTGCCGGCGACGGTGACGACGAGACGATCAATGTCGACCTGGCCAACACCCCGGCCACGATCGACTCCATCGTGTTCCCGGTCTCGATCTACGACGCGGCGAACCGCAGCCAGTCCTTCGGCCAGGTGCGCAATGCCTACATCCGCGTGCTCGACCGCAGCAACGGTGAGGAACTGGCTCGCTACGACCTCTCCGAGGACGCGTCCACCGAAACCGCCATGGTCTTCGGCGAGCTGTACCGCAACGGCGCCGAGTGGAAGTTCCGCGCCACCGGCCAGGGCTACGCCTCGGGCCTGGAGGGCATCGCCCGCGATTTCGGCGTCAACCTCTGATTCACCGAACAGTGCCGGTCAGCTGCGGACGTGCTCGAATACCCGGGCGATCACGCAGCTGACCAGCACGCACGCTCCACCACGCCGGACTGTCGTTCCATTCGTCCAAGACCGGGCGCAATGCCGGTCCTAGCGTTGGATCATGACAACATCAAGGCGCTCTCCAGACCGATCAGTCGATGACCACCTCCTCGCCGTGCTCGACGAGTGGCAGGTGGCGATTGTCGCCGATGACGCGGACCGGATCGGTTCATACATGGCCGACGAATGGATCATGGTCTCCGAGAACGGCATAACCACGGCCGAGCAGTTCCTGGCATTCGTCCGGTCGGGCGACCTCACCCACTCGGCGATGATGCGCGTCGGTGAACCCAGAATCCGCTACCACGGCGAGCTCGCGCTGCTGACGACCCGGATCACCAACACCGCCCACTACCAGGGTGTTCGGTTCGATGCCGATGAATGGACCACCGACGCCTTCCTCCGCACCGACGGCCGATGGCGCTGCCTGCTGACCCAGATCACGACCACGAAGAAGTAGCGCGCGTGATCGGGCGGTTGGGCCGGATTCACCCGATTCGGATGATGTGTGAGGCCGGATTCTTCGCCACGATGGCGTCATAGGTGCAATCGTGACACCGGCCGGTGCTCACGCATCACGGAAGCGAGGGTCGAATCATGTCGGTGTGGGACGTTCTCTGGGTCATCATTGTGAGCTTCTGCTTTGCCGCCTACCTGATGTTGATGTTCTACCTCCTCACCGATCTTTTCCGTGATCGGAGCACCTCGGGCTGGGTGAAAGCGGTGTGGGTGGTGTGTTTGTTCCTGTTCCCGCTGCTCACCGGACTGGTGTATCTGATCGTCCGCGGCGGTGGAATGGCGGAACGGACCGCCGAGGCGCACAAGCAGGCACGCACGGAGACCGACGATTACATCCGACAGGCCGCTGGTACCAATTCCGCCGCCCAGATCGCCGACGGGAAGAAGCTGCTCGACGCCGGAGCCATCACCGAGGCGGAATTCCAGCAGCTCAAGGCCAAGGCTCTCGCCTGACATCGGCGAACATCAACGCAATCCAGCGCGCACAGATGGGAAGTGGGATCTGATGACCAGTCAGCAGGCCGCCTCGGCCAGTATCGAAGCCAACAACGAGACGTCGTCGCACACGCTGCCGTTCGGCGACACGCAGGATTTCGCCGATGCCGAGCGTGGGTTCGTCGCGGCGCTGACACCGGGGGTGGTGAAGAACGCCGAGGGTGAGGTGGTGTGGAGCAGCGACGCGTTCGCGTTCCTCGACGGCGAGTGCCCGCCCACCGTGCACCCGAGTCTGTGGCGGCAGTCGAAACTGTGTGCGATGCAGGGCTTGTACCAGGTCACCGACGGCATCTATCAGATCCGTGGACTCGACCTGTCGAACATGACACTGGTCGAGGGCGATACCGGCGTGATCGTGATCGATCCGCTGATCTCGGTCGAGACGGCCGCCGCGGGACTCGCGCTGTATCGCGAGCATCGCGGTGACCGCCCGGTGACCGGCGTGATCTACACCCATTCCCACATCGACCACTTCGGTGGCGTCAAAGGCGTCACCACGCAAGACGATGTCGACGCGGGGCGGTGCCCGATCATCGCGCCGGTGGGGTTCGCCGAGCACGCGGTGGAAGAGAACGTGTATGCGGGTACCGCGATGGCTCGCCGGGCCGCCTACATGTACGGCGCGGCACTGCCGCCGGGGCCGCTGGGTTCGGTCGGCGCCGGCCTCGGGCCGACGACCTCGACCGGACAGCCGACCCTCATCACGCCGACGATCTCCATCGACCACACCGGCCAGACCGTGACTGTCGACGGAGTCGCCATCGAGTTCCAGATGACGCCGGGTACCGAGGCGCCCTCGGAGATGAACTTCTACTTCCCCGACCGACGAGCGCTGTGCATGGCCGAGAACGCCACCCACACCCTGCACAACCTGTTGACGTTGCGTGGCGCGCTGGTACGCGACCCGCACGTCTGGTCGAAATATCTCACCGAGGCGATCAACCGCTACGCGAGCCGCTCCGACGTGGTGTTCGCCTCGCACCACTGGCCGACCTGGGACACCGAGCGGCTCACCGAGTACCTCTCGATCCAGCGCGATCTCTACGGCTACCTGCACGACCAGACGCTGCGAGCACTCAACAAGGGCGCCACCGGTCTCGAGATCGCCGAGGACATCCAGCTGCCACCGGCCCTGGAGAACTCGTGGTCCACCCACGGTTACTACGGCTCGGTCAGCCACAACGTCAAGGCGATCTACCAGCGGTACATGGGCTGGTTCGACGGCAATCCGGCCAACCTGTGGCAGCACACTCCGGTCGAGTCCGCGCGCCGCCACCTGGAGTTCATGGGCGGTGCCGACGAGGCCATCGCCAAGGCGCGTAAGTCCTACGCCGACGGCGATTTCCGCTGGGTCGCACAGGTGCTGAACTACGTGATCTTCGCCGACCCCGGCAATGCCGAGGCGAAGGCGCTGCAGGCCGACACGCTCGAACAGCTGGGCTACGGCTCCGAGAACGGCACCTGGCGCAACTTCTTCCTGATGGGTGCGTACGAATTGCGCAACGGCGCGGTCGGTACGCCGCTGGCCAGCTCCTCGGACGACATCGCGGCCGCGCTCTCCGTGGAGCAGGTCTTCGACGCGATCGCGTTGCGGGTCGACGGTCCGCGGGCCTGGTCGGCGAGGATCGTCCTCGACTGGAAGATCAAGGACACCGGAACCGTGCACCGCGCCCTGCTCCGCAACGGGGTACTCGTGCATTTCGATGTCGAGGGCGACCTCGCGCCCGCCGACGCGACGTTCACGCTCACCGAAGCGGATCTGCACGCGGCGCTGCTCGGCGGCGCGGATCTGGGCCAGATGATCGGCGACGGCCGTGTGACGGTCGAGGGTGACCCCGCCGCGCTGACCGAGCTGGTCGGCTACCTGGACGCCCCCGACCCAGATTTCGCGATCGTGACGCCCTGATCCAGCTCCCAGCCGATAGCGCAGGGGTGTGCGGCGCGATCGGCGACGATCGAGGGTCGATACCGGTCGCCGTCGAAGGAGATGCGATGGGCGCGATACCGACGGTGAAGCGGCGGTTCGGTGGCTGAGGTCGTGCATCGGGTGCGGCGCTGGTTCGCGGCGGAGCGCGTGTCGAAAGCTGATGTCGTCGCCGGGATTCCGGGCGCGATCGGCGGAGTCCCGGACGGGATGGCGGCGGGTGTGCTCGCGGGCGTGAGTCCGGTCCACGGGCTGTACGCGAGCATGGCCGGTCGGTTCTTCGGTGGGTTCGGCACGAGTACGCAGCTGATGGTGGTCACCACGACGAGCGCTTCCGCGTTGGCGGTGGGTTCGACCTTGACCGATGTCGAACCTGATCAGCGGTCGGGCGCCATCGTCATGTTGACGTTGGTGGCAGGCGCGATGATGATCGTCGCCGCGATCCTGCGGCTGGGCAAGTACACCAGGTTCGTCTCGCATTCGGTGATGACCGGGTTCCTGCTCGGCATCTCGGCCAATATTCTGTTCGGTCAGCTGCCGAGTCTGCTCGGCGCACCGGTGCGGGGGTCGATCGCGGCGACGAAAGCACTCCACGTGGTGCTGCATCCGTTCGACTTCGATTGGCGTGCAGCGGTTGTCGGGCTGCTCGCGACAATCTTGCTCATCGCGCTCGCGCACACGAGGTTGCGCACTGTCGCCTCGCTGTTCGCCTTGATCGTGCCGATGCTCGTTGTGCTCGTCTTCGGCTGGGACAAGGTGGGGACGGTCGCTGACACGGGCGAGATCCCGACCGGGGTTCCGCTGCCGCACCTGCCGGAGTTCGGCGTGCTGTCGCCGTCGCTGATCATGGGGGCATTGGCGGTGACCGTCATCGTGCTGGTTCAGGGCACGGGGGTGGCCGAGTCGGCGCCCAACCCGCGCGGCTCGCGGTCCTCGGTCGATCGCGATTTCACCGCGCAGGGTATCGGCAATATCTTCGCCGGGTTATTTCGTGGGATGCCGGTAGGCGGTTCGGTGGGGCAGACCGCGATCAACGTCTCCTCCGGTGCGCGTAGCCGCTGGGGCGGGATGTGGTCGGGGCTCTGGATTCTGGTGATCCTGGTCGGGCTGGCCGGGGTGGTCGGCCGGGTACCGCTGCCCACGCTGGCAGCGATTCTGATGGTCGCCGCCGCGCGCTCGGTCAATCCGGACGGCCTAGTCGCTATCTGGAGCAGCGGCACGATCTCACGGACCGCGCTGGTGGTGACCTTCGTCGCCACCCTGCTGTTGCCGGTGACGGCGGCGGTCGGTGTCGGTGTCGGTCTGTCGCTGCTGCTGCAGTTGAATCAGGAAGCCATTGACTTGAAGGTGGTGCGGTTGCGGGCCGAGGGTGACAATCTCGTCGAGGCGAAGGCACCGCCCACGATGTCGGACAACGAAATCGTCATCCTGGATGTCTACGGCAGCCTGTTCTACGCGGGTGCGCGCACGCTGCAAGCCAAGCTGCCGGACCCTGACGGCGCGCACGACCCGATCGTCATCCTGCGACTGCGTGGGCGGACGAGCGTGAGCGCGACCTTCCTACACGTGATCGGCGACTACGCCCGGCAGTTGGACACGCTCGGCGGTCGCCTCTACCTCAGCGGTGTCGACCCACGGATTCGCGACGTCTGGACCGACGACCTGCTGCACGGGCAAGGCCTGCACATCGAATTCTTCCCGGCAACAAGCACTCTCGGCGAGTCGACACTGGCTGCCTACGCCGATGCCGAGGTTCGGATCCACCGAGAGCGGAGGCCGTGAGATGGGTGGATTGCTGGTACTGCTGTTGCCGGAGATCATCGGATTGATGGTGACGCCGGGCGCGGTGATCGGCTGTGTCCTGTTGCTTCGTTCGCGCGACCCGGTGCGCAACGCGTCGATGTTCGGGCTCGGGTTCCTGGTCGTCTACGCGATTATCGCGCTCGCGGCGTGCCTCGGCGGTGCGCCGGACCCGGCGGCGACGACGGCCCACACCTCTCATGCCGCCGGACTCGTGGTCGGTCTGATCTTCTTGGGGCTGGGCGCCTTCATGCTGGTGCGGCCGCGTCCACAGACCGACGAACAACCGCGCGTTCTCGCCGAACTGGCCGATGCCGGCCCGCGAAAAGCCTTCGCGATGGGACTCGTGCTCGGGGTGTTGAACCCGAATCTGTTCATCATGCTGTCGGGGATGAGCGTGATCGCCAGCTCCGCGGTCGGCTTGGCCGCGGCTCTGTTGGCAACCGTGATCCTGCTGGTCGCGGCGGTCGCCGACTTCCTGATTCCGATCGGGATATATCTCGCGGTGGGTGAACGGGCCGACCAGGGTTTGGCAGCTGCGCAGGCGTGGATGTTGCGCAACAGTCGGCTGTTGACGCTGTCGGTACTCCTCGGATTCGGTGCCTTGTTCACCCTTCGCGGCGTCGTCAGCCTCGCTGGCTGAAGTGAACTCCTCGGAAAGGACCGCCATGCTGAGCTTTCTGGTCCCGCAGGACCAACGCAGATCGCTGGATGAGTTAACCGACAAGCTGGATCTGTCGGTGGGCCAGGTCGCGTCGAAGCGGTCGGCGTTCTGGATCATGCTGGTGATGTCGGCAGTGATCGCGATCTCGGGTGTCATCGGCGATTCCACCGCGACAGTGATCGGCGCGATGATCGTCGCGCCGCTGTCGATACCGATCCTCGGTGTCGCGTTGGGTGTGGTGACCGGTCGTGCGCCGTTGCTCGGCCGGAGCCTGTAGCTGGTCGTTTCGGGGATCGTCGTGGTGATCGCGCTCGGTTTCCTCTTCGCGCAGTTGCTGCCCAACCCCGTCAATGTTCTGTCCAACGCGCAGGTGGTCGGTCGGACCTCACCGAAGCTGATGGATCTGACCGCCGCGATCGCGACCGGCCTGGTCGCGGCGATCGCGATCACTCGGCGTGACGTGGGCGATGTGCTGCCCGGTGTGGCGATCGCGATTTCGCTGGTCCCGCCCCTCGGGGTGGTCGGCGTGTGCCTGGGTTCGCACGCGCCCGCACTCGCCGGTGGCGCGTTCGTGCTGTTCGCGTCGAACGTCGTCGCGATGATCATCACCTCGACGATCGTGCTGCTCGTCGCCGGATACGCGGGCGATGCCGATCCTGCGACGGTACGGCGCGCAAGGGCATACCTGGTGCTCGGCGCTGCCCTTGTGCTGGTGGCGATCCCGATGGTGCTCAATTCGCTGTCCACATTGTGGGCCGGTCAGATCGCCGACGCGGCCCGCGACTGGCTGCGCGACGCGCCGGATGCGCAGGTCATCGACGTCAACCTGCAGGGCGACATCGCAACGGTCTCGGTGCTCGGTCCTCAGCAGTTGCCACCACGCGCGGAGTTGCAGCAGAAGGTGAACGATCTGGTTCCGTGGGATCCGAAGGTTGTCATCATCCACACGGTCGGTGGTCGGGTGCAGTAGCTGATCGCACACAGCGATGCCCCCGCCGGTCGGTGGGGGCATCGTCGGCGGGGCGCTCAGCTGAGCAGTTTGGCTTTCGCGGCGGCGAATTCGGCGTCCGATAGCGCCCCGGACGAATGCAGCTCGGCCAATTGTCCGAGCTGGGCGACGGTGTCCTGGCCGATGCTCGGGGCAGCGGGCGGTGGGGGAGCCTGTGGTGGCGGCGGTGCCTGTTGCTGGGCGTAGGCCTGCTGTTCGGCGGCGCGCCGCGCTCCTCGGCGGTTCACCGCGTTCGAGGTCGCGGTGGCGGTGCCCGCGACAACGGCCGTCCTGGCCACGGCTCCGAGCAGTCCTGGTCGCCCGACGCGACCCATCCGGAGTGGCATGTCGGTTTCCTTCCTAGGCGAGGGCGAGCGCGGCGTCGACGGCATCGCGCGGTACCTGCACGTGGAGCGCGACCTCGCCGTCGGCCGCACGCACCGCGGCGGCGAGGCGGGTGGCCCACGTTTCCTCGAAAACGATGACGACAGCGGTCGTTCCCGGTTCCATCGACGCGCGGACGACGTCGAGGTCGTCGTCGCTGACGAGGTCGATGTCGGCCGCCGTCAGGCCCGTCAGGCCCACCGCGGAGATGTCGTCGTCGATCTCGCGTTCGGTGATGGTGCCCGCCTCGTCCATGGACAGCACGATCAGATCGAGCAACGTGACCGTCCCCTTCGCGACGACATCGGCCAATGCCCCAGAGACGGATTTGTCGATGTCGGTGCCGGGAAAGGCGAGTACAAGGAATTCGACCGGTCCGAGCGTTGATGGTGATCCCATGTGCCGAATCATGCCGTCGGCGCGTGCCTGGCTGCTTCACCCGATTCGGATGAAACGGTGCGCGCAGTTCACCCGGAAAGTGTGAGGCGCGCCGGGAGCGGCCCGCTTAGCGTCGTGGCATGGGCTCAGTCATCGGAAGTCTCCTGCCGTTGGCGGTGGGTGTCGCAGTCTCGCCGATACCGATCATCGCGGCCATTCTGATGATCCTGTCGAAGAACGCCGGCGGTGCCGCGAAGGGCTTCGCGGTGGGTTGGGTGGCCGGAATCCTCATCGTGACCGGCGTGATGACCTTGCTCGCCGGGATGCTGGGCGGCACGGACCGCGAACCGTCGACGGGCGCCTCGGTCGTGAAGATCATTCTCGGCGTCGCGCTCGTGGTCTTGGCGGTGATCCAGTGGCAGGAACGGTCGCAGACCGAGGTGCCCGGCTGGATGAAGGCGATCGACACGCTCACGCCGGTGAAGGCGCTGGGTCTGGGAGCGCTGCTGTCGGGTGTCAATCCGAAGAATCTGCTGCTGTGTGTGTCGGCGGGTGTCGTGATCGGGGCCGGCGGTCTGGGCGCGGGGGGTGACCTGGTCGCGATCGTGGTGTTCACTGCGCTCGCCTCGGTCACCGTCTTGGCGGTGGTCATCGGGTACATGCTCGCGGCCGACAAACTCGGTCCGATGCTCGACAGTCTGCGGGAGTGGTTGCAGCTCAACAATCATGCGGTGATGGCGATCGTGCTGCTGATCATGGGCTCGGTGGTCGTCGGCAAGGGCATCGGCGGGCTGTAGCAAGGAGGGAACGTGGTGCTGTCGATACCGGTGCTTCGAGTCACTGCACGGCTACTCACCTGCCGAAAGGAACGCGGATGAACGGTATTCTGGTCGCCCTCGTCGGAGCGCTGTTGTGCTTCTACGGGATTCGCTCGGTCAACCTGGGCTTGCTCGCGATCGGGTTCGGTCTCGGCTGGCTGATCGCCGACCTGTTCAACGCGAACTTCTGGTGGCTGTTGCTGGTCGCGCTGATCGGCGCGGTCGCGGTCTGGGCCGTCACCTCACTGATATTCCGCTTCGCGGCCTATTTCATCGGCGGGCTCACCGGCGCGATGATCGGCACCAAGCTGGCGACGGTCTTGCAGCCCGGCGACAAGAACTTCGCCCTGAGCATGATCGTCGTGCTCGCGATGTGTGTGGCGGGCGCGTTCCTGGCGCAGAAGTTCCGGGCTCGCGCGCTGCTGTGGTTGACCTCGATCGGCGGCGCGAGCATGGTCTGCAGCGGTATCGCGCGGTTCAGCGACTCGCTGTCGTTCCTGCGCGACCCCGAACCCGGCTGGCAGCAGATCACCGCCACCCTGGCCTGGGCAGGCCTGTCGATACTCGGCTGGATCACCCAGCGTCACCTGTTCGCCGAGAAGCTCGGCATCGAGCACCTGGTCGGCGACGACGACGAGCCGGACATGAGAAACCGCAACGGCGGCTGGCCAACGGGCTAGCTGACCGCACGGGTGCGATGGGTCGGTCACGTGGGGCCGGATGACCTTTCGGCGAGTCGTGGAGCCGGGGGCTCGCGTCAGCGGAGGTCGTCGGGGTGCGATCCGGTCGTGAACGGGTTCGGCTGGTCCTGGGCGAGGACGCCCACGAAGGGTTCGCCCTCGTCGGCGAAGGTATAGGCGCCGCCTTCGATGCGCTCGATGAGGCTGTGGGTCCAGGCCGCTTCGCTGTCGGCGGAGTGTAGCCACATGTTCATGATCTCGCCGATGTGTCCGAGCTGGCCCGGCCCCTGCTCCGGTGTGTAGTACTCGGTGACCGAGCCACGCCACTGCTCGAGGCCGGTGATCCGTTGCCTCAGGAGTGCGACGGCCTCCTCGCGGGGGAGGTCGACGATGAACCCGATGCCGGCCGAGGGCATGTCCATCTTCTGGTCGTACGAGGTCAGAGCCTCGCGGAGCAGCGTGAAGTACTCCTCGGTGCCCTTGTCGGTCATCTCGTACTCGACGCGAGGCGGACCGCCGACGGTGCTCGGTGCGACCTCGTGTGCGACGAGGAATCCTTGCTTGGCCATCTGCTTGAGTGCGTGGTAGATCGAGCCCGGCTTGGCGTTGGACCATTCGTGGGCGCCCCAGAATTCCAGGTCGTTGCGCACCTGATAGCCGTGCGCCCGTCCGTGCTGACGGACCGCGCCGAGGACCAGCAGCCGGATCGCTGACATGGACATCTCCCTTCCGAGTGTTCGGGCGCCTCTACCACCTCGGGGCGCGCCGCGCGGGCGTCAGAGCCGATGAACTCCTTGCGCGATTCGGGCTCGCGGACACCGGAAAGAAGGCGGTCAAGCAGTACAGCGGCGGTATGCGGCGGCGGCTCGACCTCGCGGCGTCGCTTATCTCCGAACCGCAGGTGCTGTTTCTGGACGAACCGACGACCGGGCTCGACCCCCGCGGCCGCGCCGAGGTGTGGAGTTCGGTGCGTTCGCTGGTCGACGGCGGCACCACCGTGCTGCTGACCACGCAATACCTGGAGGAGGCCGATCAGCTGGCCGACCAGATCTCGGTGATCGACCACGGAAAGGTCATCGCGGAAGGCACTGCCGACCAGCTGAAATCCAAGACCGGCGGCGACCGCATCGACGTGGTCCTGCACGACGTCACCCAACTGGCACTCGCGGCCGCGCTCATCCCCGGCGAGGCGGTGGTGGACGAGGACCGGCGGATGGTCAGTGCCGCGGTCGGCGACCGGATGGTGGCACTGACCGAGACCGTCCGGGCGCTGGAGACCAACGGCATCGAAGCCGAGGACATCGCGATCCGGCGGCCGACACTCGACGAAGTCTTCCTGCACCTGACCAAGGAGAACGCGGCATGAGCGCGATTTATTCGACGAACCACCCCGGTTCGACACTGAGCACGGCGCTCACCGACTCCTGGACGATGACCCGACGCGAGTTGGCGCACTGGGTCCGCCAGCCCGTGCAAGTGGTCGTCGGGCTGGTCTTCCCGGTGATGCTGCGGGTGATGTTCACCTACCTGATCGGCGGCGGGCGCGGCATCGACGGGGAATTCAAGGACTACCTGGTTCCTGGAATGCTCACCATGACAATGGCTTTCGGACTCGAGTCGACAATGCTCTCGGTCACGCAGGACCTCGGCAAGGGAGTCATCGACCGATTCCGCTCGATGCCGATGAACTCGGCCGCGGTCCTGGTGGGACGCAGCATCGCCGACATGCTGCAGTCGGTGGTCGGGCTGGCCGTGATGATCGCGGTCGGTTACGCGATCGGCTGGCGCTGGCACGACGGAGCCGCCGCGTTCCTGGCGGCGGTGGGACTGCTGTTGCTGTTCCGGTTCGCGATGCTGTGGATCGGCATCTACCTGGCGATGGTCGCGGGCAAGCCCGAACTGGTGCAGGCGGTCCAGATCCTGGTCTGGCCGGTCAGCTTCCTCTCCAATGCCATCACCGCACCCGAAGCGATGCCGTCGTGGCTGGGTGCGGTCGTCGAGTGGAACCCCATGTCGGCAACGGCCACCGCGGTGCGTGGCCTGTTCGGCAATCCGGGTGCGGTCGGTGACTCCTGGGCCGCTGAACACGCCGAAATGCTGGCGGTGGCTTGGCCGTTGGCCTTGATCGCGGTGTTCTTCCCGCTGGCGGTGCGGCGGTTCAGAGACCTGAGCCGCTAGCTCAGCGCAGCATTTCGGTCCTATTTTCCGAAGACGAAACTGCGCAGGACCAGGAAACGCAGTCCGCCGACCACGGCCATGACGGCGATCACGGCGCCTGCCTGCGCGGCTTCGTCGAGGTCCGGTGCCAGGAAATCCAATCCGGCCAGCGCCGCCGTGCTGATCCCGAGGCCGAGCAGCGCCAGCCCGCCGCCCTCCCACTGCGCGGTGAACCCGCCGACCCTGCTCCCGGCCCGGAAGGTGAGCTGCCGGTGCAATTCGTTCGCGATCACCGTGCTCACCATCGATCCGGCGACATTGGCGAGCAGTGGGCCGCTGCCGTGCATGGCCATGAACAGCAGCACATAGGCGATATTGCTGGCGCCGCCGACCAGGGCGAACCGGATCAGCTGGGCGAACGTGTGATCGCTGCGCAGGTATCGCCGCACGCGGACGAGATCGACGCGCGTCGCAGGACCGGCCAACGCGGTGTAGACGCTGGTGGGGAGCATTCCCGGGTGGGTGATCTGCGGGGCGGTCATGTTCGTTCCGATCAAGCGTGCGGGATTCGGCGGGATGCCGGCCAACCCCTGTGACTATACGTAGATGTATACGTATAAACAAGTGTCGAGGCCGCCGCGCACCTCCGCGCCGAGCATCGGCCGTCGTAATCGGCATGGCACCCGCAGCGCAGTGGGTGGACACTGGAGTGATGGTTGACAGGGAGCAACGCACACCCTTCTACGGCGTGGTGCTGATTCTTGTAGCGCTCGGCGCGTCGATGGCGGTCAGTTACTACGGGCCGACTTGGGTCCGCGTCACCGTTTACATCCTCACGGTGATGGTTGTCCTGGTCGGCGGCGTCATGACGTTCCGGGACTACTCACACTGACGCTGCGAACGCGATGTGCGCCCCGAGCTCGGTGGGGCGAGGCTCAGTGCTGCGAGATCGCCACCATCTTCGAATCGACGCTGCCAGGGGAATCGCTGCTGCGACGCCGCGTGGGCGGGATGGAATTGTTGCGAACTGTTTACGGCCGTTGAAGTATCACCGCAAAGAGCCGGAAAGGTTCTCGTAGCACGACTTTCATCAGTGGGCTTTCGCAGGGGCGTTGGCACGCCACGGTTCGCGGGGAAGCTCGGTCAAGCCCTCGGCACGCGCTGGCGCGGGGCCGTGGGATGACTGCTCGAACCTGATGAGGGGAAGTATGAATATCAACCGAATCCGTGGTGGCCGCAATGCTGTCGGCACCGGCGTTGCCGTACTCGCACTGGGTGCGCTCATGGCCGGTACCGCCGGTGCCGATGCTTTCGTTCCGCTGCCGGACGGCGAGCGGGTCGGCCACGGTGTCACGGTGAAGCGCACCGGTGAGCACGCCGTGGTTTCGCCGTCGATGGCCGCCAATGGCGCGGGCCGGGTCGCGTGGGTCTCGGCCAACGTGAGCGCCGACGTGACCATCACGCCCGAGGGCGAGGTGGGTCCCAACAACGGTCCGTCCGGAAACGACGGCACCAACAACTCCTCCACCCACGGTGCCTCACAGCTCAACACCGGCTACATCATCGGCTGCCAGGTCTCGATCGGCGACGATGCGATCGCCGCCGGTGTGTCCGGTGGCATCGACCTGTCCGGCTTCAGCGTCGGCGGCTCGGCGGGCATCGAGCTCGGCCCGGGCGAGGTCGAGTTCGTCCAGCTCGAGAAGAAGGACATCGTGAAGGCCGGCGTCTACTCGATCGAGTACCAGGACGTCGAGATCGAGGTGCAGGGCTGTGCCGGATACGCGCAGGCCCGCTCGTACACCGTGGTCGAGATCATCGGCGACCACTACTCCAAGACCACCCTCTACGGTGCCCCGTTCAGCATCGGCTGACCCGCCCGAACCAGACTTCAGATCAGAGGATGAAACATATGTTCGACCGTAAGAATGCGGCGCGTCTGGCCGGTGTCGTCGGCGCTGCCGCTGTCACCGTCGGAATGCTGTCGGCCGGTGCTGCCAACGCCGACACCTTCATTCCGCTGCCCGGCGGTGAGATCGTCAAGACGCTGTCCGACGGCACCACCGTCACCGTGCGTCTGGTCGGGGAGTCGGCCAACATCAACCCGTCGATGGGTTCGACCCCGGTGCACCGCAACGCGTGGGTGTCGGGCAGTGCGCAGGTCGAGGTGTCGGGTAACGCCAAGGGCGGCAAGATCCGTCCCGGCTACGTGGTCGGCTGCCAGGTCAACATCGACGGCGGCGGCGTCGAAGGTGGCGTCGAAGGCGAGAGCGACTGGGCGGGCAAGAAGCCCGGTGTCGGTGCCGACACCGGCGCCGAGTTGAGTCTCGGACCGGGCCAGGCGGAGTCGTTCTACATTCTCGACCTCGAGAAGGCCGATGACTACGGCAACGAGGACCACAGCAAGGACAACAAGTTCAAGGGCAAGAGCGGCTCGGTGACCTGGGCCGACACCACTATCGGTCTGTCCGGCTGTGGTGGCTACGCCCAGGCGCGTGCTTTTGTGAAGGTGAAGGTCGAGACCGACAACGTGACCTCGGTCGTCACGCTGTGGGGTCAGCCGTTCAGCATCGGCTGATCTGATCGATCCGGTATCGAGGCCCGGCGCGTTGTGCGCTGGGCCTCGATACGTCGGCGGATATCCGGTCACCGGAATCGGGTGTCGCTCGCAGACAACCGGACGTCGGCCACCTGACGGCAAAACCGCCTGATGACCGGTCCTCCTCCGGACCGGTGCCATGCAATGACAGCGCCGATCCCGGTGACCGGATTGTGCGCGACCGGGCCCCGGCGGATCGTCGTCCCTGGCACAGAACGTGACCCTCATCGTTGTCCCGCGTGGCGGCGGTCCAAGGGGGCCGAGAACACCACGCGGTGCTCGGCTGCGGCACCAACAGAGAATCGCAGGCAATCATTGCGAGGGCTCCGGTCGGTTCTTTGCGATCTCGTGAAGGCCGTCGGTCAAGGCGGGGATGGTGAGCACGAATCTGGCGCCGCCATGGGGGCTTTCCGTGCAGCGAAGGGTGCCGTGGTGGCCGAGGACGGTTTCGCTGACGAGCGCGAGACCGATGCCGGTGCCGGCCGTGGCACGTGAGGCGGTGACGAAGCGTTCGAAAATGCGTTCGCGGTTCTCGGGAGCCACGCCGGGGCCCGCGTCGTCGACCGTCACCACGATGTCGCCGCCGACGCGGTCGACGCCGACACCGGTTACGCCACCACCGTGCCGTTCGGCGTTGATGAGCAGATTGACCAGTGCGCGTTCGAGTTCCGTGCGCCGCCCGCGGATCGTCCCGGCGTCGCGGATGTCGAGCAGCTCCGGCGCCACGCCACGACCGGCGAGCAAATGGGTGAGGAGCTCCGCCAGCTCGAGTGGGATCTGGTCGGAACGGTGGATCCCCGCTTCCACGCGGGCCAGGGCCAGCATGTCATCGAGTAGTCCGCGCAGGTACGCGGTTTCCTCCACGAGCAGTCCCAGCGCGGCGCGCGGACGCTCGGACAGTTCGTCGCGGTGCCCGGCCAGCACCGTCGCAGTGGTGGTGAGGGTGGTCAGTGGCGTGCGCAGCTCGTGGCTGAGATCGGACACCAGGCGCCGTTCGCGCTCGATGCGCAGCTGCAGTGAGTCGACCATCGCGTTGAACGCGTCGACGGTGGCCGACAGTTCTTCGTCGTCGGTACGTGGCAGCCGCAGTTCGTGCTCGCCGAACGCGATCCGGGAAGCAGTCGCGGCGACCTGACGCAGCGGGCTCAGTGCGCGATGTGCTGCCCAGGCGCCGATCGCGGCGGCGATCGCCACGGCGAGCACGGAGCACGCGAGCAGGATCGTGCGCAGCATCCGGAGGTTGGACTCGAGTTCGAGCAGTGGTGCGAACTCGTAGAGGACGGTGCCGTTCTCGACCTCAGCGCCTGCCCGAAGATAGGGCTGCGCGCCGATCCGCACTCGGGTGGCGGTGCTGTCCACCGCATCGCCCGGGTCGGGAATCGGCAGTGCCGACGCCGACGGAAGTTCGACGTCGGCCCCGACCAGCGACCATCCGGTGTCCTGACGCAACATCGCGATGGTGCCGCTCGGCAGATGGAGCGCGTCCATGGCCTGAGCACCGGTGACGTCCGCGCCGGTCAGCCGCATGCGCAGCAGTTCGGCATGTACCCCCACCGCCCGTTCGACAGTGCGAGTCCGCTGCGACTCCATGTAATTGGTGCTGATGCCGTACACCGATCCGGACAGGACAACGGCTACCAGGCTCGCGCTGAGCACGAACGTCGCGGTGACGCGGCCGCGCAGGCCTCGGAACCGTGACGGAAAACGGTGCCCGCGTTCAGGATTGGACATCGAGCCGGTAGCCGAGACCGCGGACGGTGACGATCAGCCGCGGGTCGGCGGGATCCCGTTCGATCTTGGTACGCAGCCTGCGCACGTGGACGTCGACGATGCGTTCGTCGCCGAAGAACCCGCGATCCCAGATCTTGTCGAGCAGCACCTGCCTGCTCAGCACCAGGCTGTCGTTCTGTGCCAGCTCGCACAGCAGCCGGAACTCGGTGAGCGTGAGATGCACTTCCTCGCCGGCCAGCAGTAGCGCGCCGCGCTCCGGACAGAGCACCAGCCTGCGGTGCGCTGCCGCGTCGAGGACAGTCTCGGTGACATCGCGGTCGGTCGTGTTCCTGGTACGCCTGCGCAGCGCCCTGATACGTGCGGAGAGTTCTTTGACCTCGAACGGTTTGGTGACGAAATCGTCGGCGCCCGCCTCCAGCGCGGCGACCACGTCATGGGTGTCGTCGCGGGCGCTGACCACGATGATCGGCACGTCATGAGCGCGACGCACCTCACGGATATAGGTGTATCCGTCCATTCCGCCGAGCATGAGGTCGACGAGCATCACGTCGGGAGCACCGAGATTGTGGACCTGATCGAGCGCGTTCTCGGCGCAGTCCGCCTCGGCGACCGTGTAGCCCTCGTCTTCCATCGCCAGCCGCAGTGACGCTCGAACCCGGGTGTCGTCCTCGACGATCATCAACTGCGCGTTCATGGTGGGGAGCCTATCGGCCCCACACAGAACAGTCCCCGGTAGTCTCCATCGAAAACCATGAGTTCAGTCGTCGCTGACAACTCCGGTTATTCGACTGGCTTGCCGGGGGCTTAGCCAGATCCTGAAAATTACGTCACAACCGTCGGCAAACGTCTTCGTCGGCAGTGCGGCTCATTTCCGGTGTTCCGGTATCTATCCAGTCTTCTCCTGATTTGCTCGATGTCAATACCTTGGCGCCATTGAATACGGCGAAATTATCGGTGTTCTGAGACCGTCCATCGCATTGTGTGGATCCTCGCTTCGGAGGACAGTAGATGTGTCCGGTGGCGCCCACCGGGGCGCCGCCCTTCCTGAAGTAGGAGGTGGCCCCGTGTACGCACGTTCCAGCACATTTGCGGCCCAGCGGTCGTCGATCGACCGCGGTATCGCATACCTCCACAATGCGGTGATGCCGAATATGCCCGAGCTCGACGGGTGGGTCGGCATGTCGCTGATGGTGGACAGGGCGACAGGCCGATGCATCGCCACGACCGCGTGGGAATCCGAGGCCGCGCTGCACGAGAGCAGAATGCGCGTCCGATCCCTGCGTGATGGTCTGGCCGAGGCGCTCAACGGCACGGTCGACAATATCGAGGAATGGGAAGTAGCGGTCATGCACCGCGATCATCTGGCCGGCGCGAGTGCCTGTACCCGGTGTACCTGGGTCCAAGTCGACCCGTCCGGTGTCGACCTGGCGATCCAGACGTTCAAGAACACCCTGCTGCCGGAGCTCGAGAAGATCGAAGGATTCCGCAGCGCCAGCCTGTTCGTCGACCGGGAGACCGGGCGAGGCGTGGGATCGACCGTCTGGGCGAGCCGAGAGGAGCTCGACAACAGCCGCGAACAGGTGGATCGAATGCGGGCCGCGGCGACCCGCACCATGGAAGCCGAGGTTCTCGAGGTAGCGGAGTTCCGGCTCGGCTTCGCCCACCTGCGCGTTCCCGAGCTCGTCTGAAACTACGAGACATCCGGCCGAGCAGCGTGAGCTCCCGGCCGGATGTCTCAGTTCCCCCGCGCTGTCATTGTCACTGTTCGGGCGATCGGTCGGGGGCGGTGATGGTGCCGTAGTCGAGTCCGCCGTGGCTGTGCGTGGGAACCACCGGCCACTGGCGCTTCCACGGTGCGCATTCCGACGACGGGATGATCTGGAGCCACTGGGGATCCTTGGGCGACGGCGAGGCCAAGGTCTTCTCCTTGACCATCGAGTCGTACTGGTCGAGGGAATCCTCGAGGGTGTTGCCGTTGAGCACCACCTCGCGGCCGTAGAAGGCGGCTTGCTGCTTGACGCCGGGGATCTTCGACAACTCGGGCTGCCAGCTGTCGGCCGCCATCCCGTTCTCCGAGGACACCCACACACCGTCGGGGGTGTTGACGACCAGCGAGTGATTGCCGTCGGTGTGACCGGGAGTCCACAGCAGGCTCACGCCGACGCCGAGTTCGACATCACCGTCGAAGACCTCGAGCCGGTCGGCGGGCACGCCGTCCATCCCGTGTTCGACGTACCACGCCCACTGCATCGGGTGCATGGACTCGAACGTGCCGAGCTCCTTGCGGTGTACCAGCAGTTTGGCGTTGGGGAACAACGGCTTTCGCGGTTCGGTCTCACCCGCTATCGGGGTGTCGGAACCCATGATCATGCGCACGTCCTGCACATGGAGGTGATCGAAGCTGAGGTAGTCGACGTCGGAATTGCGCAGCCCCAAGCGGGGGAGCACGGTGTCGGGGTCGTTGTAGTAGGTGACGAACAGCTTCTCGGCGCGCAGGCTGCGCGAGACCTTCTGGAGCTTGTTGTAGAACGGCGCTTCCGCCGATCCCGCGGCGACGGTCGGTTCCCACACCAACGTCTTGAGCTTGCCGTCGAATCCTTCGAACTGGATCACGAACATCCGGTTGATGATCGAGATCATCGGGTTGACGTTGATCGAGTACCCCTGGAAGGCGAACCGTGCAGGATAGGGCGCCGCTGCGATGTCGAAGCTCTTGATCGCTCTGACCTGGCCTTGGGACAGGAAGCGCTCTCGGTACCGCTCGGCGGCGCTGCGCACTGCGGCCAGTCGGTCACCGCGTGGCCAGATCTGGTGCACGCCTTCGAATTCCGGGATGGGACGCACGGTATCGAGGGGCGAGGGCTGCACGGCGGTCATGACTCTCCTTGGGTCGGGCTGTTGCCGGTGAGGCGCGATTCGTAGGACTCGCGGGTGGACGATCCCGCGACGGCGGCCACCTGGTCGGGCAGCATCTTGCGGTACATGAAGTCGCGCCCCCATTGCGGCAGGACCTCGACCAAGCGGGTGAGCGGGCCGACGAAGGCGGGCAGGGAGACCTCGAAGCGAGGGCGTTCGATCACCGCGACGACCGCATGGGCGACATCGGCGGGCCGCAGCATCTTCGCGGCGCCGGTCGCGGTGCCCGCCGCCAGCTCTGTGTCGACCACGCCCGGCATGACGATCGACAGCTGCACGCCGCTGGCCGCGAGCTCGGTGCGCACGCCTTTGAGATAGCCGTACACGCCGTGCTTGGTCGCCGCGTACGTGGATTCGCCGGGAGGGGAGAGTTTCGAGGCGGCCGAGGCGATGGTGACGATATGGCCGCGCCCCCTGGTCTGCATCGTCGCGGCGGCGAGTTTGACACCCCTGATCACGCCGTGCAAGTTGACCTCGAGCTGGCGCCGGGTGGCGTTCTCGGGTTCGGCGTCGAAACTGCCGACCCACATCACGCCCGCGTTGTTAACCAGCACCTCGATCGGCCCCCAGGTGGACTCGACGTCGGCGAGGAAGGCGGTGAAGGATGCCGTGTCGGTCACGTCGAGGTTGAACGCCTCGACCGCACCGTTCGACTGTCCGGCGATCTCGCTGTTCAACGCCGCCGCCGTCGCACGGGCCGCGTCGCCATCCAGGTCGCCGAGGCCGACGCGGGCGCCCGCCAGTGCCAGCGCGCGAGCGATTTCACGGCCGATGCCCTGGGCAGCGCCGGTGACTGCCACGACCTTGCCGTTCAGTGTTGCTGGATTCCCGGAACGAGTGCGCATGCTTCTCCTGTTCGCATTTTTGACACGATAACATGTCAAAAATGACTTGGGTACCCTTGAACATCGTGACGGAAGGAGCGGTATGAGCGCGGCGCCAGTCAGGCGGCGATACACCGGTCTCGCACCGGTGGAGCGCACCCGGCAGCGCCGGATCGCGCTACTCGAGGCTGCCCTGGACCGGTACGGCGTCGACGGGTACCAAGCCACGTCCGTCAAGCGGCTCTGCCAGCAGGCCGCCCTCACCGAGCGCTATTTCTATGAGTCCTTCGGTGACCGCGAGGAATGCCTGGCCGCGCTCTATGACCGACTGGTGCACGACATGCGATCAGCCACCCTGGCGGCGATGGCTGAGGCCACCGAGGCCGGGGCATCGGATATCGCCACGATCGTTCGCAGCGGCCTGGCCGGATTCGTCAACTACCTCACCGAAGACCCACGACGTGCCAGGGTGGTGCTCGTCGAAGTCGTCGGCGTCTCACCGGCCATGGAGCAGCGGCGACACGGTGTCCTGCGCGAATTCGCCGACATCGTGATGAACGTCTGGTCTGCCATGGAGGCCGAGCAGACACCGCAAGCCCGTCACCTCACCGCGGTCGCGCTCGTCGGCGCCGTCAACCACCTACTCGTGTATTGGCTGATGGCGGGCAGGCAGGAGGATCCAGACGAACTCACCGCTACCTGCGCGTCTCTGTTCACCGCCGCCTTCGAGTGGTCTCAGGACCCGTAGCGCGCGGTGTGGCCCGCACGCCACAACACCGCTGATTCATGCCCGCACGATCTGACGAAAATGGCAATCCGATGTCTGTTCTGATCGCCGATGACGACCCGATGGTCCGGGATGTGGTGCGCCGCTATCTCGAACGCGATGGCCGCATTGTTGTCGAGGCCGCCGACGGTCCCGCCGCGCTGGCCGCGTTGGCGGAGCAGGGCGGCGAGGTCCAATTGGCCGTGCTGGATGTGATGATGCCCGCGCCCGACGGTATCGACATCTGTCGTGCGGTGCGGTCCGGCCCGCGTCCGGATACTCCGATCATTCTGCTCACCGCGCTCGGCGACGAGGACGATCGCGTACTCGGGCTGGAGGCGGGTGCCGACGACTATGTCACCAAGCCGTTCAGCCCGCGTGAACTGGCGTTGCGGGTGGCCTCGGTGCTGCGGCGATCCAACACGGCGCACGAGCCTCGACGCGAGGTCATCGGCGACGACGCGGTCCAGGTTCGCCTCGACTCCCAGTCGGTGTCGGTGGCCGGGCAGGCGGTCGAACTGACCGCCCGCGAGTTCGATCTGCTGGTATTCCTGCTGGAGAACCCCCAGCGAGTTTTCAGCCGCACCGAGTTGCTTGCTCAGGTGTGGGGCTGGGAGTTCGGCGATCTGTCCACGGTCACCGTGCATATCAAGCGGCTGCGCGCCAAACTCGGCGACCGGCATCGGATCGAAACGGTATGGGGCCGGGGCTATGCCTGGGCCCGCAACCCCGTCCCCGCCGAGGGCGACGATGCCTGAGGATACCGCCGAGCTGATCCTGTTGACCCTGGCCTGCACGGTGCCCGTAGTGCTGATCGGCGCTCTCATTCTGCGTGCCACCAGCAATCGTTCCCTGACCACGAGCATGGCTGTGCTGGTGCTGATTCCGACGCTGTCGGCGCTGGCTGGCATCATCGGGGTGAGTGGACTGATGTCCAACGGGCTCAGGCGGACCACGATCGTGCTGGTTGTGGTAGCTGCGGTCACGGTGCCCGCCGCGCTCCTGCTCGGCCGCGAACAGGCACGAAAGACCGTGTGGGAAAAGCAGATCCGTGAACAGGAGCGACGAGCGGAGCGTTCGCGCCGGGAACTGGTCGCCTGGGTCAGCCACGATCTGCGCACACCGCTGGCCGGTATTCGGGCGATGGCCGAGGCGCTCTCGGACGGTGTCGTCAGCAGCGCGACCGACGTCGCCCGCTACGCCGATCAGATCGGTTGCGAGACCAATCGGCTCTCGGCCATGGTGGACGATCTGTTCGAGATGTCCAAGATCAACGCCGGCGCGCTGCGGCTCGAGCTGGAACCGGTGGACCTGCGTGAGCTGGTCGACGAAGTGCTCGCCGCCAACCGGCCCAGCGCCGACCGCGCGCGCGTCGCGCTCGCCGCCGAGCAACCGGCGTCGCGGATCGAAGTCGCGGCCAGCGACCGCGCGCTCACCCGGGTACTGACCAACCTCGTGTCGAACGCGATCGCCCACACCCCGCCCGGCGGTCAGGTCTCGATCTCCGCCGGGTCGCGCGACGGCCATGCGTGGGCCCGCGTCGACGACACGGGACCGGGGATCGCCGAAGTGGACCTTCCACGCATCTTCGAAGTCGCCTATCGGGGCACCTCGGCGCGCTCGCCGGTCGCTGCCGCGGGGGCGCCGACCGGCAGCGGGATGGGTCTGGCGATCGCGGCTGGCCTCATGGCGGCCCACCGGGGCGATATCACGGTGGAGAATCGGGACCCGGGTTGTCGGTTCGAGGTGCGGCTACCGCTGATGGCGCACTGACCAGCGGCTCCGGCGCGGGTCCGTCGGCCGGTCGGAGATCGTCGACGGCCGGTGGCGCCGATCGTCGGCGTGTGCCCAACAGCATGCGGTTCAACAGTTGATCCCGCAGGATCAGGGTGTGTGCGAGCACGGCGCACATATGCGCGGTGAATGCCAGGAGTAAACCGACAGCGAGCACGGTGTGTACGTTCCGCAGCGCGTGATAAAGATGCGGATCGGTCGGTGTAATGGCCGGTAGCCGAATTCCGCCGAGCAAGCGAATCGGTATGCCCGATGCCGAGGCGAGTGCCCATCCCACGACGGGTTGGGCGATGAACAAGGCGTACATCGAATATTCGGAGACGGTCGCGACTATCCGCTCGGGCCGAGCGATCGAATCCAGTTGCTGCGGTGGTGTATCGCGGATTCGGTTGACGACTCTGATCAGCGCCAGCACAAGAATCAACGCGCCGACGGTCTCATGCAGGACCAGAATACTGTGATAATGGCCGAGCGAGCCGACCAGCGCGGCGCCGAGAAAAAGCATTGCCACGATGAGTACGGCCATTGTCCAGTGCAGGATTCGCGCGACGATGCCGAACCGGACCTGTGGTGTGGGTGGGTTCACGCCCGGCCCTGCGCTTCCACCGAGCCGCGGTTGTCGGGCTCGCCTGCCCGTCGGCGGAAGGACTCGGCGTAGACGGCCGATCGCGCCGACAGCAAAGGATCGTCGGACGGCGCGATGCCGTTGGGCAATACCAGCGGATCGAAATTCACCATGCGGACGTTGTCCGAGGTTTCGGTGGCGATACCGGTCAGCACCACGGTGCCGACATTCACCGCGGGACGCGTGCTCGGCCACGGTACGGAGGCGTCGTCGGTTCGGTCCTCGCCTCGAACGCCACGCACCACCAGCATCGTCCAACGGCGCGGACCGTGTCGCAGATCCGTCGTGAGCTGGGTGAACAGGCTCTCGGGGCGCAGATCAGGGGTCGCCTCGGTCTCAGGGACCAATTTCCACCTGACCGGGGTGGTCGTGCCGTGTGGGTCGGTGAATTCGAACGCGTTCAGGCCGTGGAACGTACTCGTCGCGAAGGTAGGAGCCGGGGGGTCGGATTTCGCGACCTTCATCGCCGCCACGGTGCGCGGATGGGTGGCGAGGTAGTCCGACACCAGTTGAGGGTTCGGTTTGCCGGTCGCCGGGTCCTTGGCGAAGGCCAGGCCCCGGTCGTGGAAGTCCTGCGGTGTGGGGTCGAGGAAGACGGGCAGATTGATCATCGCCATCCGCCACTGCTCGCCCGCGGGCAGTCTGAACTGCAGTCCGAGACCGCGCACGACGCCCGGATCCTCGGCGATGTGGGGATTGCCGCCCGACAACGAGAACCGCCCCCGCACCGAGTACCTGCCCGTTCGGAAAACGGACGCGGCACACAATTGCGCGCCATTCCCATTGCTTTCGAAATAGCCCTCGACGGCAACGCCCTTGGCGTGATTGCGGCGAAATCCAGAATGGGTGCCATGGATATTCTGCAGGCGATCGACGACTCGCCGCGCGGTGAGCCGTTCCGGTCCGATGAGACTTTCGGTGAAGAGAAATCCGCCGATGGTCATTGCCCCCGTGCCCGCGACTGCCATCGCACCGAGGAGTGTTCGCCTGTCCACAGTAGACATCCGTTTCTGTGCTCGTCTTGTCATGCCTGACAACCTCGCCCAGACTGTATTCATCAATGACCGTGAGAATCAATCGATCCACCGGTATCACCGGGGTCCGTCATGGTTTGTTCATTATTTGTCGACCTGGCCCGCTCGCGAATCCGATCACGCGTTTCGCCGCGGCGACGATGGCCGATCGTGGTGTGTCGTAGCCGCGCAGGAACCATGCCATCCCCGTCGTATTGATCGCGCCGACCAGCGCGATCGCGACGAGCTGGGTGTGTTCGCGGTCCAGTCCCTGCTGTTCGAAGGCATCGAGAACGGTGGGCGGGATGACGTCGAGGAAGGTGCTCAGGGTGGCGATATACAGCTCGTCCAGTCGTGGACTCGCGCCGAGCACCTCCAGCCAGACGATTCGGGCCAGCCGCGGATCCTCGACCGCGGCGAAGAAGGCATCGAGCCCGGCGGTGATCAGGTCGTCCGGGTCGGTCGACGGCGCCGCGCGCAAGCCGTCGAGGACCGCGTCCTGGAGGCGGTCGATGCACCGCCGATAGACGGCGGCGATCAGGTCCTCGCTGTCGGTGAACGATTTGTAGAAGTAGCGGTCGGTGACCTTCGCTTCGCGACACAGCGCCCGCACGGTCGTCGCGCGGTAGCCCACGGTCCCGAACAGCTCGAACCCGGCATCGAGTAGCTGTTCGGAGCGTCGCGCGGCCCGGTCGGTGTGGCTCTCGCCCGCGTAGGGGCGCCCTGGCGTCGAAGGATTGTCTGCCATTCCGATATTTGACCACTGGGACGTCCCTGCCGTTAAAGTGACGACAGCCGATTCCCAATTGCGTGCTGGTGCGGAGTCGGTCTCGCGAATCAGGCGATTGCCCCGGAAGGACGTTCATGATCAACCCCGAAGGCTGTGCGGCGACGGTCCGCACTGCGGTGACTCTCGCGGCAGTCGCGCTCGTGCTGCCGTTGATGGTCGCCGGCCTCGCCGGTGCGTGTCCGGCGTCCGGGACGGACTTCTACGTGCCGCCGGTCCCGCTCCCGGCGGGTGCACCCGGCGACATCCTGCGAGCCGAACCGATGTCGGTAGCGCTCTCGGTACCCGGCCCCAATGGGCCGATGCCGGCCAGTGCTACCCGAATCATGTACCGCAGCAACGACACTCACGGCGAACCGGTCGCTGTCACCGGCACCTACTTCGATCCGGCCCTCGCATGGAGCGGACCTGGGCCCCGACCGCTGGTCAGTCTCGCGGTCGGTACCCACGGGCAAGGCGATCACTGCGCGCGCCCTCGCGCTTGTTCGACAAGATCGCGCATTACACGCCGCTACTCGATGTCATGACCGAGTTCGAGACCGTCGCCGTCAACGCGCTGGTGGTGCGTGGCATCGCCGTGGTCGTCACCGACTACCACGGCCTCGGCACACCGGCGACCCATGACTGGCTGAACCGGCTCGCCGAAGCGCACGCCGTTCTCGACGCCGTGCGGGCCGCACAACGACTCGCCGGAACGACGATCGACAGCTCCGGTCCGGTCGGCCTGTTCGGCTACTCGCAAGGTGGTGGCGCGGCCGCGGCCGCCGCCGAGCTGCAACCCACCTACGCGCCGGAGCTGGACCTGCGCGGCGCCTACCTCGGCGCACCCGCCGTCGATCCGCTGGCCGTGCTCGAAGCGGTCGACCTCATGATCGGCAAGGGCTTCATCGGGTTCGCGCTCAACGGCCTCGCCGCCGACTACCCCGAGGCGCCCACCGATCCCGACTACTGGAGAGGCAGCCGACAGTGAGCTTGATGATGCACGCGGCCGCGATATTCGTCCGCGCGACGAGACGACGGACATACGTGACGGCGGAGTCCGTCGACCGTGCGATGCGACGCCGACCGCGGGCCGGACGGCCACCGGCCCGACTACGCGCCCGCCACCAGGTCGGCATGCGTACGATCGACGGTTTCGACTGCTGGACAGTGGCGCCACGCGCCGAAAAGGCCACGACCGCGGTGGTATATCTGCACGGCGGCGGATACTTTCAACAGATCGTGTCCCAGCACTGGCGACTGATCGGCCAGCTCGCGGACGCGGGCGTCCATGTCGAAGTTCCGCTGTACGGCCTTGCGCCCCACCATCATTGGCGCGAAGCCTACGGCCTGGTGACGACCGTATACCGACAGGTGCTCGACCGCTTCGACGCCATCACGGTCGCAGGCGATTCCGCGGGCGGTGGCCTGGCGCTCGGCTTCGCGCAGTCGCTGCTCGACAGTCCGCTGCCCCAGCCGCGGCGGATCGTCCTCATCGCTCCCTGGCTGGACCTGGCACTGGCCGAGCCCGGCGTCGCAGCTGTGCAGCGACGTGACCCGTGGTTGGTCGGCGCGGGTGCGCGCAGGGCCGGACTCGTCTGGGCCGCGGGGGCGGATCTGACAGATCCTCGATTGAGCCCGATCCACGGTGAACTGCGTGGCCTCGCGCCGAAGTCACTCTGGTTCGGCACCCGCGACATTCTGTACCCCGACGCCGTTCGGCTCCGGCGCCGCGCCGACGCCGTCGATGCCGAGCTGACCTTGACGGTCTGCCAGGACGCCATTCACGTCTACCCCCTCGTGCCCGCGCCGGAAGGTCGGGCGGCGGCCCGGGCGATCGTGCGCGAAATAGGATGGGGAGGGTGAACTGATCTGCGCCCGTCCACAACTGAAAGGCGCCACCATGGAGATCGTCAAACGCCCCGCGCCGCCGACCGGTATTCGGCGCCTACTGTTCCGGGCCCCTATCCATCTGTACCGACTCCGGCTCGGCTGGGTCTTCGGGGATCGGCTGCTCCTGTTGAACCACGTGGGACGCGTTTCGGGCAAGCAGCGCCAGGTCGTTCTCGAGGTCGTCGAACACGACCGCACCGACGGCAGCTACGTGGTCTGCTCCGGCTTCGGCCCCAAAGCCGCCTGGTACCAGAACATTCTGGCCGCGCCCGAGACCAGCATCCGGGCCGGCATGCGCACGATCCCGGTCACCGCCCACCCCCTCGGCACGGACGAAGGCGGTGACTTCATGGCTCGCTATGCTCCTCGTCACCCCGGCGCGGCCCGAAAACTAGTGCGCTTCATGGGCTTTGCCACCGACGGCTCCCAGGAGGACTACCGCGAGGTCGGGCGTCACCTGCCCTTCGTCCGCCTGTCGCCGCGCTGAATCACCAACTCCGGTTCGTCCAGGTCCATCCACCGGGCGAGTGTGCCGATGTCCGCCACCTGCGCCGAATAGTCGCGATTCGACAGTTTGGATACAGCAATATTCAGACTTTGTTCGTGACGCTCTCCTTCGCTGTCGCCGGTGCTGTGAGCAGCGCTGCGACGATGGCCGCGACCGCGGCGGTGATAGCGGCGCCGGTGAATCCGTCGGTGAATCCGGTGAGGGTATCGCCGATGAGGCTGGCGGCTGCCACGCTGGAAACCGCTGCGGCGCCGAGTGATGCGCCGAATTCGTGGAAGGTGCTCACGATGCCTGCCGCAATGCCCGCCTCGCGCGGATCGACCTGACCGAGCGCGGTCGCGGAGGCGACGACGAACAGGGCGCCGGTTCCGGCTGCCGCGATCGTGACGCCCAATGTCACGGTGACCGGGGTCATCGACCACGCGGGCAGCGCCATGCCGACCGCCGCGATGACCAAGCCTGCGACGGCGAGTAGGCGAACGCCGAGGCGGGCGAGCATGCGGCCGGTGAGGTCGGCGCCGAGCATGGTTGCCAGCGCCACCGGCAGAAACAGCAGTCCGGTGTGCAGTGCGCCGTAGCCGCGCGCGTTCTGGAAGTAGAAGGTGCCGAGAAAGAACACCGCGATCATCAGCGCTGTCGCGATCGTGATCAAGAAGGTGCCGGTCGCTACTGGGCGACGGCCGAGCAGTGCGAGGTTCATCAGTGGTGAGCGGGCGGTCTTCTGTCGCGCCGCGAAGGCGAGGTAGCCGATCGCCGCCAGCAGGGCGAGCCAGCCGGTGGTGCTGGACAGCCAGCCGTGCTCACCGGCTGTGATCAGGGCGTAGATCAGGGCGGTCGACGATGCCGTGACCAGGAGCGCGCCCAGCACATCGAGGTTGGTGGACTCGGCGGTGGGTCGATGGTTCGGCAGCATCCGTGCCAGTCCGATGAGGATCACCAGTCCGATCGGCACATTGATGAAGAACACCCACGCCCAACCCGGCCCGGCGGTGAGCAGGCCACCGAGCAGCACGCCCAACGCCGCGCCGCCACCGCCAAGTGCGGACCACACGCCGAGGGCCTTATTGCGTTCCTCGCCGGTGAACAAGGTGACGACCAACGACAGTGCCGAGGGCGACAACAGCGCCGCGCCGACACCTTGGGCTATGCGCCCGCTCAGCAGCATGGGTGCCGATTCGGCGAATCCGGTCACCAGTGACGCTGCGGTGAAGATCAGCAGCCCGGCCAGAACCACCCGCTTCGGTCCGACCAGGTCGGCGATGCGTCCGCCCAGCAGCATCAGTCCGCCGAAGGCGAGCGTGTAGGCGCTCACGGTCCAGGTCAGTGCCTCGCGGCTGAGATCGAGATCGATCTCGATGTGCGGCAACGCGATTGCCACGACGGTGATGTCGAGGATCAGCATCAACTGTGCGGTGCCGAGCAATGCCAGGATGCGCCATCGCAACGGGTGCGGGCTTTGTGTCATTTTCAACCTCTCTCGCTAACCAGTACATGTCAATACGAGTTATGAGCCCAATGTAACTCATGCACAGCTATACGAGCTAGGGTGGTGAGGTGTCGAATTCCAGCACGGCCGGGCGTCCGCGGCGGCGCGCCGATGCCGAACGCAGCATCGCCAGCATCGTGGCCGCGGCGCGCGAACAGCTGAGCATCAACCCGGAGGCGAGCGTCGACGACATCGCCAAAGCCGCTGGTGTGGGCCGAATGACGGTGTACGGGCATTTTCGGAACCGGCCAGAACTCGTCGAGGCCGCGCTGGTCGACGCGATTCGTGTCGGCGAAGAGGCGTTGGCCCAGGTCGATCTCACCGGTGATGCGCAGGGCGCCTTCACTCGGCTGCTCGCATCGAGTTGGTCACTCGTCGCGGAGTCCGCCGCACTGCTGACCGCGGCTCAGGGCGTATTGCCTGCCGGCCGCCTTCGCGAATTGCACGGGACGCCGGCCGCACGAGTCGAGGAACTCATCCGCCGGGGCCAGGACCAAGGCGTGTTCCGCACCGACCTTCCCGCCGGCTGGCTGGTCAGTGCCGTGCATTACATCCTCAACGGCGCGGCGGAGGAAGGGCGGGCCGGGCGGATCGATATCGAGGATGTCGCGCGGATTGTCGATGCTACCGTGCGGTCCATTCTGTCCAACCCGCCTCAGTTGGAGGAATCGCCGCCGAGATAGTGCCTCGGCGAGGTGCCGACCGTTCGCCGGAAGGCAGCGAGAAATGCGCTGGCCGTGGAGTATCCGACGGTGTGTGCCACGCGGGAGACGGGCTGGCCGTCGGCGAGCAGCGGCAGTGCGGCCTGGAGTCGGGCGTGGGTGCGCCAGCGGTCGAAGCTCATCCCGGTGTCTTGGACGAACAAGCGCGTCATGGTGCGTCGGCTGACACCGACGGTCCGGGCGTGTGCTTCCAGGCTGCGTGGATCGGCCGGGTTGTCCAGCAGGGCGTCCGCGACCGCGAGTACTCGTTCATCGGCAGGGCGTGGCACGTCGATCGGTGTTGCCGGCAGCGGTTGCAGCAGGTCGAGGACGACCGCCTCCGCGCGTATCCGCTGGTCATCGACCAATTGCTGCTGGGCGAGGTGGGCGATCAAGTGCGCCAGCAGACCGTCGACCCGGACCGCTGTCGGCTCGGTCCATGGCACCTCGCATCGGTCCGGTTCGAAATAGAGACTGCACAGCACGGCATCGCGGCTGGCACCGGTCTTGTGCACGACTCCCGCGGGCAGCCACAGCGCGCGAGTCGGTGGAACAACCCAATTCGCCTCTCCCACAGCAACTCCTAGTACGCCTGTGCGTGTCCAGGCCAGCTGGTGCTGCGGGTGATAGTGCTCATGGGTCCACTGTCCGGCCGCGAGCGGGAAGCTGCCGACCACGATCGCGCCGACGCCGAGCGGGGCAGGTTCGAAAGCAGGTGCGGACATGCCACCAGGCTATGTCCTCAACGCGCTATTACCTGGCCCGGTGACGTATATCGGCCATCGACGTCGCTGCCTACCGTCGATGGATGACTTCGATTTCCACGATGGAATCAGCCTCGGCAGGAGGCGCCGCCCGCCGCCGCGCGGTGCTGATCATGCTCTGCCTGGTCCAGTTCATGCTGAATCTGGACGACAACGTGGTGAGTGTCGCCCTGCCCACCGTGCGCGATGACCTCGGGTTCGGCACCGCTGGTTTGGCATGGGTGGTCAACGGCTACATCCTCGCCTTCGGCGGATTCCTGTTGTTGTTCGGACGGGTGGCCGATCTGCTCGGTCGGCGTCGGATATTCCTCTGTGGCGTTGCGCTTTTCGGGGTGGCGAGCGTGTTGTGCGCCCTCGCACAGGAACCCTGGCAGTTGGTGGCGGGCCGATTCATCCAAGGAACCGGGGCCGCGATGGCGAGTCCGGCCGCGCTCGCGTTGCTCACCCTGCTCTATCCGGGTGCGCGGGAACGGGCCAAGGCGATCGGCGTCTGGGGTGCGACCGCCGCGGTGGGTGCCACCTCGGGATTGGTGATCTCCGGTGCGCTGACCGGGTTCGCCTCATGGCGATGGATCTTCCTGATCAATGTGCCGGTCGTCGTGGTGGTCTCGGTACTGCTGCCACGTTCGGTCGCGGAGAGCAGAAGCAGCCGTCGAACGCGCATCGACCTTCCCGGTGCGGTGCTCATCACCGGCGCCCCGGTACTGCTGGTCTACGGACTGTTGCGCGCAGCCGAAACCGGTTGGGGCGAAGTCGGTTCCACGGTGGCGATGATCGCCGCGGCGTTGCTGGCCGTGGCATTCGTCGCGGTGCAGAAGCGCACCGATGATCCGCTGGTTCCGTTGTCCTTTCTGGCTTATCGGCCACGGGCGGTGGCCAATGCCGCCACGCTGCTGTTCTCCGCGGCCTTCTACGCCATGGCCTTCCTGCTGATGCTGCACATCCAGACCGTCCTCGGCTACGAGCCGTTCACCGCCGGTCTGGCCTATCTGCCGTTCGGCGCGGGCATTCTCGCCGGAATGTGGGTGTCGGGACGGGCGGTGAAGCGGCTCGGTGCGCGCTCGGCGATCGTGATCGGGTTGCTGATCAGCGCGGCCGGTCTGCTGCTGATGTCGGGCATCGACGGCCACGACGCCTACGCCTCGGGCGTACTGCCCGCCTTGCTCGTCACCAGCCTCGGCTGCGGGATGACCTTGCCCGCCCTGGCCGTCACCGCGCTCACCGGCACCACCGAGGAGAACGCCGGCATCGGCTCCGCTGTGCTCACTTCGGTCCAACAACTCGGCGGCGCAGTGGGTTTGGCCGTTCTGGTCACTCTCGCTACCCGACGCGATGACGAGCTGGGCGACTCGATCCATGATCAACAGGCCGCGTCAGAAGCGTTCTCCTACGCACTCACCATCGCCGCGGCCCTCGTCACCCTGGCGGCGATCCTCATCGCCACGATGTTGCGCGATCACCGGTCGGCACCGTAGCCGGTGATCTTCTTGCACTTCGATGTCAGTCAACGCGCGGGGGCTGGGATGTGGGACAGCCAGTTCGCGACGAGGTCGGCCACGATCGTGCCCGCCCGATCATTGAGGTGGATGTGGTCGGTGAGCATGATCAGGCCGTTGCCTCGGGCGATGTCGTCCAGGGAGCGGCGGAACACGTAGTGCTGCACCGCGACCTTCAGTGCCAGGCCGAAGCTGAACGCGAACTTCGGGGGTGTGGTACCTCGGCCTAGGTGCTCGGCGATCCGCTCGTATACCGGCAGATAACTGATGCCCATGCGATCGGCGGTTTGCTCGGCGGCGATGTTGTAGTCGGTGAGTGTCCGGTTGGCCGGGTCGGCCGGGTTCTCGCCAAGGGGCGTGGCCGACAACAGCGCGATCTGAGCGGTGCCGCTGGTCTGGAGCCGGCCGATGATCGTTTCCAGGTTGGTGCGGAACTGCGCCTGCGGTATCCCGTTACGGACGTCGTTGGTACCGACCATGATCGCCACGGCGTCCGGGCGGCAGGCCACCACCTCATCGAGCCGGTGGAGAAGATCGGTGCTCGTGTGGCCGTTGACGCCGGCGTTGACGAAGTCGTACCCGTCGGCATCGAATCGGTCGCGCAGAGCGCCGACCCAGTCGGCGCTGAGGGTGGCATGCGTGATGCTGTCGCCGAAGGCGACCACGACGGTGTGGGCGCCGGGCCGGCGACCCGTGGCGAGGAACTTCTTCGGCGCGTTGGTGGCCGGGCGCCGGAAGGCGGCGTACATGAGTGCGCACAGTCCCACGGCGAGCAGCGCGAGCAGGACCAGTGTGATGACGAGGGCCATGGTGTTCTCCTGGTGTGGCGAGATGTTTCAGGGGCGGGGGAGGGACGAGAGCCAGGTCGAAGTGAGATCGGCGACGATCGCGCCGCCTCGGTCGTTCAGGTGGATGTGGTCGATGAGCAGCCGCATGCCGCCGTCGCGGGCGACCTGATCCCAGCTCTGTCCGAGTAGGTAGTGCTGGGTCGCCGCGGCGAGGGCGCGGACGAAATTGAAGGAGTACTCCGGCCCGGGGGTGTCGGCCTGCAGGAGCACCTCGGTCATGCGCTCGTGCAGAGGCAGATAGTTCACGTCCGTGTCGGACGCGACCGCGATGGGGCGCGTGTCGGATGTGCTTGTCGGCGCACAGGCCTCGGCGGGTGGATTGTCTGCCGGGCGCAGAAAGGCAAGGTAGCCGGCGGTGCCCGCGAGCGCGGCAGCCAGCAGCAGACACACGAAGACGATGATCTTTCGCTTCATGGTCGGTACCCCCAGCGATTTCATCGGAACCCCTTGGTTAGTAAACACTCGCTAACTTGCTTAGATGACGTTAGTGAGCGTTTACTGACCATGTCAAGTGCTGAAGGAGGAGCGGATGGGTACCAGGGACGTGATCCTCGACGCGGCCGCCGAGGTGATGGCCGAGCAAGGTCTGGCCAACGTGACCACGCGCCAGATGGCGCGGGCCGCCGGGTTCACCGAGGCGACCCTCTACAAACACTTCGCCAACAAGGCTGACCTGCTCGTCGCGGTGATGCGCGAACGGTCACCCGGCTTCGGCTGGCTCGATGAGGTGCTCCGCGACAAAGCCGGCACCGGAGACGTGGTGGGCAACCTCGCCGCTGTCGCCGAAGGCGCCATCGCCTTCTACCGCAACGGCTTTCCGCTGTTCGCCTCGATGTTCGCCGATCCGGAGACGCTGGCGACCCACAAGGCGGAGTTGGTGCGCGTCGGCGCTGGACCGCACAAGGTCAACGAGGCAGTCGCCGAATACCTGCGAGCCGAACAGCAGCAGGGCCGCCTGCGACCGGACGCCGACGTTCGGGCCGCCGCGGGACTCCTGCTCGGCGCCTGCTTCCAGCACGCCTTCCTCGGCCACATGTCCACACCCGGCCACCGCGACGACCGTGAAGCGGCGGCCAACTTCGCCCGCACCCTCATCGAACCCCTCGTCCCTGATGCCCACCGAGCGCGCGGCGATCAGCGCGCTCGCTGAGGATTGAACGGTCAGGGCTCGGCGGTGGGGAAGACCGGCCAGCAGTCCGTACGGACGGTCGGGTCGAATCCGGGTCCGGCGGCGATGGTGACCTTCTCGCGGTTCAAGATGCCGGAGGTCAGGAAGAAGATCGCCGCGATGTAGGTGGCCATGATCGCCAGGCCCGTGCCGGTGGCGTCCTTGTCGATCCGGCCGGCTTCACCGAGCAGGATGATGCCGTCGGAGATCAGGAACAGCAGACCACCGATACCAGCACGGACGTCAGTGGCGAGTGCGGTCGCTGCTGTGCCGACGAGCAGCGCCGCATACAGCGGGACGACCGGTTTGAGCCCAGCCTCGAGGCCGGACCATCCGTACGCGATCATCGCGATGCCTGCGACGACGTAGAGACCGACCAGCCAGAGTTTGCGCGCGAGCCGGCCGATGGCGCCGCGGGAGATGAAGAACCGGATAAAGCACAGGTGAGCGACCGCGAACGCCGCCATGCCGACGATGAACAGGCCATCGAACTCGAGGAACAGATCCCCGAGGAAACAACACACCAGCGCCGCCGCCAGCAGCCGCGGCCCCTTCTGCTCGATGACCCAGCCGAGAAGCAGGGGAGCGAGCAAACACTTGGAGATACTGTCCCACGGCTGCACCTCAGCGCCGTTGAGCACGAGGTGCACCACCGCCACCACGCCGAAAGCGATGATCCAGGGACTCTTCATGGGAATCACGGTACCGCCGAGCGGGCCCCGAGTGAATCGTCGTTCAGACCTTCGGCGGGGTTACACGCCGGACGCGAAATAAAGGCTGGCTGCCGACTTGCGGATGAGCCGATCAGCCGGGCTTGTTTCGGAAGTTGCGCAGCGAGGCCTGATGCCGCTCAGCAGGTGCTTGCCGCGGGCTTCGCGGCGAACCGGTCGGCCAGATAGGTCAGGGCCGTCGGTAATCCCACCACAGCTTCGGTGCCGTGCTCGCCGACCGGATTCTCCACCAGCTGCACCGGAATTCCAGCGCCGCAGTATTTCTCGGCCAGGGCCCGCGTCGCGCCGATAGGGGCGAATTCGTCAGCGACAGCGTGGTGGAGCAGCACCGGTACGGCGGGTGCGCCCGGGCGGAACAGGGGACTGGCCATCCGCACCACCTTGCTCAATTCGGGGTTGTTCGTGATCGATCCGGGCCACGCTTCCAGCGCAGCCGCATGGAGAAAGGGATAGGCGAGAGCGGCGTTGAGCAGGCAATCGGCTTGGCTGGCGGCCAACATCGCGCGGCCGGATTCGTTGAGGTATTGAGCCACATCGGCTTCCGGATAGGACCGGTTCAACCCCACCAGGCCCACCACAGTCGCCCCACCGGCGATTCCACCGCTGAAGCCGGACATGGTGGACTCCAGGTCCGCGACGATCCCGCCCAGCGCCACACCGCTCAATCGCAGATCCGGGGCGTAGGTGCTGTGCGCTTGAGCTGCGATAGCGGTCGCTTGCGCCCCGCCGGAGTATCCCCACATGCCGATCGGCGCCGCGGGGTCGACAGCCGCGGGCGCGAACGCTCTGGCGGCGCGAATACCGTCCAGCACGCCGTGGACATAACCATCGGCACCGAACAAATCGGAGTCAGGCCCCTGATAGTCCGGCACGACAAGAGCCCAACCTTGTTGCAGCGCAAGCCGAATCGTGCCGGTCTCGGAATACGCGTTGCTCGGGCCGCCCTCGATCCCACCGCGCAGCGCGTACGAGGGTGCGCATTTCGAGCCAACACCGTCTTCGGCGACTTGGTACGACAGCAGCGGACGCGGCCCGTCTCCAGTCCATTCCTGGTGCGGTACCAGAACTGTCGCGACGTAGGCACGGGGCGCCCCATGATTGTCGACCGTCTTGTACTGCACCTGCCACGCCTCTGCGGGCAGCGGCAGCAGGAACGACTCCGGTTCGATCGCCCGGGACGCGAGCACGGTCCCGTTGGCTAGGTCCGCGAGACCAGCAGGCTCGGCGTAGAACGAATCCTGTTCCGGCAGCGGCACTGCCGCAGCCCAACCCGCGCACGCCGTGACCAGCGCGAAAACCGCACCGACCACCGTCGCGCGCAATGTCGCGATCTCCACTACCCGCATGGCAAACTCCCGCCCCGAGAACCTGTTCTAGTTCGCGTCCGCGAGCGTAATGCATTCGATGGGACCTGACACCCAAGCGGCAGAGAAATCCTGATCTAGGCCCGGCAACCAGCAGCGCCGCCACCCCTCCGGTGGCGCCGGTTCGGCGACAGCTGGCGACACGCGTCACCGGCCGGGCGTCCAAGGCGTTTCTGAAGGCTGCCTATCGGCCCTCGTGTGTGGAGGATCGGGTCGGTCAGCGGGCCGCGTGGAAGGCCGGAAGGGCTGGGATGAGGGTGTCTGCGTAGTCGCGGATGCGCTGTGGAGGGAAGGCTTCGGGGTCGGCGAGGGCGAGGCGGCCTGCTTCCCAGAACATCGCGTACAGGGTGCGGGCGGTGAGTTCGACATCGAGGGTGGGCAGGCGTTCGGGTGGGCAGGATTCCCGGACGAACGTGGTGAGTGCGGCGATGAAGGACTGCCGTCCGCGGTCGATTCGATGGCGGAAGGCCGGGGTGCTGGCATCGGCGATGAGGAAGATGGCCCGCCAGCGGTCGGGCGCGGCCAATACGGCGGTGAGGAAGTGTTCGAGGCTTTCCGCGATCGCCGCGGGCGGATCGCCCATGGCGGCGACCGGCACCGCCTCGGCCATCTGCGCCAGCGCGGCGGTTTCCTCCCGGTCGAGTGAGGCGCGCAGCAGCTGGTCGGAATCGGTGAACAGGCCGTAGATGACGGGGCGGCTGACGCCGGCTGCCCGCGCCACGGTGTCGATGGACACCTTGTGGACGCCCTGCTCGACGATGACGCGCAAGACGGCGTCGAGCAGCTGTTCGCGCCGCTGCTCGGGTGCCATTCGCGGTGCGTAAGCGCGGTTTCGTCGTTCGGCCATGATCGCCGACCACCTCTCCCTATCGAGGGACTGCTTGACATCCAGCAGTGCCTGCGCAAATACTACACTCACTGTAGCTACACTGACTGTAGCTTTTTCGGAGGTAGCAATGGCGCGGCGGTACTGCATCATCGGGGCCGGATACACCGGGTTGGCGGTGGCGAAGGCCTATACGGATCTGGGTTTGGACTACGACCATGTCGAGGCCACGGCGGCGATCGGCGGCAACTGGTCGCATGGCGTGTACGACTCCACGTACCTGATCAGCTCCAAGGGGGTCACCGAATACCCGGACCACCCGATGCCGGACGACTACCCGGACTTCCCCAGCGCGGCGCAGATGCGCGACTACCTGCGCGGCTTCGCAACGGAGTTCGGATTGGACCGCCGCATCGAGTTCGACACCCTGGTGACCGATGTCGCGCCGCTCGACGACGCGGGCCTGGCCGGCTGGCGGGTCGAATTCGCCGATGGCGCGGTGCGTGAGTACGACGGAGTCGTCGTCGCCAACGGCCACTACTGGGATGTCAATATCCCGGCCTATCCGGGCGAATTCACCGGCAAGCAGATCCACTCCAAGGACTACAAGCGTCCTGCCGACCTCGACGGCTCGCGGGTGCTCGTGGTCGGCGCGGGCAACTCCGGCTGTGATCTGGCTGTCGAGGCCGCGGTGACATTCGACAACGCCGACATCTCGCTGCGCCGCAGCTACTGGTTCATCCCGAAATACGTGCTGGGAATCCCGAGCGGAAACTTCGACGTCGGTTCGGTGCCGGTGCCTCGGCTGGTGCAGGAAGCCATCTTCCGCTCGCTCGTCACCATCGGGATGGGCAGGTATGAAAGCTTCGGACTGACCAAGCCCGAGCACCGGATCTTCGATCAGGATCTCGTGGTCAACCAGCAGCTCCCGTATTTCCTCAAGCACGGCCGGATCGCCGTCCGGCCGGAAATCGCGCGCTTCGACGGTCGCACAGTGCAATTCACCGACGGCACGAGCGGTACCTACGACACCATCGTCTGGGCGACCGGGTTCAAGACCACCTTCCCGTTCCTGCGCGACGGCCTACTCGAATGGCAGAACGGGCAGCCACGACTGGTGTCGCACACCTTCGCGCCCGGCGTAGCCAACCTGTACTTCGCCGGACTGGTCGCGCCGCGCTCCGGCGCGGGCATGCTGCTGATGAACAGCTCTCGGCTACTCGCCGAAGCCGCACTTCTCCAACAGCAGATGCGCACCCCGGTCGGCGATCTCTACGAGCGCATTTCCGAGCCGTCCGCCGAAATCCTCGCGGGCGGACCGGAATTGCGCTGGGAGGTAGTGCGTGGCCGATGGCTGGTTCGCGCGCTTGCCCAGCTGCTGACGGCGCGAGCCCTGCTCCCGGGTTCCGCCGGGCGCACCCGGGAGGCACCGTTCGCCGAGAGCGCGCTAGGCCGTCGCCTGCCGCGACCGATCGGCACCGCCGCCCGTCTTCTCGCCTGACCCCGAAACCCTTCCGCCACACCAGGAGTTCCCATGCCACCCAAGAATCGTTCACCCCGGATCGTCGCCGTCGGCAGCTCGTTGACGCTGCCGTGCGGGGTGACCCTGCCCAACCGGATCGCCAAGGCCGCCATGAGCGAACAGCTCGGTGAGGTCACCGGCGCGCCCAGCGCGACGCTGACCAGGCTCTACAGCGCCTGGGGGCGCGGTGGCGCGGGTCTGCTGATCACCGGCAATGTCATGATCGACCGCCGCGCCTACGTCGAGCCGCGCAATGTGACGCTTGAAGACGATCGCCACCTCGAGGCCGTCGGCAACTGGGCTCGAGCGGGATCCCGCGAAGGTTCGGTCATGGTCATGCAGATCAACCACCCCGGACGCGTCGCGGTCGGACCACTGCACCGCCGCCCGGTCGGCCCCTCGGCACTGCGGCCGCAGGCGCTCGGCTTCAACCTGCGCAAGCCACGGGCGCTGAGCCTCGACGACATCGCCGATCTGCGCCGCCGCTACACCCGTACCGCCGAACTCGCGGTGGCAGCGGGCTTTTCCGGAGTGCAGGTACACGCCGCCCACGGCTATCTGCTGTCGCAGTTCCTCTCACCGGTCGCCAACCAGCGATCCGACCGATACGGCGGTAGTCCCGAGAACCGTCGTCGGCTGCTGCTGGAAGTCGTGGCCGACGTGCGACGGGCGATCGGGCCCGGCACTGTTGTCTCGGTGAAGCTCAACTCGGCCGACTTCCAGCGCGGGGGACTGGCCGAAGACGAATCCCTCGATGTCGCCCTCGTGCTCGAACAGGCGGGCATCGATCTGCTGGAGATCTCCGGCGGAAACTACGAAGCTCCCGCCATGACCGGCGTCGTGCAGGACAGTGCCAGGGAGCGCGAAGCGTACTTCCTGCGCTACGCGCGAGAACTGCGCGCCCGCTCGGCGATGCCGCTCATGCTCACCGGCGGCGTCCGTACCCGCGCCTTCATCGACGAGGTGCTCGCTGACAGCGCGGTCGACGTGATCGGGCTGGGCCGCCCGTTCGCAGTGCGGCCCGACATCGCGGGGGATCTGCTGGCCGGGGCCGGGGAACCACAGTGCCTGCCCACAGCACCGCGCATTCCCCTCGCGTCCGCCACCCCGGTCAATTCCTACCTCCAGCTTGCCTGGCACGCAGCGAATTTCCGGCGCATCGCGGCGGGGGACAAGGAGGTGACCGGCCCCGGGGCGGTACGCACCCTGGCCGCCGCGGGTACCACCGTGACCGCGCGCGCACTCACCCAGTTCTGACTTCCGAGGAGAACCCATGTCGCTACCCACCCCCATTCCGACCAGCAGGGCCGTCATCACCGGAGCGTCGTCCGGTATCGGTGCCGCGCTCGCCGAAGGTCTCGCGCAGCGCGGATATTCACTGATCCTGGTGGCGCGGCGCGAGGACCGGCTGCGCGAGCTGGCCGACCGGCTCGCCGCGCGCCACGGCGTCGAATCCGAGGTCCGCGCCGTCGACTTGGCCGACCGCGGCGAACGCGCGAAGCTGTGCGACGAGCTCGCCGGGCGCGACATCGCCGTGCTCTGCAACAACGCGGGCTTCGCCACCTACGGTGACCTCGCCGCCGCCGATCCGGCTCGCGAACGCAGGCAGGTCGAAGTGAACACCGTTGCGGTGCACGACCTCACGATCGCCGTGCTGCCAGGCATGGTGGCGCGTGGCGCGGGCGCGATCCTGGTCACCGGCTCGACAGCGGGCAATCAGCCAGGCCCTGGCAACGCCACCTATGCCGCGTCCAAGGCGTTCGCCAACACCTTGGCCGAGTCCCTGCACGGCGAGCTGGCCGGTTCCGGGGTGCAATGCACCCTGCTCGCGCCCGGACCGGTGCGCACCGAATACGCCGAGGTCGCCGAAGTTCCCGAGCTCGACCGCTTGGTTCCCGGCCCGCTGTGGGTGAGCGCGGAACAGGCTGCGGCGCAGGCGATCGCGGGCATGTCGGCCGGTCGGCGCCGGGTGGTGCCAGGCCTGTTCGCCAAAGCGCAGACCATCGGCGGCCAGTACACCCCGCGCGTGCTCGTCGGACCGCTGCTGCGCGCCGTCTACCGAAAGGTGAAGTAGTCGTGGGCTGGGAACCCGCCATCCGCACCGTCGGACGCTCCCTGAGCACGGATCTGCGTCGCGCGTTCACGATGGGCGACCCGCGCCGGAGCCTCTACCGGGACGCCCACTACTTCAGCGCGACCGTCGAGATCGACCCGGATCGGTTGCGACAGTGGCTGCCCGCCGGGGTCCGGTTGACCGAACCCGCGCGCGCGGACCTGTTCACCGCATGCTTTCCCGACAACAATTTCGGCTCGCCGGGCTACCACGAGGCCGGGCTGTTCGTGCACATCAAAACCCTGCAGGGCACCGGAATCCATTGCCCCTGGATGATTCTCGACGACGATGTGGCCTTGATCATCGGCCGGGAACTGCTCGGGTACCCGAAGAAGCTGGGTCAGATCGACTGGACCGTCACCGACACCGAGATCCGCGCGGAGGCCACCCGCCGTGGGCACAAGCTGCTCAGCATGAGCGGCTCGCTCGGCGCGATCCTGACCGATCCACCGCCGATCCTGGCCCGCCCGCACCGCAATGTGGTCGGCCTCGCCGGTGTCTTCCCGTCCTGGCTGGTGGGTTTCACCCCGCGTGAGCGCGTTGTCGAGGTCCGCCGGATCGACGACTTCCAGCTGACGGTGCTGGGTTCCGAGCGCGATCCCCTCGACCAGTTGGGCATCGGCCGCGTGCTCGAAGCCAGGCTCCATCGGGTCGACCTGCAGGGTGTGTGGGCGCCCCCGATCCCGCTCCGGCCACTCACCCCACTCTTCACCGCCAGCCGACTGCGGCCCCGGACCCTGTGATCGCCGCGCCACCGAGTCCCTCGCCATCCCGCAGGGCATCGAGCGTGGAACGTCATCACACGTCGATTCCGCCCCGATCACGCCCGGCTGCGGCGCCCGAAAGTGGCACGTACGCCACAAATCTGTGCGCGAGAGGGGCTCGCATACGAATCTCGGAGAAGAACACCTCGCCGCACCCACCGGCGCCCTGGCTCAGGGGCTCGGGATTCCGCCCGCCGCACCAACTCAGCACGCAGCTGACCGGCCGCACCTGTGCTGGTCGTCACCGGTGCCCGCCGATCGCGACGTCGACCCGGGCCTCGAACGCATCGAGCACGTCGACGTAGGTGGTGGGGACGCTGACCTGCATCACCGGCCCGGTGTCGGAGGTATCGAACTCGAATGTGAAGAACGAGCAGCAGCCCGATTCCCTCGCCGCGAGTTCTCGCCCGGTGGCTCCACCATCAAGGGCTAGATGTAGCTCCAGGCGGGTCGACGTGGGTCGGCTCGCGCTGCGTACCGACTGCGCGAAGAAGCGGTCGAATTCGGCAATCCGGATCGGTTGCTCGACGGTGGGCAGGGTGCACGCGTCCGGTACCCAGTCGTCCTGTGCTGGTGGGATCGTCATGAATCCACGGTAAGCCTGTACCTGGGTACCGGATGCGAGGTCGAATCTGCGCCGGATTCGGCGGCTGGCTCCGTTGCTACGATGGCGGCCATGGTCAACACTTCCCGATTTGTCCTGTTTGTACGGAATTGGAATCGGTGACCGCGCGCTCGGCGTCGCGCCGCACCCGGATCCTCACCACCGTGGCCGCGGTGTTGGTCATCGTCGTCGGCGCGATCGTATTGGTCGCTGCCCGTGGTGAGGACCGGGTCGCTGGCAGCACGGAATCGGCCGTTGGATCAGCGGTGGTGGTGCGCCCGGACAGCCACCGGCTCACCGATCCGGCCGGGTCGCGGGTGACGCTGGTGGAGTTCTTGGACTTCGAATGTGAGGCGTGCCGGGCGATGTTCCCGGTCGTGGAGCAGTTGCGTGCCGATTACGGGGACCGAGTCAGCTTCGTGGTTCGGTACTTTCCGATTCCGTCGCACTTCAATTCCGAGCGCGCCGCCCGTGCCGCCGAGGCTGCCGCGGGTCAGGGGCGCTTCGAGCAGATGTATCAGCGGATGTATGAGACTCAGGCCGGGTGGGGTGAGAAACGGGTTCCCCAAGACGCGGTGTTCCGCGGCTTCGCCGTCGAACTGGGCTTGGATATGGCCGCATTCGACGCCGCTTACAACGACCCGGCTACCGCCGCCCGGGTGCTGTCGGACTTCGACGACGGCCTGGCGCTCGGTGTCCAGGGCACACCGACCTTCTTCGTCAATGGCGAGAAGGTCACCGCCCGCGACTATCAAGACCTCGCCGCGGCACTGGATGCAGTCCTGTAGGTGAGCTTCCTCATCGTCGTTGACGGGGACTGCTGCACGGTGCGAGTCGTTTCAAGACCGTGCCGGGGCGGAGTCTGTCCCTGGACGCCGAACAGCTCCGTCGATACCGGCGAAACAACAAGCTGAGAGCCGTACCGTTGAACCAGGAAGGTCAGCGAACGGTGACAAGGAGGCTACTCATGCGGGCATCAAAGGGCGACCGGCTGGTCACGCATGGCCGGGTTGTCGGTGCGCAGGATCACGTTGTCGAAATCGTCGAAGTGCTCGGCCCCAACGGCACGCCGCCCTACCGGGTCCGGGCCGAGAACGGCCATGAGTCCATCATGTCCCCCGGTCCGGACTCCGTTGTGGACCATCGCAAGGGATCGGAGCTCTGACTGCCCGCCGCACTACCTGACTGCTAGCCAAGACGCTCTCACCAAGGCCGCGCGTCGAGGAGGTGGCGCTCGGCTGGACCGGCTCGGTGGGCGCGGCAAACGCTGCTCCAGACCGGCTCCTCGTTACGTATCCAGCAGTGTGCATTGCGCTATTTGGATTCCAGCCGTCCCAGCGGGTGTCGTGCGGCGAGCAGGGTCTGAGCTGTGGTCCAGTCGCTGTGGTCGATGCCGGTGACGTGGCGCAGGTAGGCAAGGGTGACCTGTTGGACGAGCGCTACCCGGTCGGGGCTCTCGTCGGTGGTCTCGGTGACATGCTCGCCGGAGATGCCGCCGAGGAAGTGCTGGCCGCCGAAGACGGTGAGCAGGCTCTTGTTCCCTCGGCTCAATGTGTAGGGGTCGGTTGTCCACGCAGGTCCGCGAGTGGACAGGGGGAGGTCGTCGTCGTCGCCGGCGACCACTAATCCAGGGGCGGTGATGTGGGAGAAGTCCTGTGCGCGGAGCCAGGGAAGGTGCTCGTGAGCGAAGGGTGTGAGTTCGGCACCGCCGTGTCCCGCGGTGGCCAGTTGGATACTGGCCATGATTCGCGGGTCGGACAGGTCCTCGGCGCTGCCGGTCTGTGGATCGGTGACGCGCAACCCCACCAGGATTCCCGCGGTCTGGCCGCCGAAGGAATGCCCTGCGGCGACGATCCGGCCGCGGTCGACCCGGCCTCGCAACCCGGGCACTGCTGCTTCCAGCGCACCGAGGTCGTCGAGAATTCGTTTCATGTCCTGCACGCGGTAGCGCCACAGTTGTGGCTTGCGTGGGTCGTTCGTAGCGAGGGTGATCCGCGTCGAGTCCAGGTGCGTGGCTTGGACCACGACGAAGCCATGGGAGCTCCAGTGATCGACCAGCGGCGCGTAGCCGTCGAGGCTCGAGCCGAATCCGTGAGCGAACAGGACGACGGGCAGATCTGCGCCGGTGACTGGTGCGGAGACTCGTACCTGCAGGTTCTCCCCGCGGCCGGGTGTAGGCAAAGTTAGTGGTTTGACTGTGACGACCGGTGTCGGGGTGGGGTGAGTGATCATGCGGGAGTAAACCTTTCGGGCACGATTCCGTACGCCCGTTGAGGCTCGGAGTTTGTGCGCGCGGTCGCCCTACTGCGAGGACTTGCCTGGATGAGGGGCGCATCGACTACGCTAAAACCTGACGTTGGTGTCAAGGGCAAGTAGTTGCGGCACGGATCACTCGAAGGTTCGAATGCGTATCGGAGAACTCGCTCGCCGGACCGGAGTGTCTGCCCGCGCCCTGCGGTATTACGAACAGCAGCACCTGCTCCAGGCCGAACGGAGCCCCAGCGGCCAGCGTCACTACCCTGAAACCGCTGTTGACCAGGTCCTTCTGATCCAGCAGGCGACGGCGCCACGCCCACCACACTGCGCGGCGATCCGGCGGGGGACCTCGCCGCGGAGGTCATCCGGACCTCGTCCGACCCGTATGTGGGACGGGTGTCGCTGGTGCGGGTGTTCTCCGGCACGCTGCACAGCGAGGACACCGTCCGCGTCTGCGGACCCTCCCACGATGCCGACGACCGGGTCGGCGGGGTCACCGCGCCGTTGGGGAAACAACAGCGGACACTGACCGAGGCGGTCGCCGGCGATATCGCGTTCGTCAGCAAACTCGGCCACGCGGAAACCGGCGACACCCTCTCCGGCACCGGGAAACCCTTGCTCATCGAGCCGTGGCAGCTGCCGGAACCCCTGCTGCCCGTGGCTATTCGGGCGCAGGGGAAGGCCGATGAGGACAAGCTCTCGCAGAGCCTGACCCGGCTCGTCGCCGAGGATCCGTCCCTGCGGCTGGAACACAACGAACACACCCATCAGCTGGTGCTGTGGTGTCTGGGGGAAGCCCACCGGGATGTCGCGCTGGAACGGTTGCGCGGGCGGTTCGCCGTGCGGGTGGACGTGGAACCGTATCGGGTGGCGTTGCGAGAGACGCTCGCCGCGGCGGCCGAGGGGCGCGGCAGGCTGGTGAAGCAGTCCGGCGGGCATGGGCAGTACGCGGTGTGCCAGATCCAGGTGGAACCGCTGCCGACGGGGACGGGATTCGAGTTCGTCGACCGGGTGGTCGGTGGGGTAGTGCCGCGGCAGTTCATCGGATCGGTGGAGAAAGGGGCAAGGGCGCAGGCCGCGCGCGGGGTCACTCCCGGATATCCGCTGGTGGATGTGCGGGTGACACTGGTGGAGGGGAAAGCGCACTCGGTGGACTCCTCCGACGCCGCCTTCCAGACCGCGGGTGCCCTGGCCCTTCGCGACGCGGCGGACACGTCCGGGACCCTGCTGCTCGAACCGGTTGCCGCGGTGCGGGTCACGGTCCCCGACGACCATCTGGGCGCCGTCCTCGGCGACCTGTCCACTCGGCGCGGCCGCATTCTCGGCACCGAACCGGCCGAGACCGGCTGTACCCATATCCGGGCCGAGGTACCCGAACTCGAACTGAGCAGGTATGTCATCGACCTGCGATCGCTCACCCACGGGGCGGGGTCGTTCGCCCGCGGGTATCTGCGGCACGAGCCGATGCCGGCCGCCGTCGCCGAGCGGGCACGCAAGGAAGGCGCCGAGGCGTCGGCCTGAATCGCCGGGCATTCGGTGAATTCGAATTGCAGCCACCGAGGATGCCGACTGGCGGTCAGGACTGGGATTGCGCGGTCTTGGCGAACAGTTCCAGCAGGGTGCTCCACCCGCCGCCGCGTTCGACGATGGTGTCCTGGATGGCCTTGCCGTCGACGAGCCGGTCGAGGTGGCGGTGTTCGAGGGTGACAGCGGTCTGCTCGGGTCCTTCGGCGGTGAAGCGGACCTCGATCTCGCTGGCGCGGGCCGGGTCGGGGTCGTATTCCCAACGCCCGTTGATCTGCCAGGTCACCAACAACCGGTGCGGTGGTTCCCACACCAGCACCCGGCCCCAATCGCATTCGGTGCCGTCGATGCCGCGCTCGTACCAGCGTCCGCCCTCGCCGGGTTCGAGGATCGCGTCGGCCATCTCGGTTTTGCCGATGTGGTAGGCCGCAGGCCACCAGCTGCCGAAGGATTCGGTGAAGAACGCGAACGCGCGGTCCGGGCTCATCGCGACGGTGGCTTTGCCTTCCAGGACAGGCGGTTGTCCAGTGGTGCTCATGGTCGATTCTCCTGTTCGGGTTCGGTGGCCGCGGCGTCGGCGGCCTTCTGAAAAGCGGTCAAGGCCTCGTCCCAGATGTTCTGGAAGTAGGCCTGGATCGCGGCGAGGCCTTCGGGGTTGATGCGGTAGATGCGTTTGGTGCCGTCCGGGGTCGCCACGACGAGACCGCCTTCTTTGAGGACACGCAGATGCTGTGACACCGCTTGGCGGGTGATCGGCAATGATTCGGCGAGCTCGCCCACCGACGAGGGTCGCCGGGCGAGACGTTCGAAGATCGCCTTGCGGGTCGGGTCGCCCAATGTCGCCAGATCCACATCTTTGAAAGCCTCCACTTTCGTAAGTGTGCGCTTTCGTATGGTGATGCGCAAGACCTTGCGGCGATACCGGAACAACCCGGCCGATTATCGATGTGCCGGAGGGTGGGTTTCGTACATCCGGATACCGACTGCCACCGCGGCGGCGGCGCTGACAGCGGCGGCGGCCCAGACCGCGGCGTGCAGGCCGAGCAGGTCGGCGACGATGCCGCCCAGGATCGCGCCGACGGCATAGCCGAGGTCGCGCCAGACGCGGTAGACCCCGACCGCGCGCCCCCGCCACAGCGGGTGGGCGACATCGCCGATCACCGCGAGCAGCGTGGGATAGACCATCGCGGTACCAGCGCCGAGCAGGATCGCGCCCGCAGCCCATACGGCGAACCCGTCGGACGCGGCGATGACCGCTAGCGCGCAGGCTTGCAGGGCCATACCCCCGGTGATGAGGTGCTTGCGGCCCCACCGGTCCGAGAATGCCCCGGTGATCAGTTGACCGGCGCCCCACACACCGGGGTAGAGGGCGAACAACAATCCGATCTGGCCGACGGTGAGGTCGGCGGTGGCGAACAGCAGCGGGAACAGCCCCCACGACAGTCCGAAGTTGAGGTTGTTGACCAGCCCGGCGTAGCTGGCCGAGGACAGGGCGGGTTCGGTCAGGCTGGTCGCCACCGCGATCTGGCGATCGGTCAGATCCGCGTGGAGGTGGTCATGGAGTCCGTCGGCGCGCGGGGTGTGTCCGGCGGCTTCTAGGCGGGCGTAGTCGCGGGTTTCACGGATGAACAATCCTGAGATCGCCAGTGCGAGTGCGGCGTAGGCGAGGCCGAGTAGAAACGGCGCCGGGCGCAACCCGTAGCGTTCGGCGAGGTAGCCCGCGAGCAGGGAACTGATCGCGACCGCGCCGTATCCGGCGGCTTCGTTGAGGCCCATCGCGAGGCCGCGCCGGGTGGGTCCGACGAGGTCGATCTTCATCACGACCGTGGTCGACCAGGTCAGGCCCTGGTTGATGCCGAGGAGCACGTTGGCCGCGATGACCCATCCCCAGTTGGGTGCGGCGATGAGCATCAGCGGCACCGGGATCGCGAACAGCCAGCCGATCAGTAGAACGGGTTTGCGACCGTAGCGGTCGGAGAAGGTGCCTGCGAAGTAGTTCGCGATCGCTTTAGTGATCCCGAAGGCGGCGACGTAGGTGAAGATGTAGGTGTAGCCGGTGAGCCCGAATTCGGATTCGGCCAGTAGCGGCAGCACGGTTTGCTGCTGGCCGACCATGCCACCGACGAGGGCGTTGACCGCGACCAGCAGGGCGAACTGCGCGGCGTTTTCCCGCAGTCCCAGGACCGGGGTTCGTGCGCTGGGGCGCAGGCTCATGCCCCGGCCGCCAGGTCCTGACCGAGCGCGGCGGCGTAGTCGGCCGGTGAGCCTGCCAGGATTCGGATGTCGGTGCGGCCGCTGCGTTCCAGGATGCTGGCCGCGGTCATGGCGCGTTCGCCGTGTCCGCACATCACTGCCACCGGCCCGGCCGGGACGTCGACCAGATGCGTGGCGAGCGCGCCGAGTTCGATGTTGTGGGCGGCGGGGACGTGTCCGGCGGTGTACTCGCCGCGTTGGCGGATGTCGAGCACTGTGGGCGCCGGGCGCACGGCCAAGTCGTCGGCATCGAGCAGATCCCCCGTGTCGGTCGGCCCGGTCCAGGCGGTCATCCCGCCGTCGAGTTCGCCGGCCAGAGTGTCGAACCCGACTTTGGCTGCCTCCCAGGCGATGTCGACACGATCCTGGGAGCTGTCGCGGACGATGATCACGGCCCGGTCCGGATCGACCAACCAGCCCAGCCACGTCCCGAACACCGGCCGCAAGGTGATCGACAACGCTCCAGGGAGGTGTCCTGCGGCGAAATCGGCTGCGGCGCGGGCATCGACGACCTGCGCGCCGTCGGCGATCAGCTTGCCGACCTCCTCGCTGGTCAGCGGTGCCAGGGTCGGGGTGGATCCCAGGACAGCCGGGCCCTGATGGTTGATCACACCCAGGCGCAGGAAGTAGTCGGGGAAGGACCCGAGCGAAGCGAGCAAGGCCTCGACGAAGGCATCCTCTCCTTCGACCTGCAACAGCGGATTGGTCGCGCGCTCGCGGCCGATGGTGCTGACGCGTTCGGTGCCGGTGGCTGCCGAGCAGAACGAGCCTGCGCCGTGGGTGGGCCAGACCGGGGTGTCGTCGGGCAGTTCCATCAGCCGCTGGAGCGAGTGGTATTGCGCTCGGGCGAGCGGGATGGTCTGGTCGGGGCTGACCAGATCAGTGCGCCCCGCGGTCCCCACCATCAGCGAGCCGCCGGTGAACACGCCTTTGAGCTGGTCACCCTCGCGCAGCAGATACGACAGATGCTCAGGGGAATGCCCCGGGGTGGCCAGCGCTTCGAGGACGAACTCTCCGATGGTGACGCTTTCTCCATCGCCGAGTGCGGTCACCGCGAACCCGCGGGGGCCGACGTCGGGGGCGATGACGGTCGCGCCGTCGGTTTCCGCGAGTTCCCGCACGCCCGAGATGAAGTCGGCGTGCAGGTGGGTTTCCACCGCGAAGGCGATCTGTAGACCACGGCGCTGCGCTTCGGTGCGAACTTCGCGGACGTCGCGTTCGGGGTCAAGGACCAGCGCGCGCCCGTCGCCGAGGTCGAGCAGGTAGGTCGAGTTGCCCAGTCCCTCGTCGATGACAGGGATGAGGGTGAAGTCGGTCGGCATCGCGCAACTCCTGGGTCGACGGGTTCAGCCACGGACAATATTCCAATCAACCATGGAATACTATGAGACTATTCCATGTTTTCATGGAAGACAACCGCACGGTCCGCAGCCGGCGGCGAAACCACCGCTTCTCTGCTGGCGGGTACGCTATTCCAAAGATGATTGGAGGAGTCGTGAGTGGTGACCGATTCGCCGCGAAGGCGGCACTGTACGAGGCGTTCGCTGCCAGCGGCAAAGCTCTCGCCAGCGGCAAACGTCTCGAACTGCTGGATCTACTCGCCCAAGGTGAGCGGACCGTCGAGTCCCTCGCCGCTGCCGCCGGGTTGAACCTCACGACCGCGTCGGCGCACTTGCAGACACTCAAGCAGGCCGGATTCGTCGCCACCCGCCGTGAGGGCGTGCGGATCCACTACCGCCTCGCCGGCGAGGACGTGGCACAACTGTTCGCGTTGCTACGCAAAGTCGCCGAAGCCCACCAGCCTGCCGTGACACCAGCCCGCGATAACTATCTGGGCCCCGCCGACGGCCAGGAGATGACCCGCGAGGAACTACTGGCCCGCGCCGAGGCCGGACAGATAGTCGTCCTGGATGTGCGCCCCGCACCGGAGTATCAGGCCGCCCATATCCCCGCCGCGGTCAACATCCCCGTCGACCAGCTCGCCGACCGCATCGCCGAACTCCCCGCCGACAGCGAGATCGTCGTCTACTGCCGCGGCGAGTACTGCGTGCTGGCCTACGACGCCGTGCGGCTGCTCACCGACCACGGTCGTCGTGCGATCCGCCTCCACGACGGCATGCTCGAATGGCGCCTGGCCGAATTGCCCCTCGCCACCACGCCCGCCTGACGCCACCGCGTTGCACTGGCATTGGAATTCAGCGCCGCCGAGCTCGGCGCAGCCGCATGGCGGCGCGAATCAGCTGCGGCGCGCTCACCCCGGCAGCGATCGCGGCCAGTGGGACGACGACGTCGACCTGGCCGTGGGGATGACGGGTTGATTCATGACGCTCGCCGATCGGGTGTTAGGGCGGTGCCGAGGATGTGTTCGGCCGCCGGGAAAGGGAAAGCTGTGTCGGGGAATCGGACTCGCTCGTAGTCGGTGAGGATGAACCCCGCATCGGCGAACGCGCGCAGAGTGTCGCGCCCGGTGTGGCAGCCTCCGTTCAGCAGTGGCCAAACCGTGGCGTCGACGCCTCGTTGCGCTCGCCTCATCCGCGCCGACTCGGATCGGACGTGCTCGAAGAACCGCAGGACTCCGCCCGGTTTGAGGACTCGCACGATCTCGGTCAGTGCGGCGCGCTGGTCTGGCACCGAGCACAACACTAGGCTCACTACGACCGCGTCGAACGAACCATCTTCAGCCGCAATGTGTTCGGCGTCCGATTCGATCACCTCGACCGTGATCGGTACTGCCGCTGCGGCGCGTTCAGCCTCGCGGCGCAGCAGCGGTTCCGGCTCGATGGCCACCAACCGGGTCACCGTCGGCGGGTAGAACTCGAAGTTCGCGCCCGGACCGGCGCCCACCTCGAGGACGTCACCGACCAACCCCTCAGTGAGTCGGTGGCGATATCGACTCACCCCGGCCCGCTCCAGGCCGGGGCCGGCCAGGCTCGCATAGAACCGGGCGAAGACCGGACGACTCTTCCATCGCTGCGGCATGGCACCTCACCGCCTAACTGTTCGGCATCGCCTCGCTACACTGCAAGTAAGGAGGTCGATACATAGTGAAGTCACTTCACGATAATGCCGATGGGCGCAGCACCGCTAGTGCCGCGACGGACAAACTGTTCGAACTGACCGAGGTCCTCGGAGCGATGATGGAACGCGGCATGGCCGAGCGCGGACTCACCCAGGCCCGCGCACGACTGCTGTGGCGGCTGCACCACCACGGGCCGCTCACCCAACGCGCTCTCGCCGATCTCCTCGAGGTCACCCCTCGCAACGTCACCGGACTGCTCGACGGACTCGCCGACGACGGCTACGTCGAACGACGACCACACCCAACCGACCGCCGTGCCACGCTGGTGACACTCACCGAACATGGCGCGACGTTCACCGAGACGCTACGAACACAACGTAGCGAGATGGCCGCGGCACTTCTCGAAGGGCTCACCCGAGATCAGGTCCAGAACTTCTTCCAGACCTTGGACATCGTTGTCGACCGGCTCCGCGGCATCGCGCCCGCATGCTGACTCGTCGCTGATCGGGCGGATGACTTCGGGTGTACGCCGAACCCGGCGCCCTGATCGGGAAGTCGGCGATTCGCAACGCCTGGGTCGTCTGGCCTCGTGTGAGCTGTGGGGGTACAGATGGTGAGACGTGCGGCTCCGGGCCGTGGCGGCCGCGACTTCGTGCATTTGGGCTTCGGCGTAGATGATCAAAAGTGGCACAGCTGCCACCCTGTGAATCATATTCGCGCAGGTCAGGCGCTTATGTTGCCGAATTTGTGTGTCTACACGGGCACTCGACACCCGCTGGTGCGCGAGCGCTACTCGCGCTCGAAAATCGAGCCTACAAGCCAGCTTCGAGGAACATCGATCATCACCGAAGCGTGGCACAGCTGCCACCGGTGAAACCTGTTTACGCAGGTCGCGGTCATACAAGGGGCTCTCCTGAGTGTGCGAGTGCACTCGAACACGCAGAAGCCTTGATCTGGCCCGAAGGCCACAAATCTGTGCGCGAGAGGGGACTTGAACCCCTACGTCCGTGGACACCAGAACCTAAATCTGGCGCGTCTGCCAATTTCGCCACTCGCGCTTGGATGTGTACGACCGTCCAAACTCTACCGGGCGAATCGGGCTGAGCGAAGCCTTGGGGCGGCGTGGCGTACTCGTGGGTAACACGACCTGGGGTTATAACGATTCGGTAAACCTCAATGTGAGGGGCGCTCATGTTTGAGAATCCGAGTAACAGGCCGGACCTGCGTGTTCAAACATGAGGATCCATCATGTTTCAGATGATTTTGGTACGGACGTACGGAAATACTGGGCGGTAGCACTTGGCTGGACCAGAAACGTGAGGCTTTCCTCATGATTTTGTGCGATTGTGGCTCTCAACAGGCCCGAGGGGCTGCCGGAAACGTGTGCGTGCCGTCGGTGGGCGACACGCCAGGAGAAGGAAGTCGAGCGTCTTGACGATCAACGAGAGCACCGAAATCGGCACGGAAGCGACCACGAAGACGAATGGTCGTGGCCCGGCGAGGGGTGCGCGCGCGGCGCTGCTGGAGCAGCTGCGCAACGGGGCTGGATACGCGTTGGCGTTCGGTGGACAGGGTGCGCAGTGGCTGCGCGAGCTCGAGGAGATCGGGCGCGACAGCGCGCTGGAGCCCGAGTTGACCGCGCTGGTCAATGACGCGTCCGCGCTGATCGAGCCGGTTGCGGCGCAGTTGCTGGTGGTGCGCCCCGGTGGTTTCGATCCGATGGGCTGGGTGCTCGAGAGCGAGCTCGACGAGCCGGAGGAGCCCTCCTCCGCGCCCGCGGACTCGGTGCTGCGGTCGGTGGCCGTTTCCATGCCGGGTGTGCTGCTGGCCCAGCTCGCCGCGACCAGGGCGTTGCGCTTGCAGGGTCTCGACCTGGCCGAGCACGCGCCCGTCGCGATCGTCGGACATTCGCAGGGACTGTTCGCCGCCGCGGCGGTCGAAGCGGGCGGCACGCGTGACGCGGAGCTGCTGGCCATCGCCCAGCTCGTCGGTGCGGCCGCCGGGCTCGTCGCGCGCAGGCGTGGACTGATGCCGGTGGGCGAGCGCTCGCCGATGGTCGCGGTGTCGAATGTGGATCCCGAACAGCTGCGGGCGATTGTCACCGAGGTCGCCGAAGGCGTTGATCCCGCGACCGCCGCGGTCGTGTCGATCCGCAACGGACGTCGGCGCGTTGTGCTCTCGGGTGCGCCCGCGCAGATCGATCGGGTGCGCACGCGTTGCGCGCAGCTGCACGACGAGCAGACCCGTGAGCGCGAGAGCAAGGCCCGCGGTGGCGCGGTATTCGCGCCCGTGTTCGAGGACATCTCCGTCGACGTCGCCTTCCACCACCCGGCGCTGGCCGAGACCGTCGAACTGGTCGCGGGCTGGGCCCGCCAGTGCGAGATCGACGCCGACCTCGCCGCCGCCCTGACCCAGCAGGTCCTCGTCGACCCGATCGACTGGGTCGCCACCGTCGACGCCGTGGTCGACGCGGGTGCGCAGTGGATCCTCGACCTCGGCCCCGGCGACCTGCTCTCGCGGGTGACCGGCGGATCGCTCAAGGGCACCGGTGTCGGTGTGATCGCCGCCGCCACCCGCGCCGGTCAGCGCAGCCTGCTCACGCCGGGTGCCGCGCCCGAGCCGTCGACGCCGTGGTCGGCGTTCGCGCCGAAGCCGGTGCGCCTGCCCAACGGCCGCATCGTCGTCGAGACCTCCTTCACCAAGCTCACCGGCCGCTCGCCGATCCTGCTGGCGGGCATGACCCCGACCACCGTCGACGCGAAAATCGTTGCGGCCGCGGCCAATGCGGGGCACTGGGCCGAGCTGGCCGGCGGCGGACAGGTGACCGAGCAGATCTTCGCCGACCGGATGACCGAGCTGCGTCAGCTGCTGCAGCCGGGTCGCGCGGTGCAGTTCAACTCGCTGTTCCTCGACCCCTACCTGTGGAAGCTGCAGCTCGGCGGCAAGCGTCTGGTGCAGAAGGCGCGGGCGGCGGGTGCGCCGATCGACGGCGTGATCGTCACCGCGGGTATCCCCGAACTCGACGAAGCCGTCGCGCTGATCGGTGAGCTGTCCGAGGCCGGCATCAGCCACGTCGCGTTCAAGCCGGGCACCGTCGCCCAGATCAAGGCCGTCCTGCGCATCGCCGACGCGGTGCCGGACTACCCGGTGATCATGCACATCGAAGGTGGCAAGGCCGGCGGGCACCACTCCTGGGAAGACCTCGACGACCTGCTGCTGGCCACCTACGCCCAGCTGCGCGGCCACGTCAACGTGGTGATCTGCGTCGGTGGCGGCATCGGTACCCCCGAGCGCGCCACCGACTATCTCACCGGCACCTGGTCCACCGGCTACGGCTACCCGCTCATGCCGCTGGACGGTGTGCTCGTCGGCACCGCGGCCATGGCCACCCTCGAAGCGACCACCGCGCCCGAGGTGAAGCAGCTGCTCGTCGATACACCCGGCACCCCCGACTGGGTCGGTGCGGGTACCGCGAGTGGCGGAATGGCGTCCGGGCGAAGCCAATTGGGCGCCGATATCCACGAGATCGACAATGCCGCCTCGCGCACCGGCCGCCTGCTCGACGAGGTCGCAGGCGATGCCGACGCCGTGGCGAGTCGTCGCGCCGAGATCATCGCGGCGCTCGACGCCACCGCCAAGCCCTACTTCGGCGACGTCGCCACCATGACCTACCAGCAGTGGCTGGAACGCTATGTCTCCCTTGCCGTGACGAGTGACGTGCCGATCTCGTTCGATTGCGGCAGCGATATCGGTGACGCGATCCGCGACGCCACCCGCTCGGACTGGCTCGACATCAGCTGGCGCGACCGGTTCGCGGAGATGATGCGCCGCACCGAATCCCGGCTCAACCCGGCCGACAGCGGCGAGATCGAAACCCTGTTCGCCGACGACGAAGCCTTCGAGCACCCGGTGCAGGCGCTGTGCGCGCTGAAGAAGCAGTACCCGAGCGTCGCCGACGCCGTGCTGCACCCGGCCGACGTGCCGTTCTTCGTCTCGCTGTGCAAGACACCGGGCAAGCCGGTGAACTTCGTGCCTGTCGTCGACGCCGATGTGCGGCGCTGGTGGCGTTCGGATTCGCTGTGGCAGGCCCATGATCCGCGCTACTCGGCCGATCAGGTGTGCGTCATTCCCGGCACCGTCGCCGTCGCCGGTATCACCCGCGTGGACGAGCCGGTCGGCGAGCTGCTCGACCGCTTCGAACAGGACACCGCGTACAGCCTGGTCCGGGCCGGAGTCGTGCCAGAGGCAGTGGACGCGCGTCGCGTCGCGGGCGTGGTGGCGGGTCCGATCGACACCGTGCTCGCCGCCCCTGACGTGCAGTGGGCCGGGCGCACCACCGTCAACCCGGTGCACCGCCTCGGCGAGATCTCGGAGTGGACCATCGAGCAGGGGAGCGCGGTGCATCACAGCACCGGTGCCACCCTGACCGAAACCACCGGTCCCGAAGCCGAATTCGGCTATGTGGAGCTGACGGTGCCGCTCGCCCGCGACAACGTCCGGATTCGCATCACCGTGCCCGCGAGCGTGTATTCCGGTGGCGCGCCGGTGATCACCGAGGCGGATGCCGAAACCGCGATGTCGGCACTGCTCGGCGTCGCCGCCGGGAAGTCGCTGCCCGAGGTGAAAGCCGGTGTGGCACACCTCAACCTGGCCTGGATGCCGGATCTGATCGCCGACCACGCCGGTGTCACCGGCTCTGGCCTGCCCGACACGCTCAGCACCCTCGGCCGTACCGCTCCTGACGTGCTGGTCGGTGCCTGCTGGCCCGCGGTGTTCGCGGTGCTCGGCGCGGCCCGCACCCCGGTGGGTGGTTCTGTCATCGAGGGCATGCTCGACCTGGTCCACCTGGACCATCAGATCGACCTGCTCAGCGAACTGCCTTCGGAGACGAGCATTCTCGTCGTCCGTGCCGAGGGCGGCGCGGTGGTCGATACCGACATGGGCCGCGTGGTCGAGGTCGAGGTGCACGTCGGGCTGATCCTCGATCAGGGACTCGACGCCACCCCGCTGGCTCGTCTCGTCGAACGGTTCGCCATCCGCGGCCGCAACGGCGCGGGCGAGCTCACCGATCCGCCGCGCGCGGCCGGTGCGGTCTCCGACGGCGCGACCGACACCCCGCGCCGCCGTCGCCGCGATGTCAGCATGGCCGCCCCGCGCGCCATGCACGCCTTCGCCGCGGTCTCCGGCGACCACAACCCGATCCACACCTCCGACGCCGCCGCCAAGCTGGCCGGCCTCGGTAGCCCGATCGTGCACGGCATGTGGCTCTCGGCCGCCGCCCAGCACGCGGTAGTCGCGGTGGATCCCGAAAGCTCCGTTCCCGCACGCACTCTCACCGCATGGACCACCCGGTTCCTCGGCATGGTGCGCCCCGGCGCGACCGTGGACGTGCGGGTGGAGCGGATCGCGGTGGACGCGGGCGCCGAGATCATCGAGGTCTCCTGCCGCGTCGACGGTGACCTGGTCATGACCGCGACCGGGCGCACCGCCGCCCCGAAGACCGTGTACGCCTTCCCGGGTCAGGGCATCCAGCGCAAGGGGATGGGCCTGGACGCGCTGACCCGTTCGAAGGCTGCCAAGCGGGTGTGGGAGCGTGCCGACACGCACACCCGCGAAGCCCTCGGGTTCTCGATCCTGGCGGTGGTGCGCGACAACCCGACCTACCTCAAGGCGCGCGGTGTCGAACACCGGCACCCGGACGGCGTGCTGCACCTGACCCAGTTCACCCAGGTCGCCATGGCCACCCTCGGCGTGGCCCAGGTCGCCGAGCTGCGCGAAGCGGGCGCGTTCGTCGAAGGCGCGATGCTGGCCGGTCACTCGGTCGGTGAGTACAACGCCCTCGCCGCCGTCGCCGGTGTGCTGCCGCTGGAGGCCGTGCTGGAGGTGGTGTTCCAGCGTGGCTCGGCCATGCATGAACTGGTGCCGCGTGATGCGCAGGGCCGCAGCGACTATCGGATGGCTGCCATCCGCCCGTCGCAGATCGGGCTGCCCGACACCGAGGTGATCGACTTCGTCAATGGCATCGGCGCGGCGACCGGTGAATTCCTCGAGGTGGTGAACCTGAACCTGCGCGGCTCCCAGTACGCCATCGCGGGCACGGTCGCCGGGCTCGAGGCGCTCGAAACCGAAATCGACCGCCGCCGTGCGGAATTCGGTGGCAAGCGGGCCTTCATCGTGGTGCCCGGCATCGACGTGCCGTTCCACTCCTCGGTGCTGCGCGACGGCGTGCCGGAGTTCCGGCACAAGCTCGAGCAGTTGCTGCCCGCCGAAGTTCACCCGGAAGTCCTGGTCGGACGCTACATTCCGAACCTGGTACCCCGGCCGTTCTCGCTCGACCGCGCGTTCCTCACCGAGATCGCCGAACTCGTGCCGTCGGAGCCTCTGGTGGCCGTGCTGGCCGACTTCGACAGCTGGGCGCAGCGCGATGCCGAGCTGTGCCGCGTGGTGCTGATCGAGCTGCTGGCGTGGCAGTTCGCCAGCCCGGTGCGCTGGATCGAGACCCAGGACCTGCTGTTCACCGACACCGCGCACGGTGGTCTCGGTGTGGAACGGTTCGTCGAGATCGGCCTCGGCGCCACCCCGACCGTGGCGAACCTGGCCTCGCAGACGCTGAAGCTGCCCGCGTTCGGCGGGGCGACCGTCGAGGTCGTCAACGTCGAACGTGAAGCGGCCGTCGTCTACTCCACCGACACCGATCCGGCGCCGGTCGAGGACATCGACGACACCCCCGCCGAGGCCACGGCCGCGCCCGCCGCGGCACCTGTCGCTGCCGCCGCTCCGGTCTCCACCGGCGGCCCGCGCCCCGACGACATCGCCTTCAGCGCCGCCGACGCCACCCGCGTGCTCATCGCGCTGTGGACCAAGCTGCGCATGGACCAGATCGGCCCGGTCGACACCATCGAAGGCCTCTGCGACGGTGTCTCCTCGCGGCGCAATCAGCTGCTCGTCGACCTCGGCGCCGAACTCTCCCTCGGTGCCATCGACGGCGCCGCCGACGCCGACATGGGCGCACTGGCGGCCACCGTCGAGCGCCTGGCCCGCACCTACAAGCCCTTCGGCACCGTGCTCACCGACGCCATCGGCGATCACCTGCGCAAGGTCTTCGGCCCGTCGGGCAAGCGGCCCGCCGCCATCGCCGACCGGGTCAAGAAGGTCTGGGAACTCGGCGACGGCTGGGCCAGCCACGTCACCGCGGAGGTTTCCCTCGGTACCCGTGAAGGTGCCAGCGTGCGCGGCGGCGACCTCGGCGGTCTCGCCGGTGGTGCGCTCAGCGACGCGGCGTCGGTAGACGCGGCCATCGACGCGGCCGTGCAGGCCGTGGCCGCACGACGCGGTGTCGCGGTCTCGATGCCCTCGGCGGGTGGCGCGGCAGGCGGCACCGTCGACGCGGCGGCGCTGGGCGAGTTCACCGAGCAGATCACCGGACGCGACGGCGTGCTCGCCACCGCGGCCCGGGTCGTGCTCGAACAGCTCGGCCTCAGCGAGAAGATCAGCGCACCCGAGGCGACTCCCGATACTCTCGCGGACCTCGTCTCGGCCGAATTGGGTTCGGACTGGCCGCGTTTGGTCGCTCCCGCGTTCGATGCCCGCAAGGCCGTCCTCATCGACGACCGCTGGGCCACCGCCCGCGAAGACCTCGCGAAGATGTGGCTCGGCGACGATGCCACCACCGCGGAGCAGTCGATCGACGGTTTCGCCGGTGCCGGTGAAGCTGTTGCCGCCCAGGCGAACTGGTGGCGACAGCGGGCCATGCACGAGGCCCGTTCGGTGCTGGCCGGGGTGTACGCGCAGATCGCGAAGACCGCGCTCGACACCACCGAGCCGGGCCTGTGGTCCGAAGACCTCGCCGTGATCACCGGTGCCAGTAAGGGTTCCATCGCGGCAGCGGTCACCGGCAAGCTCCTGTCCGGCGGCGCGACCGTAGTGGTCACCACGTCGGGCCTCAACGACGAGCGGCTGCGGTTCTACCGCTCGCTCTACCGCGACAACGCCCGCCACGGTGCGGCACTGTGGGTGGTCCCGGCCAATATGGCCTCCTATCAGGACCTCGACGCGCTGATCGAGTGGGTCGGCACCGAACAGGTCGACAACGCGGGCGGCGCCAAGATCAAGGTCAAGGACGCCATGACCCCGACGATGCTGCTGCCGTTCGCGGCACCGCGCGTCGCCGGTGACCTCGCCGACGCGGGCGCCCGCGCCGAAATGGAAATGCGCGTGCTGCTCTGGTCGGTGGAACGGCTGATCGGCGGCCTGTCCGCCCTCGGCGCCGACCACGACGTCGACGCGAAACTGCATGTGGTGCTGCCGGGTTCGCCTAACCGTGGCCTCTTCGGCGGCGACGGCGCCTACGGCGAAGCCAAGGCCGCGCTCGACGCGGTGGTCTTGAAATGGAAGGCCGAGAAGTCCTGGGCCGCACGGGTGACGCTGGTGCACGCGCTGATCGGCTGGGTGCGCGGCACCGGGCTGATGGGTCACAACGACCCCATGGTCGAGGCCGTCGAGAAGGCGGGCGTGCAGACCTGGTCGACCGCCGAGATGGCCGACGAACTGCTCAAGTGGTGCACCTCGCGCGCTCGTCAGGTGACGATCACCGCCCCGCAGCAGATCGACCTCACCGGTGGCCTGGCCCGCGCCAAGCTCGACCTGCCCGCGCTCGCCAAGCAGGCGCAGGAGGCCGCGGCCGAGAAGATCGAAGAAGCCGCCACCACCGCGACCATCGCCGCACTGCCCGCGCCGCCGACCCTGAGTTCCGCGCTGCCCGTGCCCGATTGGGCTCCGGTCACCGCTGACCTCAGCGACATGGTCGTCATCGTCGGTGCCGGCGAGCTCGGCCCGTACGGCTCCTCGCGGACTCGCTTCGAGATGGAGGTCGAAGACCAGCTCTCGGCCGCCGGCGTGCTCGAGCTGGCGTGGACGACCGGTCTGATCCGCTGGGAGAACGATCCCAAGCCCGGCTGGTACGACACCGAGTCCGGCGACTTGGTACCGGAAGCCGAAGTGGCGCAGCGTTATCACGACACCGTCGTCGAACGCTGCGGTGTGCGCCGCTACGAAGACGACGGCGCCATGCTCGACAACGCGGCCCCGCTGCTCACCTCGGTGTTCCTCGATCAGGACCTGTCGTTCACGGTCGCCAGCGAGGCCGAGGCGCGGGCATTCGCCACCGCTGATCCCGAGCACACCGTGATCAGCCCGGTCGAAGGTTCGGGCGACTGGACCGTGACTCGTCAGGCGGGCACCGAGATCCGGGTGCCGCGCAAGGCGAAGCTGTCACGCGTGGTCGGTGGCCAGATCCCGACCGGCTGGGATCCCACCATCTGGGGCGTCTCGGCCGATATGGCCGCCTCGATCGACCGGGTCGCGCTGTGGAACATCGTCTGCACCGTCGATGCGTTCGTCGGCGCGGGCTTCAGCCCCGACGAGCTGATGAGCTGGGTACACCCCAGCCTGGTGGCCAACACCCAAGGCACCGGTATGGGCGGCATGTCCTCGATGCGCTCGCTCTACGTCGACAACCTGCTCGGCGAACCGCGCCCGAACGACATCCTGCAGGAGGCACTGCCCAACGTCGCCCTGGCGCACGTGGTGCAGTCCTACGTGGGCAGCTACGGCGCCATGGTGCACCCGGTCGCGGCGTGCGCCACGGCGGCGGTGTCGGTGGAAGAAGGCGTCGACAAGATCCGGCTCGGTAAGGCCGAGGTCGTGGTCGCCGGTGGTTTCGACGACCTAGGGATCGAAGGCATCGTCGGCTTCGGTGACATGTCGGCCACCGCCGACTCGGCGAGCATGCGCGCCAAGGGAATCAGCGACCGCTACTTCTCCCGCGCCAACGATCGTCGCCGCGGCGGGTTCGTCGAATCGCAGGGTGGCGGCACCGTGCTGCTGGCCCGCGGTGATGTGGCGGTGGAGATGGGTCTGCCGGTGCTCGGCGTCGTCGCCTTCGCTCAGTCCTTCGCCGACGGCGTGCACACCTCCATCCCGGCGCCGGGTCTCGGCGCGCTGGGTGCGGGGCGGGGCGGCAGCGAGTCGCGACTGGCGGCCGAACTGCGCAAGCTCGGCGTGACCCCCGACGACATCGCGGTGATCTCCAAGCACGACACCTCCACCGCGGCCAACGACCCCAACGAGTCGGAGCTGCACGAGCGGCTCGCGGGCGCGCTGGGTCGCACCGACGGCGCACCGCTGTTCGTGGTCTCGCAGAAGAGCCTCACCGGCCATGCGAAGGGCGGCGCGGCGGCGTTCCAGCTCATCGGCCTGTGCCAGGTGCTGGAAAACGGTGTGGTGCCGCCGAACCGGAGCCTGGACTGTGTCGACGAGAAGATGGCAGGCTTCCCGCACCTGGTGTGGGCGCGCGAGCCACTGCGCTTCGGTGAGAAGTTCGCGCTGAAGGCGGGCCTGGTGACCTCGCTCGGCTTCGGTCACGTGTCCGGCCTGCTCGCGGTGGTCCATCCGCAGGCGTTCCTGGCCGCGATCGAACCGGCCGCACGGGCCGAGTACCAGGAGCGGGCGCAGACGCGTCAGCTCGCGGGCAGGCAGCGGTTCGCCGAGGCCATGTGCGGCGGGTCGGCACTGTACGAGAAGCCCGCCGATCGCCGGCTGGGCGCGGACGGCACGCCGGCCAAGCAGATTCGTCAGCTCGAGGCCGACATGCTGCTCTCGCCGCAGGCCCGCCTGGACAGCGACGGTGTCTACAGTGCGAACGGATGGGGTTGCGGCACTGGGCAAATCGCTCCGCAGCCGACCGAAGCGTCGTAGGCTGCCGCTTCGTGACGATTCTCGGTATCGGCTTGGACTTGGTAACCATCTCCGAGTTCTCCGAACAGCTGAAACGGCCCGGGTCGACCATGCTCAGGGAGACATTCACCGCTGGTGAACGTCGCTACTGCCAGAGCAAGCAAACCGACCCGGACCGCAGCTTCGCCGCACGCTGGGCCGCGAAGGAGGCGGTGCTCAAAGCCTGGGCATCGTCTCGCTTCGCCCGCAGCCCACAGATCGGCGACAACCCGTATCCACTGATCGAAGTCGTCAACGACGCCTGGGGCAGGCCGAGCATCAAACTGCACGGTCTGGCCGCGGAGTTCCTGCCCCGCGTGCGAGTACACCTGTCGTTGACTCACGACGGTGACACCGCCGCGGCGATGGTGGTGCTGGAGGACCCAGGCGAGTTGGCTGACCTCATCGACGGCCGGGGCTAGAAATCGCGAACCGCTACTTCTCCTCGGCGGTTCGCGATTCCTTTTCCGCGACCAGCAAGTACGCCACCATCAGCCGCTTGAGTTCGGCGACCGCATCGGTGTTCGATTGATCTTCCTGCACCGAGAAATTCAGCATCGAATACACGACGTGCACCAGTACTTCGGCCATCATCGTGCGCCGGGCGCGCGGAGTGCGCGGCGTGAGCGGCCGCAGCATCTGCGAGACGACCGCGGCGAATTCTTTCTCGTGCAGCGCGCCCGTAGCCCGCGTGGACGGGGTCGACTGCATCGCCAGCCACACCTCGCGCCGGGACGGGTCGGTGGTCCACAGGTTCGCCATGTGGTCGACGAACTGGTTCATGTGCCGCAACCAGTCCAGCGAGGGCACTTCACCGTGGAAGTCGGCCAGCTCGCGGGAAACCGCAACCAGGTCTTGTCGATTGAGCTCGCAGACGATCACGTACTTGTTGGCGAAGAATTGATACAGGGTGCCGATCGGCACCTCGGCGCGCTGCGCGACCTCTTCGCAGGTGAACGATTCGAACCCCACCTCGACCAGCAGCTCGCGCGAAGACGCCAGCAGCGCGTCGAATTTGCGCTTACTGCGCTCCTGCGTCGGCCGCTTGCGCGGCATCAACTCCTGCGGGTCGTCCTGCAATTCCAGCGCAGGGTCCGGACGGCTCTGCGGTGACCGGGCCTGCGCGTGTACTTCCACCCATCCAGGCTAGCGGTATCCACACATCCGCGACACGCCTCTACCGACAGCGTGTCAACAACTGGCCGAAATCCCGACCCATCCATGCTCTGACCGGTGACGAATCATCAGATAAGTGTGCGTCTATCTGCACGCTTATTCGCGGTGATCTTCTCGCCGTACCCGTCTCGAAGGGCTGGGGACTGACGGCGAGGCTTGGTTGCTGTCACGGTTAGGAACTGTCCAGATCGCTCTGGCGTGGTGGCGTGTGTTGGTGACTGACGACGAAACCTGGGGAAGGAGTTGATCGCTGGTGGCTAGGTTCGACATCCCCGACGGATGGACAGTGCAGGCCTACCGGTTCGCGCTCGACCCGACCCAGCAACAAACCCCGATGCTCCGATCTCATTGCGGTGCAGCTAGGTTTGCGTTCAACCACATGCTTGCCTTGGTTACAGCGGTGTTGGATCAACGGGCCGCTGAACGCACGTATGGCGTCGCTGACACCGATCTGACCCCGTCGATCGGTTGGTCGCTACCCAAGCTCCGCAAGATCTGGAACCAGCGCAAGTTCGAGTACGCGCCGTGGTGGGCCGAGAACTCGAAAGAGGCCTACAACTCCGGACTCGATGCCCTCGCACGGTCCCTGGACAACTGGGCCGCCTCCCGAACCGGCCAGCGGGCAGGCAAACCGGTCGGGTTCCCGAGATTCAAGATCGCGGCCCGGTCCCGACGATCGGTCCGGTTCACCACCGGAACGATTCGGGTCGAACCCGACCGCCACCACATCGTCTTGCCGCGGGTCGGGCGGCTCAAAACGCATGAGTCCACCCGAAAGCTGGCCCGCCGTGTGGAGGCTGGCTCCGCGCGGATTCTGTCCGCGACTCTGTCACAGGATTCACGTCGCCGCTGGTATGTGTCGTTCCAGACCCTCATCGCGGCCAAGACGCGTCCCGGGCATGTGCCGCGGTCACCTGACCGAGTGGTCGGGGTGGATGTCGGTGTCAAAGCCGACGCTCTCATGGTGGTCGCGGCTGCTGATGGGCGTGAGTTGTGGCGGGTTCCTGCCCCGAAACCGTTGGCAGCGTCGCGGACCCGGCTGAGGGCGTTGCAACGCCGGGCCGCACGTCAACACGGCCCGTACGACTCGGTCACGAAAACAAGGCGGCTTCCGTCGAAGCGGTGGCAAGTCACCACAGCTCGGATAGGCCGTACTCACGGTCGCGCCGCCGCGATCCGTCAGGATGTTTTACACAAGGCGACCACGACCTTGGCCCAGCAATATCAGGTCATCGCCGTGGAGACGTTGAACGCGGCCGGGATGCGATCGGCGGGTGGTGACCGGAAGAAAGGTTTGAACCGGGCGCTCGCTGATGCGGCACTAGCGCAGATCCGGCAGATGCTCTCGTATAAGACCAGATGGTACGGGTCGGTCCTGGTGGAAGCTGATCGGTGGTTTCCGAGTTCGAAGACGTGTTCGGGGTGCGGTGGGCGAAAGCCAAACCTGACCCTCGCCGACCGCGTCTATGAGTGTGAACAATGCGGTGTGTCGATCGATCGTGATCGTAATGCCGCGATCAACCTCGCCAGACTCGGCGACACCCAGGCAAGCGTGGGTGAACAGGGTCCCGCCGACAGTGGGTCGGTGGCAGGACGTGGAGCCAGGCAGGAGACCGATCCCGCGCAAGCGGGAGACGCGGCCGGCTGTGAAGCGTCCACCCGGCTCTACACCGCCAGTGGTGGTGAGGCCGGGACCGTCGCCTCGGAAGGGATGGCTGCCTGATGGGCGCGCACGCATTTGCTCACCAAAAGGTAACGGAAGGCAAGACTTGTGGCAGCAGCAGGATCTGTGGTAACCCTCGGCGTCAGCACCGAGCGAGGAGCCGTGCACGCGGTGGCGTTCGCCGAATCGGGCGTCACTCTCACGGATCGGATGCTGCTGCGGCGCACCGTCCGTGCCAACGGCGACGGTAAGGCCGAAGTGGCGGTGGCGGTACACACCGCGCTCGACGCGATCGCCGCCGAACTCGATGACGAGCACGAGATCGCCGGGGTGGCGGTGAGTTACCGCGACGCGAATGAGCGGCGCGCGATCGTCACCCGGCTGGCGGAGACCGAATGGGGCACGGCCTCGCTGGTTTCGGCGAAGTCGGCGCATCTGTTCGTCGCGGGCGCGATGACCTGGCTCGACGAGTTCGAGAATCTGCTCGTCTACGAGGCGGTGCCCGGCTACCAGGCGATGACACTGATCGACCCGGGTCGTCAGCGTGTACTCGCCGCCTACTCGCAGACCGGCGCGCCAACGCCTGACGCGCTGCGCACCGGTGTGTCCGCGGCGTGGGACCAGTTCGAGGCGGCATCGGTGAAGCCCGGCGCGGTGGTGCTGGTCGGTTCGTCGTCGGACGCCCCCGCGGTGCGCGACGCGGTGGCCGGATTCGGGGTGCCGGTGCTGCCCTGCCGGTTGGCGCCGTTCGCGCCGGCCGCCGGTGCCGCACTGGTCGCGTTCGGCGACACGGTCGTGGTGCCGATCTCGACCGGCTCGCGGCCCAAGCGGGGGACCGCGATGGTCGCCGCGGCGGCGAGTGTGCTCGCGGGCGGGCTGGTCGCGGGTGGTTCGTATGCGGTGATGAACAGCGGGCCGCCGGTGGTCGACAACACCGCCGTGTCGTCGGAGCCCGGCGCCGCGTCGGCGCCGATGATTCCGCAAGCCCCCCAGACACACGAAGCCGCCGCGGCGGAGACCGGGTCGAGCGGCGGGCTCGGTTCCGGTAGCGGTTTGCAGGTGAGCCCGGCCGAGGAGTCGGCCACCTCGCCGTACGAGACGGTGTCGCCGAATCCGCAACTGGTGAATCCGGGCGAGTTCCCGCTCGGCTACCCGACCCAGCTGTACGGCGATGCACCGCAGGAGGATCCGCTGCCGCTCGAACCCGCTGTTCCCGGGGTTCCGCAGATTCCCGCCGCCGCACCGACTGTGCCCGGTACCGGAATTCCGCTCAGCATGCAGCCCGCGCAGGCGGGGGTGCCGGACGGCCCGTATACGGCGTCCGCCGACTGATCGGCTCGACTACGAAGGGGCAGCGCGTGCGCTGCCCCTTCGTCGGTTTCAGACCCTGGTGTGTCGCCGGTACAGCACGCCCGCCGCGATGTACCCGACGAGCCCGATGCCCGCACACCACAGCACCGCGAGCACCCAGCTGTTGCCGATCGGTGTGCCCATCAACAACCCGCGCAGCGTCTCGATCACGGGTGTCACCGGCTGATTCTCGGCGTACCAGTGCAGCCACGTCGGCATCGACGAGGCAGGCACGAACGCCGAGCTCACATAGGGCAGGAACATGAACACGAAGGTGAAGCCGTTGGCCGCCTCCGGGTTTCGGGCGAGCAAGCCCAGTGCGGCCGCCAACCAGGACAGCGCGAACACGAACATCGCCAGCACACCGAATACGCCCAGCCAGCGCAGCGGATCGGTGGTCGGGCGGAAACCGAGCAGCACCGCCACCCCGATCACGATCCCCGAGGTGATCAGATTGCGGATCACGCTCTCGGCGACGTGCCCGGTGAGCACCGCGGACCGGGCGATGGCCATGGTGCGGAACCGGTCGATAATGCCCTCGGCCACGTCGGTGGACAGTGCGACCGCCGTGGTGGACGCACCGAAACTCGCACACAGCAAGATGATTCCTGGCACCACGTAGTCGATGTAGGCGCCGGGGCCCACATCCATGGCGCCACCGAACACGAACACGAACATCAGCAGGATCATCACCGGCAGCACGACCGTCATGATCATGGTGTCGGGACTGCGCAGGGTGTGGCGGATATTGCGGTCCAGCATCGTGGCCGAATCCTGGAGTGTGCGGGTGGCATTCATGCGGCGACCTCGGTTCGTCCTGGCTGACCGGTCAACGCGAAGAACACGTCGTCGAGGTCGGGGGTGTGCACAGTCAGCTGCTCGATCGCGATCTCGAGTTCGGCGAAATGGTCGAGTAGCTGTTTGATCTCGACGGCGCTGCCGTCCGATGGCACCTGCAGGGTCAGCTGTTCGGGGTCGGCATGTCCACCGGAGCTGCTGTCGAGTGCTCGCGCGGCGGCGTCGAGTAGTCCGCGGTCGGCGAAGCGGAATCGGATATGTCCGCCCGGCACCAGGCGTTTGAGCTCCTCGGGCGTGCCGTCGGCGACGATGCGGCCGTCGTCGAGCACGGCGATCCGGTCGGCGAGCTGGTCGGCCTCCTCCAGGTACTGGGTGGTGAGCAGGATGGTCGTCCCCTCAGCCGCCAATTCCCTGATGGCAGCCCACAAGTCGCGTCTGCTGCGTGGGTCGAGGCCGGTGGTCGGCTCGTCCAGGAAGACGATGCGCGGCTTGCCCATCAGGCTCATCGCGAGGTCGAGCCTGCGACGCATGCCGCCGGAGTAGGAAGCGACCGGCTTGTCGGCGGCGTCGAGCAGATCGAAACGCCTCAGGAGCTCGGCGCCGCGACGCGCGGTTTCGGCCTTGCCGAGGTGCAGCAACCTGCCGGTGAGCCGCAGGTTTTCGGAGCCGGTGAGCACGCCGTCGACGGAGGCGTTCTGGCCGGTGACGCCGATCAGCCGCCGGATCGTATCGGGGGCTTGCAGCAGATCGTGCTCGAAGACCGTGACGTCGCCGCGATCGGGGCGGCCCAGGGTCGCCAGGATGCGGACCAGCGTGGTCTTGCCCGCGCCGTTGGGGCCGAGGAGGGCGAAGACGGTGCCCGCGCTGATGTCTAGGTCGAGGTCGTCCAGGACGACGTGGGCGCCGAAGGCCTTGTGAAGGTGGCGGATCGAGAGCGCGGGTGGTCGTTCGGGTGCCATGGGTTCTCTCCGATCGAGAAACTGTTTATGTGATAAACACAGTTTATAGGCTAAACAGTTCTTGATGGCAAGAGCGGGCGGGTTAGAGTCGAGGCGAGCAGAGGAGGCAGATGACGACGTCCGGCGACACGGCGTTACCGCGAGCGGTCGAGCTGATGTGGGGACTCGGGCAACCCGGCGGCCGCGGCCCCAAACGGGCGCTCACCCTCGATCAGATTCTCGACGCCGCCACCGAAGTGGCCGATGCGGAGGGTTTCGCGGCGCTGTCGATGAACCAGGTCGCCAAGCAGCTCGGCTTCACCGCGATGTCGCTGTATCGCTATGTCGACAGCAAGAACACGCTGGTCGACCTGCTGATGGACCGGGTCGTCGGTGTGCCACCCGTCATCGCGCCGCGGACGCCATGGCGGTCGGGGCTGGAGCAGTGGGCGCGGGCCGAGTTCGCGCGGCTGGGTCGTCATCCCTGGTGGATGGACATTCCGCTGAGTCGGCCACCGATGGGACCGAACAATATGGCGTGGCTCGAGACGGCGTTGGGCGTGCTCGCCGAGACGGCGGTGCCGGACCCGGTCAAGCTCCAGCTGGTGATGAACGTGTCGATGTTCGTGGTGGGCAAACGGCGGTTCCTGCGGGACCTACAGGAGGAAGAGGGCGCCGACTTCCCCTCGGTGATGGCCAGGGTGCTCGACCCGAAGCGCTTCCCCTCGGTGTCGGCCGCGCTCTCCTCCGCCGCGTTCGATGATGATGGCGATATCGAGTGGGAGCAGGCCGATTTCGAATTCGGCCTGGCCCGATTGCTCGACGGTTACGAGGTGTTCATCGCCACCTTCGGCGACTGACTACACCGACAGATCGCGGCGCAACTTAGCGACGTGTCCGGTGGCTCGAACGTTGTACTGGGCAACTTCGATCTTGCCCAACTCATCGACCACGAAGGTCGAGCGGATCACGCCGGTCACGGTCTTGCCGTACATCATCTTCTCGCCGAACGCGCCCCATTCCTTGAGCACCTCGCGTTCGGGATCGGAAAGCAACGGGAAGGTCAGGCCCTCGTTGTCGCGGAATTTCGCCAGCTTGGCGGGTTTGTCGGGCGAGATGCCGATGACCTCGAGGCCCGCGCCGCCGAGCTCGGCCAGGCTGTCGCGGAAATCGCAGGCCTGCTTGGTGCAGCCGGGGGTACTGGCGGCCGGGTAGAAATAGACGATCACCTTGCGGCCGCGGTAGTCCGACAGCGACACGTCGTTGCCGTCGGCGTCGGGCAGCGTGAATTCGGGGGCGGTGTCTCCGGGGGAGAGGCGATGGTTGTCGGTCACCACCGCACGGTAACCGACCGGGTCCGCGAGGCGCATGGATAGACTCGGTGACGAGCAGCAGACATTTACCTGGAGGTGACGGTGGCCAAGGACGACACCGACCGGATCGAGCGCGAGATCGAGATCGCGCGTACCCGGTTGGCGACCACGCTCGACGAACTGGCGGTGCGCGCCGATCCGCAACGGATCGCGGACGACACCAAAAATATGGTGGTCGCCAAGTTCAACGAGCCGAAGGTCAAGTACACGCTGATCGGAGCGGGCGCCCTCGTGGCCGGCCTGGTCCTGATCAAGATCTTCCGCCGCTGAATCAGCCGGCCGGACAACAAAAAACACCCGATGTGCCAACGAGCCACATCGGGTGTTTTTTGTGCTTTTACTGCGTGGGGCAGGCCAGGCCGTCGCCGTCCGGGTCGAGGTGCGGGGAGTAGCCCGCCTCGCCACGGAACAACGGCGCGCGGCCGGCTGCCATCGCATCGTCGCAGCTACGGAACGCCCCACCGGCCGAGCCGGACTGGACCAGATTGGCCGAGCCGGTGGCGCCGAGAATGGAGTCGAAGCTGGACGAACCGGTGCCTGCCGAGCCCGCGAACGGGTTGGCGTGGGCGACGGGTGCGGCGATCAGGGCGAGCCCTACGGCGGCAAGGCTGACGGTGAGCCGGCGAACGTTCATGAATTCCTCTATGTCTGCTGCGGTTCGGGTGTGGTCACGGCCACGATGATGGCCGGTAGGCCCCGTCCACCTTGATGACGGGGCGACCGATTGTCAACCGCACGCGGAGGGGGATTCGCCGCGAGTCGTGGTCGGTTATTCGCCCAGCCTGCGCCCGGTCAGGTGTTCAGCCGGGATGGTACCCATTCGGCCCGCGTTGAAATCCTCCATCGCCTCGATGATTTCTTCGCGGGTATTCATCACGAACGGCCCGTACTGAATCACCGGTTCGCGCAACGGGGTTCCGCCGAGCAGCAGTACCTCGAGATCGCCGGTGGTGCTGTGCTGGGTGAGGTCAGCGGTCAGGGTGATGGCATCGCCCTTGCCGAAGACCACCAGCTGCCCGGCGCTGATCGGCCTGCGATCGACGCCGACCGTGCCGCTGCCCGACAGCACGTAGGCCATCGCGGTGAAGTCCTTGGGCCACGGCGTCGCCAGCTGGGCGCCGGGGACGAGCGAGGCGTGGGCGTAGGCGATCGGGGTGTAGGTTGACCCGGGGCCCGCGAATCCGGCGAACTCACCGGCGATGACGCGCACGAGCGCACCGCCGTCGTGCGAGCTCACCAGGGTCAGTTCACTCGCGCGCAGGTCCTGGTAGCGCGGGGTGGCGAACTTGTTCGATCGCGGCAGGTTCACCCACAGCTGGATTCCGTGGAACGTACCGCCGGAGATGACCAGCTTCTCCTCGGGCAGTTCGTCGTGCAGCATGCCGGAGCCCGCGGTCATCCACTGTGTGTCGCCCTCGCCGATCACACCGCCGCCACCTTGGGAATCGTGGTGGACCATGGTGCCGTCGAGCATGTAGGTGACGGTCTCGAAGCCGCGGTGGGGATGCCACGGTGCGCCCTTGGCCTCGTACGGCTCGTAGGCCACCGGGCCCATCTGGTCGAGCAGGATGAACGGGTCGGCCGAGCGCAGGTCGACGCTGGGGAACGGCCGGGTCACCTCGAATCCGGCGCCTTCGCGCTGGCGCGCGGCGGTGACGATCTGGCGAACCGGACGCTGGGTCTCGGTGACATCGGGACGGGGCAGCCTGGGCAGCACCATGATGTCATCGACGGTGATAGCGGGCATGGGGTGCCTCCTGGGTGCTACGTAGTTGGTTTCCATGTCAACCAACTAAGCTCTAGAATCATTCCCGTGCCCCGATGGTTGTCCGAAGAAGAGCAGCAGACCTGGCAGTCCTACATCCTGATGCGCCAGCGACTCGACGCCGTCCTGGCCGCCGGCCTGGCCGAACACGGACTGTCGATGGCCGACTACGAGCTGTTGGTGCCGCTGTCGGCGACACCCGAAGGGTGTCTGCGGGCCAAGGAGCTCGCTGCCGAGGTCTGCTGGGACAAGTCCCGGCTATCGAAGCAACTGGCCCGGATGGCCACGCGCGGACTCGTCGATCGAGTGCCCGCCGAGGACGACGCGCGCGGAATCGTCGTCTCGCTGACCGAGGCCGGACGCACGGTGTTGCGCGAGGCCGCGCCCGAGCATGTCGAGTTGGTGCGGGAGTTGTTCATCGACCGGATGACCGACGCGGAAAGCGCGGCACTCCGCTCGCTGGCCGCGAAGGTGACAGCGGCCGGCGAGGCCCGAAGCGATTCGGCCGGTTAACGATTCAGGCGCGACAGTCGCTGTTCGCGCCGCCTCCCTCGTCGCGACGAGCTGAGTCGGCTGCGTGGTCATCCTCGCTGCCGACCCGTCCTGCTCTGGCGGTAAGTTGAGATATGCCCATCGCCTCGCTCAACGGCATTCAGCTCAACTACGACGTCACCGGTTCGGGACCGCTTGTCCTGCTCGTGATGGGTAGTGGGAGTCCTGGACGTGTCTGGCGCACCTATCAGGTGCCTGCCCTGGTCAAGGCGGGGTTCACCGTCGCGACTGTCGATAATCGGGGGATCGCGCCGTCGTCGGAGTCGGCGTCCGGGATCACCATGGCGCAACTGGTCGGTGATACCGCCGCGCTGATCGAGCACCTCGGTGCCCCGGCGCATGTGGTCGGTACCTCGATGGGGTCGCGGATCGTCGCCGAGCTGGCGTTGGTTCGGCCGGAGTTGCTGCGCAAGGCGGTGATGTTCGCCGCTACCGCGCGTCCGCATCCGGTGACGAGCACCCTCAGCAAGGGGGAGCAGGCGTTGTTCGACAAGGGGATCCAGTTGCCGCCGGAGTACGCGGCCGCGGTGAAGGCGATGCAGAATCTGTCGCCGCACACTCTGGCCGATCCGGCCAAGGCGCAGGAGTGGCTCGATATCTTCGAATTCACTTCGGGGAAGGGAACTCCCGGGACGCGGGCGCAGGCGGGGATGGATCGGTCGCAGGATCGGCGGCAGGCATATCGGGGGATTTCGGTGCCCAGCTTGGTTGTCGGGTTCGCCGATGATCAGATGGTGCCGCCGCGGTTCTGTCGGGAGGTCGCCGAGGCGATCCCGACGGCCACCTATACCGAGATCGAGCGGTGTGGGCACTACGGGTATCTGGAGCGGCCCGATGAGGTCAATCGCATCCTGATCGAATTCCTCTCCGCTGCTCGATAACTCACCACTCACAAGGATCTGTCATGCGTGATTCGCTGAACTGCCCCGCCTGCGACTACGAGTACACCTATCAGGAGATGAACGGAACGTGGGTGTGTACCGGCTGTGCCAATCAGTGGGGGCTGAGCGTGGTTCCGGATCTCGACGAGACGGTTCGGTAGCTAAGCCGGCGTCGTGAGCGCGGATGCCGCGGCCGCGGCGATCGCGGTGGCGACGGCGGTGAGGGCGGGGGAGTGGAGTTTCCACTGCTGCCAGTACAGCGGGACATCGATGTGGGAGTCGCCGTCGATATTCACCAAAGTGCCTGCGGTGCGGTCTTTCCCGGTTTGCAGGTCGGGGAGCATGCCCCAGCCGAGTCCGAGCCGCACCGCATCGGCGAACGCGCTCGACGACGGCACGTAATGACCCGGCGGGTCGACCTGGCGACGGGTGCGGCGGCGTAGCTGGCGGAACTGCAGATCGTCCTTGCGGTCGAAGTGCACGACAGGCGCGCGGGTGTAGGCGGCCGGGGTCGGGCCGTCGGGGAACCAGGTGCTGACGAATCGGGGTGTCGCTGTCGGGCGATAGCGCATCGCGCCCAGCGGGGTCACGGTGCAGCCCTGTACCGGCGTCGCGGTCGCGGTGATCGCGGCTGTCACCGTGCCGTCGCGCAACAGCTGGGTGGTGTGTTCCTCGTCTTCGCGGTGTAGGTCGAAGGAGATCCCGGCGGGCACGCTCGCGAGCGCGGGCATCACCCACGATTCGAGTGAGTCGGCGTTGACGGCGATCGGGATGCGGATCGGCCGGTCGGCGGGGCGGTCGGCATCGCCGAGTTCGCGCGCGGTGTCGCCGGCGAGCAACTCCACCTGCCTGGCCAAACGCAGCACCGCGAGTCCGGATTCGGTGGGGCGCACCGGTTTCGAGCGTTGCACCAGCACGCGTCCGGCGGATTCCTCCAGTGCCTTGATCCGCTGGCTGATCGCCGACGGTGTGAGGTTGAGCCTGCGCGCGGCCGCATCGAAGGTGCCCTCGGTGAGGACGGCGTTGAGCGCGCGTAACTGGTCCAGCTGGAGATCCACATAAGCAACTCTAATGGTTGTGAAGAATCATTAGCTGGACTGAAAATTGACGTTCTCTTAACGTCGAAGGGGTGACGGCATCATCGGCGGCGCTGGCCGCCCTCTCCGGATTGGGCTTCGGGCTCTCGCTCATCGTGGCGATCGGCGCGCAGAACGCGTTCGTGCTGCGCCAAGGGGTGCGTGGGCAGCACGTGTTGCCGGTGATCGCGGTGTGCGCGGTGTCCGACATCGTGTTGATCGGTGCGGGAGTGGCCGGGTTCGGGACGGTCGTCGAGTCGTTTCCGGCGGTGCTGACCGTTGCCCGGTACGCGGGGGCGGCCTTCCTGGTCGGCTACGCGCTGCTGGCGGCTCGACGCGCCCTCGGTTCGTCGGCTTTGATCGCCGAAGCGGCGGGCGCCTCGGTGGCCGTCGGCGCGTCCGTGCTCACCTGCCTGGCGCTGACCTGGCTCAATCCGCATGTGTATCTCGACACGCTGGTCCTGCTCGGCTCCTTCGCCAGCACCTACGCCTCGCCCGACCGCTGGTTCCTGGCCGCGGGCGCGATGCTCGCCAGCGTCATCTGGTTCGTGGCCCTCGGCTACGGTGCTCGCCGGCTCGGTCCGCTCTTCGCGCGTCCGATGGCGTGGCGGGTCCTGGATTCGCTCATCGCGGTGGTCATGCTCGCGTTGGCCGTCGGGCTGCTGCTCGCCTGAGGCGGGATCGCTAGGACTCCGCGGTCCACGGCTTCACCGGGGGCTTCACCCACAGCAGCTTCTCGTCGGCGTTGGTGCGCACCGCGGCGGCGTGGTCGGGGTTGCGGGCGGCCCAGGCGTCCTTCTGGTCGAGGAGGTCGGCGACCACCTGCCAGGTCTCGCCGGTGCTCGGCGGGTTGGTGTCGGCGGCGCGGGCCAACTTGCGCAGGGTGGCCGCGGGCAGGGCGAGTAGCTCGGCGCTGCGAATGTCACGCGACCAGGCGTAGGCGGCCATGCGGCGGGCTTTGGCGACCCGGCTGGCGGTGGCCGCGTCGGAATGCGCGTGATCGGATGCCTGATCGGCGCTGTCTGGCACGACGGCGATTCTACGACGGAACGCCCCCACTCCGGTCGGCGATGACCGGAGTGGGGGCGTTCACCCGTCAGAAGGATCAGTAGGCGCTGTCGTACGTTTTGTTCAGTACGTGCCTGGTGACGGTTTGGATCAGTACGCGCTGTTGACGTTGTCCATCGAGCCGTAGCGGTTGGCCGCGTAGTTGCAGGCCGCGACGATGTTGGACACCGGGTTCCAGACGTCGAAGGGAGTGCCCTCGACGTGGTAGGCCGCGAAGGTGGGGTCGATCACCTGGAGCAGGCCCTTGGAGGGGATGCCGTTGATCGCGTTGATGTCCCAGAGGTTGATCGCCTGGGGGTTACCGGTCGACTCACGCATGATGTTGCGGTGGATGCCCTCGTAGCTGCCGGGGATGCCCTTGGCGGCCATGATGTCGAGAGCTTCGGTGATCCAGCCGTGCAGGTTGTCCTCGTAGGACTTCACCTCGGGCATCGGCGCCGGGGCGGCCTCGGGAGCAGGAGCGGCCTCCGGTGCGGGGGCGGGAGCGGCCTGCGGCGCGGGCGCCGGGATGGCCTGAACAGCAGGTGCGGCGCCGACGGCGGGGATGTTCTCCGCCTGCTCGACGATGGCGGCACGCTCGGGAACGCTGTCGTCGGCGAACGAGACGGCGGAGGACGCGGCTACGGCGACCAGGCCGACCGCGGCGACTGCCACGGTGAACGCCTCACGGCGCGAGCGACGGCCGACAACGGTGCTGAGCTTGTCTTTGATGAGCATGGTTTTTCTGTTCCTTCATCTCTGTCTGGCGACGCAGGCCCTGGAGGAGGGCGCGATGGATCGCGCAGCGCGCACGGGAGTACACGCCGGTCAGGCGATGCGTTGTTTCTGTCTGTGTATGGGAAGGTGCGACACTGTCGGGGGACGAACGCTCGGTGGCGGTTCATCGCTGGCGTCGCACGGCGCTCCACAGCTGGCTGCGGGGAGACCACGCGCTGTTCGGTGCTATCGGAGGTTGGATACTTCCGGGCTAACCAAACCGCAGGTCCGTTTGTGACCTGATGACAGAATGGTCACGAAGGGTTAACGCAAGGTAAACGAAACTTGAACGGCAAACGTTGCCGATCTTGTTTCCTTGCCGGGCAGTTGCAGAATCGTTATGTATGCAGGAGGTTTAGAACTCCGATCTGCGTGGCGGCCGTCACAAAAAAAGTTCGTCCGAATCTGGTTTTGTGAGGGTTTGCGCAGCTCGGGGGAGTCTGAATCGGGGTCTGAGCGCTCGAGCGCGGGATTTCCATGGCGGTTCGATAACGAGATCGTGACCGGTGCCTGGCAGTCGACCCTGAGCAAAAAGAACGCATCCCGGCAGCTGTGGTAGCTGCCGGGATGCGGGCTGTGTGGACGTTCAGGCGGCGTACTGATGCGCCGGGTAGGTCAGGTAACCGTTGTCGCCGCCTTGGTAGTAGGTCGATTCGTCTACCGGGGCCAGCGGCAAGTGGTTGCGCAACCGTTCGACGAGATCCGGGTTGGACAGGAACGCGCGACCGAAACTGATGAGGTCCGCACCCAGGCCCAGCCACTGCTCGGCCTCGTCGAGGCCGGTCTGCTTCGGTCCCATCGGCAGCACCGGGTTCATGATGAGCGCGCCCGGCCACGTCCGCCGCAACTCCAGCAGCACCTCGTGGTCGGTGGTCGCTTCCAGATGGATATAGGCCGGATCGAGGCGAGCGAGTTCGGTCAGCAACTCGCTGTACAGCGCGGCGACATCGGTTTCGGCCACACCCCAGAACTCCCCGCCCGGGGACAGGCGGATGCCGGTCCTGGCAGCACCGACGGCGTCGACGGTGGCGGCGACCGCCTCGACGGCGAACCGAATGCGGTTGCGGATCGAACCGCCGAAGCGGTCGGTGCGCAGGTTCGCGTTCGAGGACAGGAACTGCGAGATCAGATATCCGTTCGCGCCGTGCAGCTCGACTCCATCGAAACCGGCGTCGATTGCCCGGCGCCCCGCCTCGGCGTAGGACTCGACGTGCTCGGGGATCTCGGCGATATCCAGGGCCCGCGGGACGGGCACGGGCTGCGGCCCGGTGGGGGTGAACACTTCGCCGGTCGCGGGCACGGCAGACGGGCCGACCGGCCGCATCCCGGTGGTGTCCGGGTGGGAGACCCGTCCGCCGTGCATGATCTGGGCGAAGATACGACCACCGTTGACGTGCACGGCATCGGTCACCTGCCGCCACGCCGCGACCTGTTCGTCGGTGTGCAGTCCGGGGGTGCCCGGATTGGATTGCCCCACCGGGTTCGGGTGCGTTCCCTCACTCACGATCAAGCCGGCGGTCGCCCGCTGGGCGTAGTAACTGGCCATGGATGGGGTGGCCAGGCCGCCCGCGGTGGCGCGGACCCTGCTCATCGGGGCCATCACCACGCGGTTGGGTAGTACCAGGTCACCGAGCTGAGAGCTCTCGAATAGGGATGCCATGTCGCTTCTCCAGATAGTCCGACTCGCCGGGTTACCGGCGATAGATCTACGCTAAAAGCTGACATGGATGTGAGAGGCAACGGTCTGTGTCGCAGATCACGAGGAGGAAAGCTGTGCGGATCGGGGAGTTGTCCACGCGCACGGGAGTCAGCGTCCGGTCGCTGCGCTACTACGAGGAGCAGGGTCTGCTGACCAGCGCTCGAAGTCCCAGCGGCCAACGGCATTACGCCCTCGACCACGTCGACCGGGTGCTGCTGCTGCGACGGCTGTACGCGGCCGGGGTGTCCAGCCGCACGATCTCCCAGCTGCTGCGCTGTGTGGACGCCCCCAGCGAGCAGAATTCGGAGCTCGCCTTCGAGCGGATGGCACAGGAACGTGACCGGCTGACCGAGCACATCGCCGAACTCACCCGTGCCCGCGACGCCCTCGACGGACTCATGGACGTCAACCGCGCGCACCACCCGCACACCCCGGCGGAACCCCGAGCGGATGCGGTGATGCGCGCCCGATGCGACGCCACCCGGCTCGCGGATTCCGGCTGAGCAAGCGGCACCCGGTTGGCCACCTTTCCGTCCCAGGCGGGTGCCGCTGTCGTCGGGCCACCCTCGCCGCTTACTTCACGAGGGGCGCCGGATGATCGGGAAGGGATAGGTGCCGTCGACAACGGTGGCGACCGGCAGATAGGCGCGAAACATCAGATAGAACTCGGTTGCCGGAGCTGGTAGCCAGTTCGTCTTCTCGTCGGCCGGTTGGTCGTGGCCGATGGTGAGAGTGATGTTCCCGTCGGGGTCGGGTTTGAGCTGGCTGTGGCTGCTCAACTTGTACCGGTTCAGCGCGTTGCGCACCAGATAGCCGTCGAGGTCGTACATCGTGACCGACCAGAACCCGTCGGGGTGGTTGGGCAGGTTCGCGGTGTCGATCGTGACGGTGTACGTGTGGGTGCCGTTCATCCGCACACCCTGCTCGTCGGAGAACGCGGTCGGGTACAGCGCTTCCTCTGGCGGGAGCATGCCGTAGTAGAGCAGGTTCACCCAGGCTCGCAAGGTGTAGTCGGTGCCGTAGTCCCGGACGCCGGTGTTGTCCGGGTCGCCGCCGACCGCGGACCAGTCCCAACCGTTCTGGTGGAGGAAATGGACGCCGAGCTCCTCGGCCTTGGATTGGTCGGCGCCCATGTCGGTGAGGAACTGCCAGCCGTCGAGGGTGCCCTGATAGAGCGTGTCGCGGATGGCTGGGTCCGTCGGTTCGGTGAATCCGTCGCGCGTCAGGCCGAGTTCGGCGAACCGGTCGAAGAAGGCGCGGTCGCGTTCGGGGATCGGGGTGCCGGGGACCATCTCACCGACGGCTTTCCAGAACTCGACGGGGTCGGCCTTGACGTCGGGTACCACCGATCCGCGTTCGGGCCATGACCGATCTCCGGCCTCGGTGTAGGTGATGCCGCGCTTGCCCGCTTTCCAGTCGGCCAAGGTGGTGACCGACATCGTGTCCTGGATGGCGTGGATGGTGGACAGGTCGTCCGGGCCGTAGACCAGGAACCGGCCGAGCATCGCACCACGCTCGGTCGGTGACTGGATCACCGGCATTCCGTCCGGGACCTCGCCGTCGTAACCGGGGCCGACGATCAGGTGCGGGCCGGGCTCCGACTTGCCGGTTCGGGTGCCGTAGGAGGCATAGACGTTGGTGAACGCGTCGTAGAACGGCAGCACGTAGTAGCGGTCGGGTTCGACCTCGGGGAACACGACCACCAGCGGACCCTCGGCGAGGGTATATCCGAAGGCGGTGTACAGGGTGTCGCTGTTGGGACTGGGCACCGTGCGCACCGTGTCGTCCAGGAGGTGCCGGAATGCGGTCAGCGCGTTATCGGGGCCGAACCTGGCGTTGTGCATCCGGTGCTGACGCCGGGTCTCCACCAGCGGTTGCACGTAAAGGAATGCGTCATGGATCAACTGCTGATCAACCGGCTCGCCCATGAAGGCCTCCTGCGCGAAGGAATCGGATCGGTGGTTCCGGACTCGACTGCTGCGCCGGCCGGACATCCCCGTCCACTCTGGCCCCGGGACCGCCTGACCGCCTCATCCCTTCCGGATGAATCGCAAACACCTGGCCACACGACTTTTCGGCGCGACGAGCCGCTGGATCGGGCCGTAGGTCCCCGGCCGGCAGCGCCTGCTCGCGGTCCCCCTCGGCTGGTGCCGCCCGGCGCAGCAGAAGCCCGCAGTCGGAACGGTCAGCGGCCCCGAGCCCGCATCAGCCGCCGAATCCGCCGTCGATGTTCAAGCTGGCGCCGGTGATGTAGGCGGCCTCGGGCCCGGCGAGGAAGGAAACGAAAGCGCCGACCTCCGCCGTGGTCCCGAATCGGTCAACCGCCATCACGCCGAGCATGGCCGACGCGGCAGGCCCATCGGCTGGGTTGGCGTCGGTGTCGACCGGGCCTGGCTGCACGTTGTTGATAGTGATTCCGCGCGGGGCGAGCTCCCGGGCGAGTCCGCGGGTCAGGCTGGACAGTGCGCCTTTGGTCATGGCGTAGATCGACCCGCCGGGGAAGGGCATGCGATCGGCGTTGATGCTGCCGATGTTGATGATCCGCCCGCCCCCGCCCAAGTGCGCCAGCGATTCTCGGATCGCGACGATCGCCGACCGCACGTTGACCGTCAGCATCGCGTCGATCTCGGCCATCGTCAGGTCGGTGATCTCGGTGAAACTACCGACACCGGCATTGTTGACCAGGATGTCGAGGCCGCCGAACCGATCGGCGGTGTGCGCGACCGCGGACACGACATCCTCTTCGGTCAGGCTGTCGGCGCGGATCGCGTGTGCGACGCCTCCTGCCGCGGTCACGGCGGCGACCACGTCTTGCGCGTGTTCCTTGGAGTTCGCGTAGGTGAATGCCACCCGTGCCCCATCAGCGGCCAATCGGGCGACGATGCCCGCGCCGACGCCCCTGGATCCGCCTGTCACCAGCGCGGTCTTGCCTTCGAGTGGTCCTGTCACCATGTGCGTCATCCTTGGTATCGAGTTATGGAGTGGTCCCTCAAAAATTGCAGAGGTGGCTCGTCTTGTCAATTATTGAGTGTTCCCTCCATAACTGATACGATCGAGAAATGGCCAGGCCGAGAAAGTTCGATGAGCAGGCTGTGCTCACTGCCGCGAGATCGAGTTTCTGGCGCGATGGCTATGCGGCCACGTCGGTCCAGGACCTGACGGACGCCACCGGGGTCGGGACGCAGAGCCTGTACGGGGCATTCGGCAACAAGCACGACTTGTTTATCCGGATTCTGGAGGACTATTGCGCCCGTCAGTCCGCTGGGCTCGAGGCTGCCCTGGCTGCCGATCCGAGCCCATGGCACGGACTCACCTCGGCGGTCACCTTCGAGGACGGCGGCCGCCTGGATCTTCCACCGCAAGGCTGCCTGATGGCCAACAGTGCAGCGGCGCTGAGCTCACAAGACGAGCAGGTCAGAGCTATGGCCTGCCAGGCATACGCCGGGACGCTCGAACTGTTCGTTCGGCAGATCACCCTGGCCAAGGAGGCGGGTGAAATCGATGCAGGCGTCGATGCGGAACAGACAGCCCGCGCACTGATCGCTGTCATGCAGGGGATCGAGTTCCTGCACAAGTCAGGCATCGGTGCGGACGAGTTGCGTCATGCGAAGAGCGCGGTACTGCAGCTGATCGACCGCGCCGTCTGCGCTGACGACTCACACAGCCGCTGACACCATTCACCGGGAAGGCATCGTGACAACAATCGGCATCATCGGCGCAGGCGAGGTCGGTAGCCAGATCGCCCGTGCGGCCATCGCGAACGGCTACAAAGTCGTCATCGCCAACTCGCGCGGACCCGAGACCCTCCACGACTTGATTGCCGAACTCGGCCCATCAGCGCGCGCCGCGTCTGCGCCCGAGGCCGCGGCGGCCGGTGAATTCGCCGTGGTGGCCGTCCCGCTCAGGCTGATCAACAACATGCCCGTCGACCAGCTCGCGGGAAAGGTTGTCCTCGACACGAACAACTACATGGCTTGGCGTGACGGCCGGTTCCCGGTTGTCGAATCAGGCGGGAAGACCGTTCACGAGCTGCGCCAGGATCATCTACCGGCATCCAAGGTGGTCAAGGCTTTCACGCATATCCAGGCTCCCCGCATCACCACCGCGGGTCGACCCGCGGGGGCGCCGGGGCGGCTGGCGTTGTCGGCGTCGAGCGACTTTCCCGAGGCGGTGGATCTCGTGACCCGACTGTACGACCAGTTCGGCTTCGACACCGTCGACAACAGCCCGCTCAGCGAATCCTGGCGCAGTGGTCCCGGCCAGCCCGCTTGGGTCGCGCACGAGTCCCAGACTCGTGCGGAGCTGATCGCCAACCTCGCCGCCGCGCAACGAAATATCGTGATCTGACGGCTGACTCGGCGCCGACGAAGATTTTGGTGGCGAACTTTTGGCATCTGCTCGGTGACGACCCGATCCAGCAGATGTAACGAACGAAGCTCCTGACCGTATGACCTGGTCAGGAGCTTCGTTGTGGTGCGCCATCAGGGACTTGAACCCCGAACCCGCTGATTAAGAGTCAGCTGCTCTGCCAATTGAGCTAATGGCGCGTGTCTTTGTTCTTTGCCCCGTCTCCGGTGCGGAACAAACATTAGCAGGCCGTGGGCCGGAAAGTGAAATCGGGCTCTGACCAGCAACAATGCGGCATGTCTGGCGTTGTTAACGCCAGCGGCCTCTGTACGTATCTAACGATTGTGACTTGGTCGTGTCGCGGGGTATTTCCCGTTGGAACCGGCCGGGCCAGCTGGCAGAATGGGCGAGACGTCGAGTTCGTAACGCCCCCCGCTCACACGGATGGCTCTAGCGATTCGGGTCGGTGGGATCTGCGGCGCACTGTAATCGCGTCGGTACGGAAACGGGGTTGACATGAGTAAGAAGCGGGGGCGACCTCGGTCGCTACGGACGATCGTTCCGGTGGTGCTGCTGGCGGTGTTCGCCCTCGGGGCGTCGGCGTGCTCGGCGGCGGAGGGTGCCGGTGTGGAGGTGGCGATCGATCGCAACCCTCTCGCCGAGCTGATCAAGCCGAAGCTGGTCTCGACCATCAAGGACGGGCAGGTCGGCGTCTCGCCCGGCATGCCGATGGCCTTCCAGGTCGAAGACGGCAAGTTCACCGACGTCACGCTGACCAATCAGCAGGGCAACGCGGTGGCAGGCCAGCTGGCCGCGGACGGCCGCTCCTGGTCGACCGCCGAGGTGCTCGGCTACGGCAAGACCTACCAGCTCAAGGCCTCGGCTATCGGGCTCGGTGGCGCGAACTCCTCGACGATGAGCTTCACCACCAGCTCGCCGAACAATCAGACCAAGCCGTACTTGATGCCCGGCGAGGGCGAGGTGGTCGGTATCGGTCAGCCGGTGGCGATCCAGTTCGACGAGAACATCCCCGATCGTCGTGCCGTGCAGGAGGCCATCAAGATCACCACCGAGCCTGCTGTCGAGGGTGCCTTCTACTGGGTGAACAATCGCGAAGTGCGGTGGCGCCCAGAGCATTACTGGAAGCCCGGCACCAAGGTGACGATCGATGTGAACGTCTACGGCAAGGACCTGGGTAAGGGCCTGTTCGGCCAGGACAACATCCACTCGTTCTTCACCATCGGCGACGCGGTGATCTTCACCGCCGACGACAACACCCACCAGGTGACCGTGGAGCGCAACGGCGAGGTGATCATGACCATGCCCACCTCGATGGGTAAGGACAGCACGCCCACCGACAACGGCATCTACATCGTCAGTGACCGGCACGAGAAGATCATCATGGATTCCTCGACCTACGGTGTGGCGGTGAACTCGTCGGACGGGTACCGCACGCCGGTGGACTACGCGACGCGAATCTCCTACAGCGGCATCTTCTTCCACTCGGCGCCGTGGTCGGTCGGGCAGCAGGGCTACTCCAACGCGAGTCACGGCTGTCTGAATCTGAGTCCGGCGAACGCGCGCTGGGTGTACGAGAACGCCAAGCGCGGCGACATCACCGTCATCAAGAACACGGTCGGCGGCACCCTGTCCGGTGTCGACGGGCTGGGCGACTGGAACATCGCGTGGCCGGAATGGAAGGCGGGCAACGCCGACGCTCCGTAGGCGCGCGACACACGAAAAACGAAGGGGCACCGGAAGTTTCCGGTGCCCCTTCGTTGTGCCTGTGGCCCTCTCAGGCCGGTGTGGGGAGCTCGCTGCAGTCCATCATGGCCTCGCCCGCGACGGCGAGCGCGCTGCCGAAGGCACCGCACAGGATGCGTCCGCCGAACAGCAGACGGTCGAGGTTGGGCAGGCCGGCCGAGCCGGTGCCGGAGGAGCCGGTGGTCTCGAGGCCGGTGGTGGAGCCGCTCTGCGCCGAACCGGATTCGGGCTGATCGCTCGGCAGGGCGAAGTCGCCGATGGGGGTCTCCGCCGTGAAGTCGGTGAGGGGCAGGCCGGGCGAGGCTGCCGCGGTACCCGCGACGGGCCCGAGCACGGTGGCGGCCGCGAGGATGGCGACGACGGTGGAACGCTTCATCAAGGGGTCTTTCCGGTCGAGCGCTGACGCTATGGCGAGATCTGCCCCACATCTGGGCAGCGGTCCAAAGTGTAGCGGTCAAACGTGACGTTCGTCATGGTGGTGCGAGTTATCCGGCCGTAGCGAGGCCGGGCTCGTCGCGGTGGATCTCCGACGCGACGCTCAGGTGGTCGACGACGACCCTGCGGGCGCCGCAGCGGCAGCGCTGATAGGCCACGAGGCCCTCGCTGGTCCGGTGGCGAGACTCGATCTGCCAGGAGTGTGCGGGGTGGCTGTTCATGATTCGAGTCTGATGTAATGGCATTGTGCATTACAACCATTACGGGCGGGAGCCGGTGCTGCTCGGCGTCGACTTGCTCAATGATCCGTGTGCGAGCGCCGCGGAGTTGGCGCGGCGCTGTGCGGCGGCGGGTTTGGTGCTGCCCGCACCGGTGTCCGACGGTGATCTCGCGTCGGTGACGGCCTTTCTGGGGCGCTGGCGCGGCGTGGTGGAATGCGTGGACCGTACCGAGCGCGCGACGCGGCTCAACGTGTTGCTGGCCGAGTACGCGTCGGCACCCCGCCTGACCGACCATGTGGGCGACGGTTGGCACCTGCATTTCCGGGACCCTGGGGTGGCGACGGACCGTCGGATCGCGGCACTGATCACCGTCGGCACCGCCTTGCACTTGACCGGGTTGGGGATGGATCGCCTCGGCGCCTGCGCGGCGGACGGGTGCTCGCAGGTGTACGCCGACACCTCGCGCAACGGCAGACAACGCTTCTGTAGCCCGACCTGTGCGAACCGGTCGGCCGTCCGACGTCACCGGGCGAACCGCGCCTCCGCCTGACAGTCGTCCGGCGGAGGTCACTCCCTGGCGCGCCCTTCGTCGTCGCGGCGAACAATCCGAACTCGCGATGACGGCCTGTGCGGCCGACACGCTCGACCCGCGCCGTCGGCTGTGGACGGCACGGGTCGGCGGTCAGCCAAGGACAGGGAAGTTGGCGCGCAAGACGTTTCGCGGGTCGCGGGCCTGCTTGATCTCGCGGAGGCGGTCCAGAGTGACTGTGTCGAAGGCGGCCGCGGCCGATTCGCCCGGGGCGAGGAAGGTGTACGGCTTCTTGCCGGTGACGTGGGCGCCGAGGTTGTCGACGATGGTGCCGAAGGCCGCCTTGACATCGTCGATCAGGTGGGGGAGCCCGAGGCCGAGTAGATAGAGGGCGTAGGGCTCGGTGAGCGGGCCACGGGCGCCGTGTTCGCGGGTGGTTTCGGCGATGGCGCCGCCGAGGCCGCGGATCTGGATATTGAGCAGGGGCGCGACCGGGGCGGCGATGAGCGTTTTGACGACCGCGTCGCCCAGATCGGTGAGTAGTTCGCCGCGCGACAGCGAAGGGCTGGGGTCGGTGGGTTCGGCGGTGATGGTGCCGATCTGGTCGGGGGTCATGGTGGTGCGGGTGTCGGCGAGCGCGCCGGTGATGGTGTCGAGGCGGTTGGTCAGTTCACGGCCTCGTGCCTCGTCGCCGAGATAGGCGAAGTCGATGGCGACAGTCGGTGCGACGCCGGGGATCTGGTAGCGCTGCAGCCACACCGACAGTTCCGGCGGCGCGTCGGTGGTGAGTTCGGTGAAGACGTCGAACACGTCGCGGGTGCGCTCGGCCGACCAGCTCACCCGGCCGCCGTAGAGCTGTGGCAGTTCGAACAGTTCGATCTCGAGCGCGGTGACGATCGCGAAGTCGCCCCCGCCGCCGCGCAGCGCCCAGAACAGCTCGGGGTCGGCGTCGGCGCTCACCCGGCCGCGTCGGCCGTCGGCGTCGACGATCTCGAACGCGCGGACCGCATCGGCCGCCCAACCGTGTTTGCGGGCCAGCCAGCCGAAGCCGCCGCCGAGGGTGTATCCGGTGACACCGACCACGGGGTTGCTGCCTGCCAGGCCGCTCAGGCCGTGCGCGGCGGCCGCGTGCTGGATGGCGCCCCACTGGGCGCCGGAGCCGATGCGGGCCACCCGCCGGGCCGGGTCGATGTCGACGGTGTCGAGGCGGCCGGTGCGCACGAGGATCGCGTCGTCGATGTCGCCGGTCGCGCCGTGGCCGGTCGGTTGGGTGAGGACCGTACGACCCGCTCTGTTCGCGTAGCGCACGACGTTCGCGAGGTCGTCGGCGTCGGCGACCTCGACGACGGCGGCGACCGACTGGGCGATCGCGGTGTTCCAGGGGCGGGCGGCGAGGTCGAAGGCGGTATCACCCGGCAGGAGAACGTTTCCCCGGATATCGGTACGCAGGTCGTTGATGCTCATAACCAATAGACGATGTGGGGGCGGCGAGTGTGACATGCTTGAAGAAAGCGAGAAGGGCCGGGGCGGGGGGCCGGGGCGGCTGGTGGGGGGGGGCCGCGGGGCGCGGGCCAAAAAACCATTGTTGGTTCCAACCTTTTATTTTCGTGCGCTGGGGGGGGGTGGGGGGGGGGGGGGTGCGCCCCCCCCCCCGGGGGGGGGGGGGGGGGGGGCCCCCCC
>NZ_JBHZBG010000018.1:0-127770 GCF_042754695.1 Nocardia sp. NPDC059195 | reverse complement strand
CCGATCAGGGCTCGAAAGCGCTACGCCGAAGGCGTTAGTCTCGAGCCCTGATCGGCGACCCCTCAGGGCCGCGGACACGCGCGCGCCAGCGCGCCAATAAACACAGCCTCAAACCTCTGGGACTACCGAACCCAGAATCCGCGCATCACCCCAACCGCCGCTGTCGAGCAATATCAGCCAGAACAACCCCAGCGGCAACCGAAGCATTCAAAGACTCGACCGGACCCGCCATCGGGATGCTAAGAATCGAATCACAGTTCTCACGCACAAGGCGCGAGAGCCCCTTGCCCTCGGAGCCAACGACCACGACCGTCGGGACACTGCCGTCGAAATCGTCGAGGGTGGTGTCACCATCGGCATCGAGGCCAACGATCTGGATGCCGTTCGCGGCCCAATCCTTCAGCGTGCGAGTCAGATTGGTAGCCCGCGCGACAGGCAGCCGGGCGGCGGCACCCGCACTGGTACGCCATGCCACGGCGGTGACACTCGCGCTGCGACGCTGCGGGATCACCACGCCCTGCCCACCGAACGCGGACACCGAGCGGATGACAGCACCGAGGTTGCGCGGGTCGGTGATGTTGTCCAGCGCGACCAGCAGCGCGGGCTCGGCCGTGGCCTTCACCCGGTCCATCAGATCGTCGGGGTGGGCGTAGCGGTACGGCGGCACCTGCAGGGCGACGCCCTGGTGCATACCATTGGCGCTGAGCCGATCCAGATCGGTGCGCGGCACCTCGAGGATGGAGATGCCCATGTCGGCGGCGCGCTGCACGCTCTCCGAGAGCCGGTCGTCGTTCTCGGTGCCGACCGCCACGTACAGGGCGGTCGCGGGCACGTCGGCGCGCAGACACTCGAGCACGGGATTGCGGCCGAGCACCAACTCGGGACCCTCGTCGGACTTGCGGCCGACGCGCGGCACACCGGACTTACCGGTCGGACGGCCCTGTGCGGCATTGGCTTTGGCCTTCTCGGCCGCTCGGGCCCGCTTGGCGGCGGGGTGCTTGGTGCGCGCGACGGCAGGCGGGGTCGCACCCCGGCCCTCCAGCCCGCGGCGGTGCTTGCCACCGGAACCGGCGACCTGCCCCTTCTTGGTGCCGCCCTTCCGTACTGCTCCGCGTCGCTGTGAATTGCCTGCCATCAGTTCGCCTTTCCGCTAGATGCGCCCAGCGACCATTCCGGCCCCTGCGGGGTATCGGTTACCTCGATACCCGCGGCGATGAGCCGATCCCGTGCGGCATCGGCTTCTGCCCAATTCTTTTCGGCCCGCGCGTTCGCCCGGCGATCCAGCTCCGTGCGGATGAGCACGTCGAGCGCGTCGATCGCCGCCGAATTGTCGGCGGGGGTGTACCAGTGTTCGTCGAGCGGGTCGACGCCGAGAATTCCCAGCATCGCCCGCACTTGACCGGCCAGTTCGGCCGCGGTCTCCGCCGCACCCGCTTCCAGCGCGCGATTGCCCTCGTGCACCACGTGGTGGATTTCGGCGAGCGCCTTGGGGATTGCCAGATCGTCATCGATCGCGGCGGCGAATCCGTCGGTCCATTTTCCGACCGGCACCTCGCCCGCTCGGTCCAGCACTCGCTGCACGAAGGCTTCGATGCGCTGATACGAGGCGACCGCGTCGTCGAGTGCCTTGTCGGAGTATTCGAGCATCGAGCGGTAATGCGCGCTGCCCAAGTAGAAACGCAATTCTACCGGGCGCACCCGGGTGAGCACATTCGGCACCGAGAGCACATTGCCGAGTGACTTCGACATTTTCTCCCCGCCCATCGTCACCCAGCCGTTGTGTAGCCAGTAACGCGCGAAACCGTCGCCTGCCGCTTTGGACTGGGCGATCTCGTTCTCGTGGTGCGGGAAAATCAAATCCATTCCACCGCAGTGGATATCGAATTCCGGGCCGAGATAGAACTCGGCCATCGCCGAGCATTCCAGGTGCCAGCCGGGGCGACCGGGACCCCACGGCGAAGGCCAGCTCGGTTCGCCGGGCTTGGCGGCCTTCCACAGCGTGAAGTCGCGGGGATCACGTTTGCCGCGGGTCGGGGTTTCGCCCTGGTGCACGTCGTCGAGGCGGTGGCCGGACAGCTCGCCGTAATTCGGCCAGCTCATCACGTCGAAATACACATCGCCGTCGGCGGCGTAGGCGTGGCCGCGCTCGATCAGACGCTGCATCAGGCCGACCATCTGGGTGATGTGACCGGTGGCGCGCGGTTCGGCCGAAGGCGGCAGGACACCGAGGGTTTCGTAGGCGGAGTCGAAAGCGCGCTCGTGGGTCGCGGCCCATTCCCACCACGGCCTGCCCGCTTCGGCGGCCTTGTTCAGGATCTTGTCGTCGATATCGGTGACATTGCGGATGAACAGCACGTCGTAGTCGTGCGCGAGCAGCCAGCGCCGCAGCACGTCGAAGGCGACGCCACTGCGCACGTGACCGATATGGGGCTGCCCCTGCACGGTGGCCCCACACAGATACACCGAGGCACGGCCGGGGACCAGCGGGGTGAATTCCCGCATGGTCCGCGTGTCGGTGTCAAAAAGGCGCAAGGTCACGGCATTCGATCCTAGTCGGTGGGATTGTGGTGGGGTTGACCGGCCGGTTCGTGGCGCCGTGGTTTATGCAACGGCTGATCGAATCGGCGAGAAGGCACTGCGCGGTAGGAAAGTTTCAGTGGCCCGTCGGGGCTACGAACATGCGGCGATCAAACAGGTGGCGATGGCGGCGATACCCTCGCCGCGTCCGGTCAGACCGAGACCGTCCGTCGTGGTGCCCGACACCGAAACCGGGGCGTCGAGGAGTTCGCCGAGTACTTTTTGCGCCTCGACGCGGCGGGGGCCGATCTTCGGACGATTGCCGATGACCTGCACCGCGGCGTTCACGACTTCGAAGCCTTCTTCGGCCAGCAGCCTGCGGACCTCGGTGAGCATGGCGGCGCCGGTGACACCGGCCCATTCGGGGCGGCCGACGCCGAAAACGGCGCCGACGTCGCCCAGGCCAGCGGCGGAGAGCAGGGCATCGCAGAGGGCGTGGGCGGCCACGTCACCGTCGGAGTGGCCGGCGCAACCGTCGGCGTCGGCGAACAGCAGACCGGCCATCCAGCAGGGGCGTCCCGGCTCGATGGGGTGCACGTCGCTGCCGATTCCGACTCTCATCGGGCAACCGCCTCGGTAGCGTGATCGGCCGAGTCGGCCTGAGCGGCCAGGACCGTCCGGTCGCCCTGGCCAGTCGTCGCGTCGGCAGCGGCGTGGCCCGCGGCAGCCGGGGAGTCGGCGCGCAGTGCTTCGGCCAAGCGGAGGTCCAACGGGGTCGTGATCTTGAAGGCGAGGGGGTCTCCGGCGACGGTCCGCACGTCGACGCCGAGGCGTTCGACAAGGCCCGCGTCATCGGTGGCGCCGACCTCGGTGGCGTACGCGCGGCGCAGGAGGTCCGCGTCGAAGCCCTGGGGCGTCTGGATGGCGCGCAGGTGGGCGCGATCGGGAGTGCCGGTGACGACGCCCGCGTCGTCGACCGATTTCACGGTGTCGACAACGGGCAGCGCGGGGACCACGGCCTGGCTTCCCGCTTGCAACTCGGCGGCCACCCGCGCGATCAGCTCCGGTGGCGTGAGCGCGCGTGCGGCATCGTGCACGAGGTAGAACGCGGCGTCGGGCGCGGCCGCGATGCCCGCGCGCACCGAATCGGTGCGCTCGGCGCCGCCCACGACCACCTGCACCGGCACAGGGGGCATCGAACCGCCGGTCAGCGAGGTGGTGGTGGACAGCAGCGCGGATGCGGCCTCGACCAGTTCGGCGGGCACGACCACGACAACCCGGTGCACCGCACCGGACGCGATCAGACCGTCGACGGCCAACCGGACCATAGGTGTGCCGCCGACCGGAACGAACGCCTTCGGGGTGGGTTCACCCAGGCGCACGCCACGACCGGCGGCAGGGACCAGTGCTACGACAGGTCGCACTTGTTCAAATTTCTAGGAAGCCGCGGCGAGGACCTCGTCGAGCAGCGATTCAGCCTTGCCGTCGTCGGTGCCCTCGGCGAGCGCGAGCTCACCGACGAGGATCTGACGAGCCTTGGCGAGCATTCGCTTCTCACCGGCGGACAGGCCGCGGTCCTGCTCACGACGCCACAGGTCACGAACCACTTCGGCCACCTTGTTCACATCGCCGGAGGCGAGTTTCTCGAGGTTGGCCTTGTAACGGCGGGACCAGTTGGTCGGCTCCTCCGTGTGTGGCGCGCGCAGCACCTGGAAGACGCGGTCGAGACCTTCCTGGCCGACGACGTCACGGACGCCGACGTATTCAGCGTTCTCTGCGGGAACCCGAACGGTCAGGTCGCCTTGCGCAACCTTCAGGACCAGATACTCTTTCTGCACACCCTTGATGGTGCGGGTCTCGATTGCTTCGATCAGCGCCGCTCCGTGGTGGGGGTAAACGACGGTGTCTCCGACCTTAAAAATCATGTGTCCCGTGCCCCTTTCGATGTTCACAGTTTAACATGCGACTCGATAACGGCGCGATCAACTGTGCAGGTCAGGGCCACAACGAGGGCATCGCGGGGGTTGACATATGAGAATCGTTGTGCATTGTGTTGCGCCAGAACGGGTTAACCACCAGCATAGCGACCGGTTATCGCACATCGGGAACCCGGCATCGATCCGGCAAACCGGCTCGAGACACCGAACTGTTACTTCCGCACCCGCGCGTCGCGAGCCCGAACGTCACCCGCGCGGAGTGAACTACTACGCTGCCTAGTTACTACCCTCCGATCCCCGTGTGGACGGAGTGAGCCCGGTCGACATGGAGGACAAACCGTGACTGCCCTGAAAGCTGTGACCGCCCTGTCGGCGCGACGTCGCATGGTGACGGTTGCCGCGCTCGCCGCTGCCGCGGGTATCGCCCTGACCGGCTGCAGTGCCGGCCAGATCACCCAGACCTCGTCGCAGGCCGCCGCCATCAACGGCAACCACGCCAATGTCGGCGACATCGCCCTGCGCAACGTGCACATCGTGTACCCCGAGGCCACCGCCGAGCACAGCAAGGGCGGCAAGGCGGTGATCGCGCTGTCGATCATCAACACCAGCGAGACCGTCACCGACGAGCTGACCAGTGTGAGCACCGACCTGGGCCAGATCAAGATCACCGGGCCTGGCGGCGACGCCAAGTTCGTGCTGAAGCCCCAGCAGACCGTGGTCGTCGGCACGGGCGAGACCAAGCCCGCCGCGGCCGACGATCACCACGGCACCACCACGGCGGCGCCGACCACCACGGCCGCGCCGACCACTGCCGCAGCCGGCCAGGACACCCCGTCGATCGATCCGGTGACGGACCCGGCCACGATCGAGATCACGGGCCTGGCCAAGGACATCGTGCCCGGCCTCACCTACAACGTCACCTTCAACTTCAAGGACGCGGGCACCGTGCAGGTGGCCGTCCCGGTCGACGCCGCCGCGGTCGCGCGCATCGAGAACGAGAAGTCCGGCCCCGCGCCCGAGGGTGCGGGCGGCGGTCACTGAGACCAGCAGTAAGGAAGAGCCGTCGCGAACTTCGCGGCGGCTTTTCTTTTGTGTCGGTCCACGTCCGTAGGGTGCGCCTGTGGCCAAGACCAAAGCAGTCTTCCGGTGCTCCGCGTGCACGCACGAGGTGTCCAAATGGGTGGGTAAGTGCCCTGATTGTGGTGCCTGGGGAACGGTGAACGAGGTGGCCGTCTCGGCGTCCACCGCGGCGCCGGGTCGGCGGGCGATGCTGCCGAGTACCGCGGCGGCACCGCTGTCGCAGATCGACGCCAAGGTCACGCAGGCGCGGTCGACGGGGGTGAGCGAGCTCGATCGGGTACTCGGGGGCGGTGTGGTGCCGGGGTCGGTGGTGCTGCTGTCGGGTGAGCCGGGCGTCGGCAAGTCGACGCTGTTGCTCGAGGTCGCGTTCCGGTGGGCGGCGGCGCGCGAGGAGACCGCGCTGTATGTCACCGCCGAGGAGTCGGCCGGACAGGTGCGGTTGCGGGCCGATCGGACCGGGGCGGTGCACGACCGGGTATATCTGGCGGCCGAATCGGATCTGTCGATCGTGCTCGGGCATGTGGAGCAGGTGCGCCCGTCGCTGCTGGTGGTGGACTCGGTACAGACCATGCTGGCGCCGGAGGTGGACGGTGTGATCGGCGGTGTCACCCAGGTGCGCGCGGTCACCGCGGCGCTCACCTCGCTGGCCAAGGCGACCGGGATCGCGGTGCTGCTGGTCGGCCACGTCACCAAGGACGGGAATGTGGCGGGCCCGCGCACGCTCGAGCACCTGGTGGACGTCGTACTGCAGTTCGAGGGTGACAAGAATTCGTCGCTGCGGATGGTTCGCGGCATCAAGAACCGCTTCGGTAGCGCCGACGAGGTGGGCTGCTTCGAACTGCACGACGACGGCATCGCCTGCGTCGACGATCCGTCCGGGCTATTCCTGCACCATCGCACCGACACCGTCCCCGGCACCGCGGTGACCGTCGCGATGGACGGCAAACGGCCGCTGGTGGCCGAGGTACAGGGGCTGACCGTCAAGACCGAGATTCCGCAGCCGCGCCGGGCCGTGAGCGGGCTGGACTACAACCGCGTCGCCATGGTGCTCGCGGTGCTGCAGAGCCGAGGGCGCGTCTTTCTCGGCAAGCACGATGTGTACGCGGCGACCGTCGGCGGCATGCGCCTGCTCGAGCCGACGGCCGATCTGGCCATCGCCTTGGCCATCGCGTCCGCCGAGGCCGATATCGCCCTGCCCGCGGGCTGGGTGATCCTCGGCGAGGTCGGGCTGGCGGGTGAGGTTCGCAAGGTCACCGGGCTGGGCAGACGCCTGGCCGAGGCCGAGCGTTTGGGGTTCACCACGGCTCTCGTTCCGCCCGGTTCGGAGAAGACCAAGACCGGCACGATGCGTATCCACGAGGTCGGGGATCTGCGCTCGGCGCTGCGATTGGCCGAACTCCGCAAATCCCGCGCACCCCGCGAGGTGGTGGCCGTGGAATAACCCCGGCAATCGCCCGAATCAGCGCCCATCAGCTATCTCCCCGCCAATGTCCATTGACGGGGTGGCCGATCCTGCGAACACTGCAAATCAACCCATCTCGAACATGTGACCTACGGCGCACCCGCACAATGCCACGGCATCAGCGAATACGCCGTCAAGAGGCGAGGTTGAAGGGCTCCGCGGCGCTGCGAACGGCATCGAGCTGGGCGACGACCATGTACGCGCCCGCGGGCACCTGCAGTCGGTCGCCCGCGCACTGCGGCTGCGAGGTGGTGCCGAACCAGGTGCCCTTGTACGAGAGTTGTTCACCGGCTTTGAGCGTCTTCAGCTCCGCCGGGTCGTCCTGATTGCAGTCGTTGCTCGCCCAGAGCCTGCGCTGCCCGTCGAGGGTGTAGACGAGGAACTGTGGGCCCGCACCGAGGTCGCGCGAGCACGCCGCGGACGAGATGTTGGTGATCACGGTGCCGAACGCGGGCTGGTCGCCCACGCGGTAGGTCGGCTGGCCGACTGTCACCTTCAGCGCCAGCGACTGATCCGAGCACGGCTGTGCCGCCGGGTCGGCGGCGCTCGCGGTGGTGCTCGGCGCACTGCTCGGCGTACTCGACGTGCTACTCGGCGCTGAGCTCGTCTCCGGCGCACTCGCGCTCGGCTCCGCCGAGGTGGTGGTAGTCGCGGCCGCGTTGTCGGCCCCGGACGAGTCCCCGCCGCGCGCGACCATGGTGACGAGCCAGATCACGATCGCGAGCGCGACGACGATGACACCGATCGCGAGTGCACGGCGGCGCCAGTAGATCTCCGGTGACAGCGGTCCATTCGGTTCCAGCACGCCTCAACGGTAAGCGCAGCGCACAAGGGCGCGCTCGATGACCTCGGCGTGTCGGAAGCCGAACCGGGTCAGCGCCCGCGGTTCAGACCACCTCGCCGATGTTGCCGACAGTGCGCCGCAACTGCGCACGCCCGTCTTCGAGCTGGTAGGTGACACAGGCGATAGCCAACTGACCAGTGGCAACACGCTGGGAGATGATCATCGAACGCTGCATGAGCAGCTTGCTGGTCTCCTCCACGTGGCGCGCCTCGAGCTCGTCGACCGTGTCGAGTCCTTCGCGGCGTCCGAGCAGAATCGACGGCGTCACCCGCTCGACCAGGCTGCGAATGAACCCACCGGGCACCTCGCCGCCGTCGAGCGCGTCGATGGTGGCCTTCACGGCGCCGCAGCTGTCGTGGCCGAGGACCACGATCAGGGGCACGTTGAGCACCTCGACGCCGTATTCGATCGAGCCCAGCACCGAGCTGTCGACGACGTGGCCGGCGGTGCGCACCACGAACATGTCGCCGAGGCCCTGGTCGAAGATCAGTTCGGCGGCGACGCGGGAATCACCGCAGCCGAACAGGATCGCGTGCGGGTTTTGGCCCTTGACGAGTTTGGCTCGGTCCGCGGCACCCTGGCTAGGATGCTGCAACGTGTCATTGACGAAACGCTCGTTGCCTTCGCGCAACGACTTCCAGGCACTTATCGGATTGGAACCAGGCATACCGACCATTGTGCACATGCCCTTGGCTACCAGCGAGTCCGCCACGTTACGCATCGGCAAAGAGCGCCTGACCGAGAGAAAACGAGAACGGTGAGTATCGACGCGGAATCCCTGCTCGACTGGTTCGGCGACACGGCGCGGGCCCTGCCGTGGCGCGAGCGGGACGCGACCGCCTGGCACATCCTGATGAGCGAGATCATGCTGCAGCAGACGCCGGTGGTGCGGGTGGAGCCGATCTGGCGCGAATGGGTGGCGCGCTGGCCGGTGCCGTCGGCAATGGCAGCGTCGTCGCAAGCGGAGGTGCTGCGGGCGTGGGGCAAGCTGGGGTATCCGCGGCGGGCGTTGCGGTTGCACGAGTGCGCGCGGGTGCTGGCGACCGAACACGGTGACGTGGTCCCCGCCGATGTCGACGTGCTGCTCGGCCTGCCCGGCATCGGCGCGTACACCGCTCGCGCGGTGGCCTGTTTCGCCTACGGCCAGCGAGTTCCCGTGGTGGACACCAATGTTCGGCGCGTTGTCGCGCGTGCGGTGCACGGCCGCGAGCCTGGCAACCCGTCGTCGCGCGATCTCGCCGAAACCGAAGCGCTGCTTCCTGTTCCGGTACCGCGAGCGGCGACGTTCTCGGCGGCCCTGATGGAACTGGGCGCCCTGGTCTGCACCGCCCGCAACCCCGACTGCGCCCGCTGCCCCCTGCCTAGCTGCGCGTGGGTCGCCGCGGGCAAACCCGCCGCCGAAGTCGCGCGCAAGGTGCAGAAGTACGAGGGCACCGACCGCCAGGCGCGTGGGCGGCTCCTCGATGTGCTGCGCGACTCATCGGGCCCGGTTGAACGAATTCGCCTCGACTTGGCCTGGACCCGCGATCCGGGTCAGCGAGCGCGGGCGTTGGATTCGCTGCTGGTCGACGGGCTGATCGAGCAGACCGATGACGGACTGTTCGCGCTCGCGGGCGAAGGAAGCGCCGCCGGGTAACCCTGGATCGCGACACGTGGCGAGAGATCGGCCCGACCGGAACCAACTGCCTTCGCCGGTCGACCAGCATCGCCGCCGGGTCGCCGCCAACCGGCTCAGGCCGACGGAACCGACTGCCTTCGCCGGTCGACCAGCATCGCCGCCGGGTCGCCGGCGCCAACCGGCTCAGCTCGTGACGCGTCGCAGGAACCGGCCGACGTGTTCACGGTATGCCTCGGGTTGTTCGTCGTGCACAAGATGCCCCGCCCCGTCGACGCGTACGTACTCCGCATCGGGATGCACCTCGGCCATCGTCAGCATCTGGCCCGGCGGGGTGATGGTGTGCTCACCTTCGATGAGCAACGCGGGCACCCGCAGCGACTTCCACTCGGCCCAGAAGTCGCGCGTGCCCCACTCTTCGGAGATCGCGCGGAAGGTGTCCACCTCGCCGTGTAGGCGGTAGCCGTCCGGTGCCGCGGTGAACGCGCGCAGGAAGTAGGTGCCCGCGACCGGGCCGAAGTAGTCGAGCACCGCCTGCTCGTCGGCGAACGGTTGTGGCCAGGAGTGGATCAGCTCGGCCCAGTGGGCGGCGGTGCGGCCGGTGAAATCGGGGGCGATGTCCTCGACGACGATCGCCCGCACCCGCTCGGGATAGGTCGCCGCGAACACCCAACCGTGGATCGCGCCCATCGAATGCCCGACGATCACCATCGGTTCGGTGATCGCGGCGGTGCGCTCGGCCAGGTCGGCCACGAACGCCTCCGTCGTGAGCTCGGCCGGTGTCGGCCGCCCGTGCCCAGCGGCATCCACCGCATAGACATGCCCGTATCCGCGCAACCACGGCACCTGGTCGGCCCAGGTCCGCGCACTCCCCATCAGCCCGTGCAACAGCAGGATCGGGACACCGGACCCACCTTCGTCGTTCAACACCCTGCCGATTGTGCCCCAGAGCGGGATGTTTCCCGAGCGGTCGTATTGTCAGCCCTATGGCTGTTGTGAAGATCAATGCGATCGAAGTTCCCGAGGGCGCCGGCCCCGAGTTGGAGAAGCGGTTCGCCGCGCGCGCGGGTGCGGTGGAGAACTCCCCCGGTTTCCTCGGCTTCCAGTTGCTGCGCCCGGTGGCCGGCGACAACCGGTATTTCGTGGTGACGCAATGGGATTCGGAGGAATCGTTCGCCACGTGGCGTGACGGTCCGGCCCGCGCGGCGCACGCCGGGAACGGTGGCGACGGTGAGCGTCCGAAGCCGGTGTCGACGGGTGCCTCGCTGCTCGAGTTCGAGGTTGTCCTCGACGTGCCCGCGAAGGCCTGACAGCGGCGTTTCCGCTGGACATGCGGTCGCGTGTATTGACGTGGGTGGCTCGCGGCTGTCACAGTTCGAGGGAACATCCGCGAGGGTGCGCGGTAATTCCGGTGTGAGTCCGGAGCGGTCGCGCCACTGTATCCAAGTACCGGGTCACCGGTGCCGGAGAGCCAGACACCGGCACCTTCGCACCACACTTCAACCGTGGGACGCGTATCCCTAGAGGAGGACCCGAATGGCTATCGCGCATTCACCCAGCCGGTCTACCGGCCTCGACACCCTCGCAACCGTGCTCGTCACGGTCGGTGTCGTCCTGCTTGCACTGCTCGCCCTGTACCTGGTCGGTTTCGACCAGGGGGCCGTCTCGCGTAGCGGGATGTTCTTGCATGAGCTGATGCACGACGGACGTCACCTGCTGGGTGTTCCGTGCCACTGATCGGATCACTCAAGACCCTGCTGTTGCGCGGCCTGCTGGCCGGCCTGATCGCCGGCCTGCTGGCCGCGACAGTGGGCTACTTCGTCGGCGAGCCCCAGGTGGACGCCGCGATCGCTATCGAAGAAGCCGCGGCCGCGCCGGCCGAACACGGCCACGAAGCCGCGCAACCGCAGGGCCATTCCCACGGAGGCGAAGAAGAACCGCTGGTCAGCCGGTCGGGTCAGAAGGCGGGACAGTTCCTCGCGCTCGGCTTGGCAGGCATGGCGTTCGGCGCGTTGTTCGCGTCGGCGGTGAATGTGGCACGCCGGTTCACCACCCTGTCCGGGCCCCAATTGTCGCTGACCTCGGCGGTTCTCGCGTGGGCGGCGATCGTCGCGGTGCCGTTCTTCAAGTATCCGGCCAACCCGCCCGCGGTCGGTGATCCGGAAACCATCAACGACCGCACCTGGCTGTGGGTCGCGACCGTCGTCCTCGGCCTGCTGGCCGTCGCGGCAGCCGTCGCGGCCTACCGCGCGCTCGCCGCGTCGGACACGCTGCGGCTCATCGCCGGAGTGGGTGCGTTCGTCGTGGTCACCACGGTCGGCTACGTCCTGCTGCCCGGCGTGAACGAGGTGGCCGACGACTTCCCCGCCACCCTGCTGTGGAATTTCCGGGTGGCCTCGCTGGCCGAAACCACCACCCTGTGGGTGAGTTTGGGGCTGGCGTTCGCCGCGCTCACGGAATTCGCTTCGCGGCGTAGCACTCCGGTAGTGGACCAGGTTCCTACCGCAGGGTGATTCTCGCGAGCAGCTGAGAAAGGCAGTGTCGGTGTCATGACCGGCACTGCCTATCTTGTTTCCCGCACTCGCCCCCGCGCCGTGAATGTCGCGTTCGGCGGACTCATCACCGCCCTGGCGGCGGGAGTCGCGGAAGGACTGTTGCGCGCTGTGCGTGGCGGCGACGAATTCGGCGCCACCGCCACGGGTTTGCTACCTCGACTCGCCATCTACCTGGCCGTCGCCGGGGTCGCGCTGTACATGTGGAACGGCAGCCGCGTGGCCCGCGCGGTGCTCACCGTCGGCATCGGCGTGGTCGGCCTGGTCTCGCTGATCATCGAGCCGCTGGCGGTCGTGTTGTCCACCGACGACTACACGACACTGTTCGAAGGCATGTCCGACAGTTCGATCGTGCTGGCCAGCTGCCGCACTGTGCATATCCTGGCCGTCGCCATCGCGATTCCGGCCATGTACACCCCTGCTGCGCATCGCTGGTTCACCCAGCGGTGAGCACCGGCGTAATCGTGCAAAACGGCCGTCCGGAATCAGTTTTCTGATTCTGCGACGGCCGATCGCACGAATACGCCAGTTTTGATCAGGCCAGTGCCGCGTCCAGTTCGATGTCGGCCACCCCGGCGAGCGCCTTGCTGACCGGGCAACCGTTCTTCGCCGCGAGGGCGGCCGCGGCGAACCCGTCGGCGTCAAGGCCCGACGCACGCCCGCGCACGGTGAGCTTGATCTTGCTGATCTGGAAACCACCGGCCGGGTCGGGCGCGAGCGTCACATCGGCGTTGACGTCCAGGCCTTCCGGTGTCCCGCCGGCATTGGCGATCTCCGCCGAGAGCGCCATCGAATAGCACGACGAATGCGCCGCCGCGATCAGTTCCTCCGGGCTGGTGCCCTCGGCCGTGTCGGCCGCCCGGCGCGGGAAGCTCACATCGAACTTGCCCACACCCGAGCTGACCAGTTCGACCTGCCCGGACCCATCCTGCAGTCCGCCTGACCAGAGAGTGCGTGCGCTACGAGTCGGCATTGCGATCCTTTCGGTTCGAGTTGTCTTGCGTTGCGATGACGAACCTACTCGGGTGCTCAGGCGGTGGCGCTGGTGATTTCGTCGAGACGCTCGAGTTTGTCCGGCCAGACCTGCTGGTGCAGATCCCGGATCGCCGCGGTGGGGAAACCGGAGTGGCGTAGGCGCAGGCGGATGCCGCGTGGCTGCTTGAGGAATTCGGCGGCGACCACGGTTTCGACACCGTCGGTGGCGGCGGTGACCCAGGTGAATTCGATGCGCCGGTTCGGCTCGAGCAGCAGGATACGGCCGTAATGGGGGTTGCGTTTTTCGGGCGAGCCGGTGTCGAAGTAGAGGGGCTCGTTGACGGCGGGGCGCATCAGCACCGATCCGGGGACGGCCAGCCACAGGTCCATGCCTTGGGTCCAGGCCGCGTAGAGCAGGCTGGGCGAGGCTTTCATCACGCGCTCGACCGTGAGCTCATGTGGCCGCGTGGACAGGTCCGGAGGGCGAACTGGCTGGTCCATCAGCCGACCTTACCGGTCATGACCGGCTGATCCTCGCATCGGGTGCGCGACAGCGTTACTCGGGATTCGTCACACGCGCGAGCACGATGCCGCCGAGGATCAGCGCCAGTGCCAGCGCTCGGCCCGCGCTGAGCGGATCCTTGTGCACGAGCACGCCGAGACCGATCGCGCCGAGTGCCCCGATTCCGGTGAATACCGCGTAGGCAGTGCCCACCGGGAGGGTCTGCATAGCGCGCGAGAGCAGATACACGGCCAGCGAGCCGAGCGCGACGCAGAGCAGGGTCGGGCCGAGTTTGGTGAAGTTCTCGGTCGGTTTGATGGTCTGCGACCAGACGATTTCGACGAGCCCGGCCAGGCCGAGCACCAGCCAGCTCATCGCGCGTATTCCTCGGCGAGAGAGCGCACTTCGGCCTGCGCGGCGGCGAGCGAGGCTTCGTGTACGTCGCGCAGGTGTGACAGGTTCGGGTCCTGAACGGCATTGGCAAGTTCCGCGTTGACGAAAACCGTGTCGGTGACGGCGAAGTGGCCCGCGAAGAAGTCACGCAGGAAGCGCTCCTGATAGTCGAACGCGGCTTTCGGCGCACCGGGTGAGTACGCACCGCCACGGGCCGTGACCACAATGAACCTGCGTTGCCCCAGCGACATTCGGGGAAAGGTGATCTGGTCGAGCCACGCCTTGAGGGCGGCGGGGATGGAGTAGTTGTACATCGGGGTGCCGATCAGGATCACGTCAGCGGCCAGCACCTGCGCCAGCAGCGGTTCGACCATCTGCCATGCGGTCTTCGCCGCAGGCGTGACGGCCAGTTCCGCGAGCCGGTCGAGGTCGGTGACCCCGGCGGCGAGGACGGCGTCACACAGTTCGGTCCAGCCCTCCTCGATGAACGGCGTCGGCTCGGCGGCGAGGTCGCGGTAGGTGTAAGTACCGCCGGGTTCCGCGTCGCGCCAGGCGCGGACGAATTCGGCACCCAGCTTGCGACTGAGGGAGTTCGTTCGAGCGCTGGCGTCGAGGTGCAGCAGGTGCGTCATGACATTTCCTAACTGGACAGCCTGTCCGCTTGTTGATTTCTCGACGATAGAACACAAACGGACAGACTGTCCAGATATTTCTCGCTGGGCTACAGTCGACCCATGGAGCCCCGATCCGACCTGCTCACCGGCGCAGCGCGGGATGCGCCGCCACCCCCCGAGCGCACCGACGCGGCCCGCAATCGCGCGAAAGTGCTGGCGGCCGCCGCCGAACTCTTCGCCACCCGTGACCCACGCACCGTCACGATGGACGACATCGCCAAGGCCGCCGGCGTCGGCCGCGGCACCCTCTACCGCCGCTACCCCGACCGCACCGCGATCGCCGTCGCCCTCCTCGACGAGCACGAACGCGCCCTCCAGGAACAGCTGCTCCGCGGCGCACCCCCACTCGGCCCCGGCGCTCCCCCCGCCGATCGGCTCGCCGCCTTCTACGCGGCGATGATCGAATTGCTCACCGCCCACGCGCATCTGGTACTCGGCGCGGAAACCGGCGGTGCCCGTTTCGCCACCGGCGCCTATGGGTTCTGGTCGATGCACGTGCGGTCGCTGCTGATCGACACTGCTGTGCCACAACCGGATTCGCTGGTCGACACAGTCCTCGCGCCACTCGCCGCCGAGGTCTACCTCCGGCAACGCGAACGTGGGTTGTCACCCGAGCAGATCATCGCGGGCCTGGCTACGCTGGCCCACCGAATCCTGGGTGCGCCTTAGTTTCTCGCACACGACCCCCGGCATCGCCAGGGACGATGCCGGGGTCGAGACGCGCTCGGGTCAAGTGAGGTCGCGACGGGTCATCAGCCAGATCGTGCCACCCGCGAAGGCCGTCACGTAAGCGGCCAGAAGAGCGAAAGATTCACCGCGGGTGAGGATATCGAGAACACCGGGGTTGGCTGGGCCCTCCACGGTGCGCATCGCTCCGGCCAGCGAGCCCGCGGCGGTGCCGGGAAGCACGTTGGTGACGGCTTCGATCGGACCGAAGATGCCCGCCACGCCGCGGAGGAGGTTTTCCACTACCAGAACCCACACCAGCCCGAGGCCGACGGCCAGGGCGGGGCCGCGGGCGATCGCACCGATGAGGGCACCGGCGAGGGTCCACATACCGAGAATGGCTGTACCGGTGATGATTCCGACGAGTGAATCGTCGAGCGAAGGCATCGTGATCGGCTGGGATTCGCTGGCCGCGATCACGGTGGCGATCCCGACGTCGACGGCGAAGGCGACCAGGACGAGGGCGATGACCACCCCCAGCAGGGTCAACAGGAGTCCCGCCACCGCCGCGGCCCGGCTCGGCCCCTGGGTGAACACGGTTTTCCAAGTGCCCCAGCCATATCCGCTGCCGACAGCGAGGGCGCCGAGGATCAGCACCAGCGCCCCGCCGAACATCGACATGCCCTGGGTGAACACCTCGGGGACGGCGGCGGGCATGAGTTGCCCGAGGAGGACGTCGCGGGGTAGCCCGTCCGACATCGCACCGTTTTCGCCCGAGGTGTAGGCGAGGTAGTTGAAGAGGTAGGCGAAGGTCAGGTTGAGCAGGATCCAGGTGCCGAGGACGATCCAGAAGGCGGGCCAGCGGCTCAGGCGTACCGCTTCCGCGCGCACGCTTGCGGTGAGATCCCTTGTCATGGTGTTCATTTCGCTACCTCCACAGCCGTCATCTCGAAGAACACTTCTTCCAGGGATTTCTCGTCCACCCGCAGTTCGAGCAGGTCCGCGCCTGCCGATACGACAGCTCGCGCGACATCCGGCGCCATCGCGGCGCTCGTTTCCACTCTGATGCCGTCCGCGCCCGCCCGTGCGGGCGCATCGGTGACCGCCCGCACCGCGTCGAGAGCCACGTCCACGGGCTCTGCGCGAACTAGAAGCGTTGCGGTTCCGCGCAATTCGGCCACCGTAGATTCCGCGAGCAAGCGGCCACCGGAGATCACGCCGACGCGGTGGCAGATCTCCTGCACCTCGGTGAGCTGGTGGCTCGACAGCAGCACGGTGTGGCCGTCAGCCGCGAGATCGGTGATGAGCGTGCGCATTTCGGCCAAGCCCGCTGGATCGAGGCCGTTGGTCGGTTCGTCGAGGATCAGCAGGTCCGGGTCGCCGAGCATGGCCGCGCCGACGCCGAGGCGCTGTTTCATGCCGAGCGAATAGGTGCGGAAGCGGTCGCCTGCCCGGTCGGCCAGGCCGACGCGTTCCAGCGCCGTCTCGACCTCGGCACTGCCGTGGCCGCGATAACGGGCCAGTACCCGCAGGTTGTCGCGACCGGAGAGGTAGGGGTAGAAGCCGGGGCCTTCGATGAGTACGCCGATCCGGCGCAGCACCTCCGGGTCGCCTGGCGACAGGCCCTGGACGGTCGCGGTGCCCGCGCTGGGCCGGATGAGGCCGGCCAGCATTCGCAGCGTGGTGGTCTTGCCCGCGCCGTTGGGTCCGAGGAATCCGTAGATCTCCCCGGCCGCGACCCGCATGCTCACCGCGTCCACGGCGAGGTGCTCGCCATAGCGTTTGGTCAGCTCGGTGGTGACCACGATCGATTCGTTCATGGGACTCAGAATCCGCGCTCAGTGGGTGCCGGGGCATCCGTCCTGCGGCGTGCATCGTGCTACGCCGCGCGGACTACGGCAGGTCGACAGCGTCGGCGAGTATCCGGCGAGAAGGGCCTGCTGACCGGCCGAAGCAGTGGCCCAGTGCGCCTCTCGCGGGAAATACGCGCGCAGGCCGACGCGGCTGGCACGGGTACGCAATAGGGTTGGACACGTGGGAACGTCTGCGAAGTGGGAGCGTGGCTCAGTCGTTGCGGACTGGGGCCTGGCAGTGGTGGTCGCGCTGATCCAGCTGGCCGGTAGTTCGGGTGCGAATTCGCATCAAACCGGAGTGCGGTCGCTGGACGCTTTCGCGTATCTGCTGCTGCTCGCGGGGCCGATCGCGCTCGGTTTCCGGCGGCTGGTGCCCGAACCGGTGCTGCTGGTGGCGTTGGTCGCCGCGGTGACGTATGTGTTGCGCGACTACGGGTACGGGCCGATTTTCCTTTCGCTGCTGATCGCCTTCCTGTCGGCAGCCATTGCCGGATCACGATGGCGCACATACCCGGTGGTCGCGATCGGCTACCTGACGATGGTGTGGCCGTTGCCCGCCCTGCTCGGACGGCACTCCGACGCGTGGCAGATCTTCGGGCTGCTGGCCTGGATGGGCGTGCTGGTCGCGATCGCGGAGGGGGTACGGCAGCGGCGCGCGGTGGTGCTCGCGCGCAAGCAGCGGGCCGAGGCGGCCCAGCGCGACGAACAGGCACAGCAGGCCAGGGCGGCATCCGAGGAGCGGCTGGCCATTGCCAGGGAGCTGCACGATGTTCTCGCGCACAGTCTTTCGCTGATCAATGTGCAGTCGTCGGTGGCGCTGGAGCTGTTCGATCGCAAGCCGCAGCAGGCGGCCGCGGCGTTGGCGACCATCAAGACAACGTCGAAAGAGGCGCTGACCGAGGTACATACGCTGCTGCACGCGATTCGCAGCGGGACCGCGGTGGTGCCGGAGTACCCCGAACATGTTGGCGTGTCCGATGACGTGCCCGTTCCGCCACGCCCCGCGCCGCGTGCTCCCGCACCAACCCTCGACGACCTCGACACCCTGCTCGAACGCACCCGGGCGACCGGGCTCGACGTCGACACCAAGATCATCGGTACGCCCAAGAAACTGCCCAGCGTTATCGATGTGGCGGCGGCCAGAATCGTTCAGGAATCGCTGACCAACGTGGTGCGGCACGCGCCCGGCGCGACAGCGCTGATCACCCTGCGGTACACACCGGAATCAGTGGACATCACCGTCGACAACACCCGGCCGACCGAGACCGCTGTCCGAACCGGGATCGGCGGCAACGGGATCATCGGGATGCGGGAACGGGCACACGCTTTGGGTGGGGCGCTCACCGCGGGACCGCGACCCTCGGGCGGGTTCCGAGTGGCGGCCAGATTGCCCGCTCGACCAGCGGCTACCGATGCCAGCCCGACGTCGACCAACGGTAAGGAGGCCAGCGCATGAGCGGCCGACGCCCGGACCCAGCCCGCCGAACGGACCAAGCATGAACACCCCGCACAGTCCCGGCTTCTCAGGTGCCGACGTGCCGCCGATCGGTGTGGGACCTGCGAAGATCCGTCTCCTCGTCGCCGACGATCAAGCGCTGGTGCGCGGCGGATTCGTCGCCCTGCTCGACGCCCAGGACGACATCGAGGTGATCGGCGAGGCCGAAAACGGCGAGCAGGCCGTCCGGATGACCCGCGCTCTGGTCCCCGATGTGGTGCTGATGGACATCCGCATGCCGATCCTCGACGGCCTCGCCGCCACCCGGATGATCGCCGATGACCCCCAGCTCGCGCCGGTCCGCGTCGTCGTCCTCACCACCTTCGAACTCGACGAATACGTCTTCGAAGCGATCCGCGCCGGCGCCGCGGGCTTCCTGGTCAAGCACACCGAACCCGCCGACCTGCTCCGCGCCGTCCGCGCCGTAGCCGCGGGCGACGCCCTCCTCTCCCCCGGCGTCACCCGTCGCCTCCTCGCCGAGTTCTCCACCCACGCCAAACAACCACCCCCCGCCGCCTTCGCCGAGCTCACCGACCGCGAACGCGAGGTGATGACCCTGGTGGCCGAGGGCCTCACCAACGCCGAAATAGGCGCCCGCCTCCACATGTCCCCCGCCACCGCCCGCACCCACGTGAGCCGAATCCTCACCAAACTCGACGCCCGAGACCGCACCCAACTCGTAGTCCTCGCCTACGAATCAGGCCTGGTCCGCCCGGGTTGGCATTGACGCCACCATTGCTATATAGGATCTAACCTATATAGGATCAATCCTATGCACCTGTATCTGGTGGAACTCGAACCCGAGGTAGCCCGATGGCTGCGCACTTTGACTACGCGCGAGTTCTCCCAGGTTGACGTGTATGTGGGCATGCTCGCCGAACGAGCAACCACCCTGGGTGAACCGTGGTCGCGCAATCTTGGTGATGGGGTGCGTGAACTCCGCTTTCACCTGCACCCCCGAGAAATGCGAATCACCTACTGGCTCGCTCCGGGTCGTCGCATCGTGCTGCTGACAGTTTTCCGCAAGACTCGCATGCGGGAGACCGACCAAGTGACACGAGCCAAGGCACTACGCAAGGTATGCGAATCGGAACATGGTTGTGCCCACACAGATTTCGACAGGAGGTAACCGATCATGACTGAGCACCCATCGATGGACGACCTGCGCCGTGAGCGGATGAGTAGCCCCGGGTTCGACGCGGGCGAGTACGCGGCTGGGCGAGCCGAGGCGATTCTGGCGATCGAGCTGGCCGAAGCCATTCGCGAACGGCGGCTGGAACTCGGGCTGACGCAGACACAGCTGGCCGAGCGGGCCGGACTACGTCAACCTGAGGTCTCGCGGCTCGAATCCGGAGGCGGGACACCGACTATCGGCATGCTCGAACGTTTGGCGTACGCGCTCGAAGTTCGATTCGTCGCCCGGTTCGAGAAGGTCGACGCGGCGTAGGGCTACTTGCCCTGGTCTGCTTGTCGACGTTCGGAGGCGGAGAAGCGGGCGCGGCGGGCGGCGCCCGCGGGGGCGGCTTGGGCTCGGGCGGAGTAGGCGGAGAGGGCGTCGAAGGCGCCTCGGACGCCGCCTGCGACCGGGGCGTAGGTGATGGCCGAGCCGGGGTCGAAGCCGAGGTTGGAGCCTACTTCGACGGCATCCATGTTGGCGCCGAGGAAGACGAAGGTCCAGTTGTAGACGTCCTGCTGCTGGGTGATCAGCGACTTCACGGCGGCGTGCGTCCATTCGCGGCTGGAGTTCTCGTGACCGTCGGTGAGGACGACGATGATCACGGTGCCGGGACGTTCGTGCTCGGGGCGCTCGGCCAGTTCGGCGCCCACGCTGGTGACGAGCTTGCCGAGTGCGTCGTAGAGCGCGGTCCCGCCCCGCGGATGCAGACTCGGCGCTGGCACCTGGGCCAGCGGCACGTTCGAGTAGACGACGTCGTAGGTGGTGTCGAACTGAGCGAGCGTGACCTCGATCCGTTTCGGCACCGCCCGCTGCTGCTCGAAATAGGCGGCCAACCCACCTTCGGTATCGGCCTTGATCGTCTGCATCGACCCGGAACGATCGAGCAGAACGGCAATCAGAGTGCGGTCGGTATCAGTCATGTGTGCGAACACCCCCGTGTCGGTTGGATAGAGCAATTCCCACGGTACGCCGCGCAATTGCGCTGTCGAGCCGACGAAAAGCAGACGCCAAGCTATCGCCAAGGCGCGATTTCTACCGTCACCACGATCCCGCCACCGCGTCCGAAATGAGCGTCACGCCATGAGCATCATTTTCATCTTCACCCGCATCTCCCCCGCCGACGCCGACCGCATCACCGGGTCATCCGATGTCCCAACGAATTCCTCGACGCACCGACCCTGGCCGAGGGGGAACCGTCCGGCGACCTCGACCAAGCATGGGACGGCCTGCGCCTGCTGTTCCCCGCGGCCGCCGTCGACTTCGACCTTTTGCGCGAAGACCAGCCGACTGATCGAGAGGATGGCCTCAGTGTATGGACACCGAAAGAGGTCGCCGCGGCAGCGAAGGTCCTCACCTCGACGCCTTTCGACCGGCTCGCCGAGCATTTCTCCCCTGAGTTGATGGACGAAGAGGCCGCGCGCCCGGAGATCTGGGACGACCGCGACGAAGCGCTCGACTACCTGGGTGACGGCTATGCCTGCCTGCGGGCATTCTTCGCCTACGCGTTTTCGACGAATTCCGCGGTGATCGGTCGATTCGCGTAGTCGCGGGATGTCCAGGCTGTTGATGCGCATTTCCAGGTCGGCTGTACGCGTGGGGACGTAGGCCGGATCGGGTCTCGCGGCCGATGTTGCGGAGCGTTCGGACGAGCAGGCTCGAGACATGAACATTTTCGATAGCACGACGACACTGACACTGCTGGCCGACCACTACGACGGCGGCTGGCACCCATGGCCGTTCTTCTGGATCTTCCCCGCGATCTTCTGGATCACCGTGATCGCACTGGTCTTCTTCGCCCGGCGACGATGCGCGGGACGCGGCGGCGCGGTGGGCGCGCTGCGCGAAGGCTTCGCACGCGGCGAGATCACCGAGGACGACTACCGCACCCGGCTCGCGATCCTGAACGAACCGCGCGGGAAGAAGTAGCGATGAGATTCGGAATCGTCCTCATGCCGCAGTCCGGGGTGGAGTGGACGCGGACGGTGACCGAGGCGGAGTCGCAGGGGTACCGCACGCTGATGCTGCCGGACACGCTGTATACGCCGTCGCCGCTCATCGCGCTGGCCGCGGCCGCCGCAGTGACGGACAACCTGCGATTGCGACCCAATGTGCTGGCGGCGCCCTTCCGATCAGCCGCCACCACCGTCCGGGAAACATCCGCACTGCAACTACTTTCGAATAGCCGATTCGAGCTGGCTGCGCACCCGCCTCGGCCACACCCACGAAGAACTCCGCGCCGCCGGAGCCGCCGGACTTCTCCCCAGCGATCCACAAGCCGCTGTGGAAATCCTCGAAACTCGCAGCGAGCGCTACGGAATCGACGAACTGATCGTCCCGGGCGAACTCGCCGCCGCCTTCGCGCCGGTTCTCGCACGGTTTCACGAAGGCGCCGACCGATAAGGCGGGGCTGAACGACCCCGCCGCAATGGACACGATGGGTGTTTATCCCCGGATCTGGATCCGGGACGGAAACGACGGCCTCGGTTATCTCCGGGAAACTACGCCCGACTGATCGCGGTATTCGAACATGCCGCTCATCATCAGTCTGGAATCCTGCAGAGTTTCGGCTGATTCTGGAGGCGACAAGCCCGGAAATCGGTCAGCCGTGGCCTGGTTCGGCGGGCAGCGGAGCGCTGACCAGCGTTTCCAGCCCATGAATGAGGTTGTCTGTCGGCAGGAGCGGGTCGACCACGCGTTGCATGGCGACACCGAGGATCAGTCCGAGCAACAGCGTCGCGGTAGCGTCCCAGTCGGCGTCGTCGGTGAACGTGCCCTGCTCGGCCGCGACCCGCACCGCCGCGGCGAGCTGGTCGCGCATGCGCGCATAGCGTTGCGACAGCAGCGGACGTAACTCGTCCCGGGTGGCCATGACAACGGACAGTTCGAGTTCGAAGCGGGCCCACCGTCGCTCCCCGATGGTGTGCTGAACCCAGTCACGCATCACCGGCACCCACGCCTGCACGGATGGACCAGCTTCTGCCAGCACACCGAGCACCCGCACGGTCTCGCGTTCGTAGAGCTCCTCGATGGCGGCGATCGCGAGTTCGGGCTTCCCGCCGAAATTGGAATACACCGCACCGGTCGAAAAGCCGGCCGCATCGGCGATCTGCTCGAGCGAGCAGGCGTTATAGCCGTGCTCGAGGAACATGGTGACCGCGGCGTCGAGCACGCTGCGGCGGGTGCGCTGCTTGCTCTCGGCGCGGGATACACGGACCACGACGACATCGTAGCCTTGCGGACTCCGGCCATTTTCTGGATAATCCCATTATCGCAATGGCGCGAATATCTGGAGGAACCCCCCGTGACACCACGCACGACGGATCAGATCCCCGAGACACTCGAGCGGGTCCACCACACGATCGTGATCGGAGCCGGGCTCGCAGGCTTGGCCGCGGCATACAAGCTCGAACAGGCAGGTTTCACCGACTTCGTCGTGCTGGAAAAGGCCGATCGGGTCGGCGGCACCTGGCGCGATAACACCTATCCCGGCTGCGGAGTCGACATTCCGTCACCGGTCTACTCGTTCTCCTTCCATCCGAATCCGGACTGGGAACACAACTTCGCCCGTCAGCCCGAGATCCTGAGCTACATCGAGCAGACCGTCGCCGAGTTCGGCCTGCACCGCTACATTCGTTTCGGCACCGAGGCCATCGAGGCGATCTGGTCCACCGAGCGACGCCGATGGCTGCTGAACACCACGAACGGCCGCTATGTGGCCCAGTTCCTGATCGGGGCCGCGGGCCCGATCACCGAACCGCAGCTTCCAGACGTCGAGGGACTGGACCGGTTCACTGGCGAGGTGTTCCACTCAGCTCGGTGGAACCACGATATCGACCTGACCGGCAAGCGGGTCGCGGTCATCGGCACCGGGGCGTCGGCGGTCCAGTTCATCCCCGAGATCGCGCCCAAGGTGGCGCAGTTGCACGTGCTGCAGCGCACCGCGTCCTGGGTGGTACCCCGCTTGGACATCCCCTTCCCGGGGCACGCGCGTGCGCTGTTCCGGCGGGCGCCCGGCTCGCAGCGCGCCTTCCGCTCGGTCCTGGACGCCATCCTGCGTGGCCTCAGTGCCGCGATGCAGCACGAACGGGCCGCCCGATTGCTGAATCCGATCGGCCGGGCGCAGCTGTTTGCCCAGGTGCGTGATCGGAAGCTGCGCACCGCGTTGACGCCGAAGTTCACCATGGGCTGCAAGCGGCTACTGCTCTCCAACACCTACTTCCCCGCGCTGGCGCGTGACAATGTCGAGCTCGTCCCGCACGCCCTGACCCGCGTCACCGAACACGGTGTTATCGCCGCCGACGGCAATGAGCGCCCGGTCGACGTCATCATCTTCGGCACCGGATTCGATGTCAGCCATCCCCCGATCGCCGGGCGCATTCGCGGCGCCGACGGCCGACTGTTGTCGGAGCGCTGGGCGAAGAGCCCGGAGGCCTATTTGGCCACTACCGCACCGGGTGTACCGAACTTGTTCATCCTGCTCGGCCCCAACATCCTGGTCTACAACTCGTTCCTCGATCTGGCCGAGCGCCAGCTCAACTATGTGATCGGCGCGCTCACCGTGGCTCGCGAGCGCGATATCGAGACAGTCGAGATCCCCGAGGCAACGACTCGCGATTTCAACGACAAGGTCCAGCAAGCGCTCACCCGCACCGTCTTCAACCAAGGTGGTTGCGCCAGCTACTACCTCGACGAGAACGGCCGCAACTTCACGGCGTGGCCCTGGTCGACGACGCGGTTGCGAAAGACGCTGTCCCGCTTCGATATCGAGAACTACACCCAGGTACCGAGGGCGGCGGTCCCCGTCGAACTCGCCGACGATATCGCGGCACGCTAGCCGCAGAAGCCGGAGACTTCCCATGACCACCTCATCTCTGCAAGGCCGAGTCGTGCTGATAACCGGCGCCGCCCGCGGTATCGGCCTCGCCACGGCCGAGGCTTTTGCCGCGGCGGGCGCGACAGTCACCATCGGCGACATCGATGGCGACCTCTCGAAAAGCAGCGCCGCCGCGCTGGCCGCGCGATCCTCCGCGAAAGTGATCGGCTTGCGGGTGGATGTCACCGACCGCGAATCCTTCGCCGCTTTCTTCGCCGAGGCCGAGGCACTCGTCGGCGCGGCCGACATCCTAATCAACAACGCGGGCATCATGCCGACGGGATACTTCGTCGACGAATCACCCGAACTCACCGATCGCCAGATCGACATCAATGTCCGCGGGGTGACGAACGGATCCCACCTAGCCGCGACCCGATTCGTGAATCGCGGGAAAGGCCACATCGTCAATATCGCCTCGGTGGCCGCCATCACCGCCGAGCCCGGCCTCGCGACCTACACGGGCACAAAGCATTTCGTCCTCGGATTCACCGACGCGCTGCGCCGCGAACTGCACCCGCACGGCGTCGGTGTCACGGTAGTTCTGCCGGGTTTCATCAACACCGAACTCTCCGAGGGGACAGTCGTTCCGCGCTGGGCGCACGCCCTCGCCTGCCGAGAACCCGAGGATGTGGCGGCAGGCATCGTGGCAGCGGTCCGAGCGGATTCCTCGCGCGCGACAATCCCCGCGTCACTCGGCATTCTCATCAAGACAATGTCGCTGCTCCCGGCACGCGCCCGGCACGCTGTCCAACACGCCCTACATTTCGACACGACGATGACCGGCGCGGACCCGGAACAGCGGGCCGCCTACCACCGCCGCATCTCTGGCACAGACCACTGATCACTCGGGCGCGTTGACCGCGCCGATACCGCAAACGAAAAGCCCGCCCCCGTATGTCGGGGGCGGGCTTTCGGTTCAGCTGGTTACTCGCCGGAGGCCGCGGCGTCGGGCGCGGTGCCGTCGGCTGCGCCGGTGAGGACCACCTCGGGCTTGTCGTCGCCCGCGGAAGCCTTGGTCAGCTTCGTCTTGCCGGTGAAGGTGAACTTGGCGTCCTCGCCGAGACCCTCGCCGTTCCAGCCTTCGACGTCGACCACGATGGTCTGGCCCGCGCCGATCTCGCCGAAGAGGATCTTCTCCGACAGCTGGTCTTCGATCTCGCGCTGGATCGTGCGACGCAGCGGACGCGCACCGAGGACCGGGTCGAAACCGCGCTTGGCGAGCAGGCTCTTGGCCTGATCGGTCAGCTCCATCGCCATGTCCTTGTTCTTCAGCTGCTTCGAGACGCGGGCGATCATCAGGTCAACCATCTGCACGATCTGTTCGCTCGTGAGCTGGTGGAAGACGATCACGTCGTCGATGCGGTTGAGGAACTCGGGGCGGAAGTGCTTCTTCAGCTCGTCGTTGACCTTGAGCTTCATCCGCTCGTAGTTCGAGCCCTCGGCGTTGGACTGGGTGAAGCCGAGGCCGACAGCCTTGGAGATGTCGGAGGTGCCCAGGTTCGAGGTGAAGATCAGCACGGTGTTCTTGAAGTCGACCGTACGACCCTGACCGTCGGTGAGACGGCCGTCCTCGAGCACCTGCAGGAGGGTGTTGTAGATCTCCTGGTGCGCCTTCTCGATCTCGTCGAACAGCACCACCGAGAACGGCTTGCGACGCACCTTCTCGGTGAGCTGGCCGCCCTCCTCGTAGCCCACGTACCCGGGAGGGGCACCGAACAGACGAGAAGCGGTGAAGCGGTCGTGGAACTCGCCCATGTCGATCTGGATGAGCGCGTCGTCGTCGCCGAACAGGAAGTTCGCCAGCGACTTGGCGAGCTCGGTCTTACCGACACCCGAGGGGCCGGCGAAGATGAACGAGCCCGACGGACGCTTGGGGTCCTTCAGACCTGCGCGAGTGCGGCGGATCGCCTTGGAGACGGCCTTGACGGCATCCTCCTGGCCGATGATCCGCTTGTGGATCTCGTCCTCCATGCGGAGCAGACGGGTGGTCTCCTCCTCGGTGAGCTTGAAGACGGGGATGCCGGTCCAGTTGGCGAGCACCTCCGCGATCTGCTCATCGTCGACCTCAGCCACGACGTCCAGATCACCTGAGCGCCACTGCTTTTCGCGCTCGGCACGCTTGGCGACGAGCTGCTTCTCCTTGTCGCGCAGACGCGCGGCCTTCTCGAAGTCCTGCGCATCGATAGCGCTTTCCTTCTCCCGGCGAGCATCGGCGATCTTGTCGTCGAAGTCGCGCAGGTCCGGCGGAGCGGTCATCCGGCGGATGCGCATGCGCGCGCCCGCTTCGTCGATCAGGTCGATCGCCTTGTCCGGCAGGAACCGGTCGTTGATGTAGCGATCGGCCAGGGTGGCGGCGGCGACGAGCGCACTATCGGTGATGGAGACCCGGTGGTGCGCCTCGTAGCGATCGCGCAGACCCTTGAGGATGTCGATGGTGTGCTCGACGGTCGGCTCGCCCACCTGGACCGGCTGGAAACGGCGTTCCAGGGCGGCGTCCTTCTCGATGTACTTGCGGTACTCGTCGAGCGTGGTGGCACCGATGGTCTGCAGCTCGCCACGGGCCAGCTTCGGCTTCAGGATCGAGGCCGCGTCGATGGCGCCTTCGGCAGCACCCGCGCCGACGAGCGTGTGCAGCTCGTCGATGAACAGGATGATGTCGCCGCGGGTGTTGATCTCCTTGAGCACCTTCTTGAGGCGCTCTTCGAAGTCACCGCGGTAGCGGCTGCCCGCGACCAGGGAGCCCAGGTCGAGGGTGTAGAGCTGCTTGTCCTTGAGGGTCTCGGGGACCTCGCCGTTGACGATGGCCTGTGCGAGGCCCTCGACGACCGCGGTCTTACCGACGCCGGGCTCGCCGATCAGCACCGGGTTGTTCTTGGTGCGGCGGCTCAGCACCTGCATGACGCGCTCGATTTCCTTCGAGCGGCCGATGACCGGGTCGAGCTTGCCCTCGAGCGCGGCCTGAGTGAGGTTGCGGCCGAACTGGTCGAGCACCAGCGATGTGGACGGAGTGCCCGCCTCGCCGCGCGGACCGGCGCCCTCGACGGGCTCCTTGCCCTGGTACCCGGACAGCAGCTGGATGACCTGCTGACGGACACGGTTGAGGTCGGCACCAAGCTTGACCAGTACCTGGGCCGCAACGCCCTCGCCCTCGCGGATGAGGCCGAGCAGGATGTGCTCGGTACCGATGTAGTTGTGGCCGAGCTGCAGCGCCTCGCGCAGGCTCAGCTCCAGCACCTTTTTGGCACGCGGGGTGAAGGGGATGTGACCGGACGGCGCCTGCTGGCCCTGCCCGATGATCTCCTCGACCTGGCTACGCACACCCTCCAGCGAGATACCAAGGGACTCCAGCGACTTCGCCGCCACACCCTCGCCCTCGTGGATCAACCCAAGCAGGATGTGCTCGGTGCCGATGTAGTTGTGGTTGAGCATCCGGGCCTCTTCTTGGGCCAGGACAACGACACGCCTCGCGCGGTCGGTGAACCTCTCGAACATCGCTCCCTCACTCTCCTGCTCCGACATTCTGGCAACAGACGCCGCAGTATGCTCGATACAACCTAGGGCGTCGGACCGACAACTTTCGCCGTCAGCCTGCCATGAAGCCCGGGGGTTGCGGCCCCCGCCATCCACTCTAGTTGGCAGAGGATTCCGCCGCCGCCGGTCCACCCTATTGAAGACCGGCGACAACATGGTCATTTACACACAACGCGCACGTCGCGGCATTCGTTTCAGGTTCAGTTTTGCCTACAGCGAAATCGCGCCGGGGGTGTTATCCGGTGAAGGGCGGCACGAACTCGCAGGGCACCGCGGCCTGCCTGGCGGGATCGAGAGCATTGAGGACGTAACCGGCCGCGCGTTGGCTGCCCGCGATTGCCAGGTGCTCGGAGAAGTCGGCCGGGCATCCGTCCTGCACCACGATATTCACCGCGTTGGGCCCGGCCACCAGGCCGCTGGTGTAAGGGGTGGCTATCTCGTCGTAGACCGTAGCGATGTTGGTGTACGCGACGCCAGGGACATAGACGCCGTCGGCGTTCAGCGCCCGCATGAACGCCGATCCCCCCATCAACTCCGAGCACGGCGAGCACACGCCGGCGGAGACCATGCGGTCCAGATCGTCGGCGGCCACGCCGAGCCGCTGCCCGACGGTCCGCCACACGTTCATCTGATCGCCGTACACACCCAGCCACGGTCCCGCCAGGGAAACGAACTTGTCCACCGTCTCAGCACCGTCGAGACGCTTCAGGTAGTAGCTCCCCACCAGACTCCCCTGCGAGTGACTGAGGAAGTCCACCTGTCGCGCGCCAGTGGCCGACCGCACGCGCTCAACGAAAGCGGCCAACTGCGCGCCGCTCTCGGCGATCGGACGCATTCCGCCCATGGCCGACAGCGGCCACGGCACATCCAGCGCGCCATAGTTGAGGGCGAAGACGCAGTAGCCCTCATTCGCGAGCAGCGGAACGTACGCGCCCCAATTGGTCTGTGCGCCACCTGCCGTGCCGTGAATGAGCACGACGGGATTCGGATGCACAGCGCTCGGGCGGCAGGACCAGTCGTTGGAACCGGGCAGCGAGCCACCGGGATCGGCGAGCTCATTCGGGATGCCGGCGAAGAAGTTGTAGTCGACCGGGAGCGGCTGGGCTGACGCGGTGGCGGGCAGGCAGGCGATCAGGGCCGCCGCGGCCATCACCAGAAGCGAACTACGTCGCATGAACGACTCCTCACTAGAACGTGTTCCACTGATCATGGAACACGTTCTAGTGATCGCGTGGCACTACCGACCGGAATTCATCGACGCTGGTGCTGCTGGCCGTACGGCGCACCGGCTGCCGGGCTGCCGGGCTGCTGCGAAAACCGCTGTCCGGCGACCGGACCGCCGGCCTGAGCGACCGCCTGCCCACTGACCTGGGCGAACGGCTGGCCGGCAACCGCGTCGGTGGTCGAATTCGACTTGCCCTGCTGCACGCCCGCGGCGAACAACGCGCCACACAGCACCAGGAACGCGGCGGTGTGCAGCACCGCACGGACGATGTTCCAGCGAACCCACGTGGCCTCGAAATCGGCACGGACAGCAGCGGTGTCGGCGATCGACGCCGGGTCACCCGCCGCGGCGAGCGCATCGTTGAGCGGCACATTGAGTCCGACGGTGACGCCGAACGCGATCACGTTGAGCACCAACGCGATTCCGAGCCAGATCAGGGTCGTGCGCTGGTCGCTGCCCAGGTGCAGAGCGGCTGCCAGCGCGGTGAAGCCGACCGTGCCCATGAAGCCCAACATGAACCAGGGGTTGATGATCACGACGTTGATCTTCTGCATCACGTCGATGAGCGTGCGGTCGTCGGCGCGGGCGAGCGCGGGCATCACCGAGATCGCGTAGGCGTAGAACACCCCAGCGATGAGCCCCGTACTGAGCACGGCGAGCACCATGGTGGCCATACGAACTGCGAACATGTGACGTCTCCTGACTCGTGGTCCGGAGCTCGAGATCCCGCACTCCGGTGATACGAGTAAGTCAACCGTCCAGCGCCCGTCCACGACATAGTTCAAACGCTCATCGACCTACGCGAGCGTCACGGTCACAAATCGTGGTCGGAGATCAGGCCGCTCTGCATGGCCAGCGCGGCCAGCCGGGTCCGCTTCTGGTTCTGCGGCAGGTTTTCCACCCCGAACTTCGCGAACAACGCGCGCAGGTGGGTTTTGATGGCGTCGATGGAGAGGAACAATTCCTCGGCGATCTGCTGATTCGACGCGGGCGTCGCGAATCCGGTGCCGTGTTTGTACGGCCGGCACAGCGCGACCAGCACCGCGCGCTGGGTCTCGGTCAGTGAGCGCATCGTGGGGATGGATCCGGACGCGGTATGCGTCGCGTCGTCCACCACACCGCCGAAATCGAAGAAATGCACGAGCGTGGTCCCGACCCGAATCCGGTCGCCAGGACTCAACCTGCGCCGCCCGACCAGCCGCTCACCGTTGACGAAGGTGCCGTTACGGGAAAGTCCGTCATCGATGATGGTCCAGTGCGCACCTAGATGCTCGACGGCCGCGTGCAGACGCGAAACCTCGGCGTCCCACGCGAGCACGAGGTCGGCCTGCACATTGCGCCCGATGGTGACGCGCTGCTGCCCGGCCTCCAAGGCCAATTCATGCTGCTTACCGGTGTCGTCGGTGTACCGCAGGAAAGAGCTCACCGCGCACCACCGCCGGATACTCGAAACACCTTGTGCACGGCCAACAGTCTACTTCCCTACGACCCCAACCCCACACGATCCGGACTCGAGACCCAACCCCACAAACCCGGCCCCGCACGCCCCGACCCTGAGGAGGGGCAGGCAGGCGCAGCCTGCCGTTCGCGGCCGTCCCGTCGTTGCGGCCTCGAAAGCGCTACGCCGAAGGCGTTAGTCTCGAGGTCGCAACGACGGGACCGGCGGGGCCGCGAACCACGCGGCGCCCGCGCCGCCAAAAATTCAGCTCTTGCCGACCTCTTTGTTGTACGCGTCGGTGATTTCCGCCGAGATACGACCGCGAGCCGAGACCTTGTGGCCCTTACGGCGAGCCCATTCGCGAATTGCGGCGCTCTGTTCACGGTCCATGGAAACGCGGCTCTTGCCCTGCGGCGCGGGTGCACCGGCAGCCTTCACCCGGCGACGGCCACTCACACGGCGGGCGTTGGCGACCCACTCGTCCAGGCCTTCACGCAGGCGCGCCGCATTTGCGTCCGACAGATCGATCTCGTACGACACCCCATCGATAGCGAACTCGATGGTCTCGTCCGCGATGGACTCACCGTCGACATCGTCGATCAGGCTAACGGTGACCTTCTTTGCCATGAGATGAACGTCCTCTCGAAATCGTCAAGCCTGCCTCCAGGCCGAATACCCGAGGCAAGAATACCCCGAAATGCGAAATTTCCAACATGGGGTCTTCACCCCATGAATTCACTGGTCAGCGACTAGTGGGTCGCACAATCGGGAACAGGATCGTTTCCCGGATTCCCGAACCCGTGAGTGCCATCAACAAGCGATCGATTCCCATACCGGTTCCGGTGGTCGGCGGCATGCCGTGTTCCATCGCGGCGAGGAAGTCTTCATCGAGCACCATGGCCTCGTCATCGCCTGCCGCGGCCAACCGCGCCTGGTCGACGAAGCGTTCCCGCTGGATCACCGGGTCCACCAGTTCCGAATAGCCCGTTGCCAACTCGAAGCCGCGAACATAGAGGTCCCACTTCTCGGTGACACCGGACTTGCTGCGATGCTGACGCGTCAGCGGTGAAGTCTCGACCGGGAAGTCGCGAACGAAAGTCGGCGCGTAGAGCTTGTCGCCATACGCGTGCTCCCATAGTTCTTCGACCAGTTTCCCGTGACCGTAGCCCTTGCCGGTGGGAATTTCCAGACCCACCCGATCGGCGAGTGCGAGCAATTCCTCGACAGTGGTTTCCGGAGTGACCTCGACACCGATCGACTCCGACAGCGAGGGATACATCTCGACGGTCGTCCACTCGCCACCGAGATCATATTCAGTGCCGTCGGCAAGTGTCACAAGGAGGGTGCCGAATGCCTCTTGCGCGACTTCCTGGATCAATTCACGCGTCATCGTCGCCGAGTCGTCATAGGTGCCGTAGGCCTCGTAGGTTTCCAGCATCGCGAACTCGGGCGAATGGGTCGAGTCGGCGCCTTCGTTGCGGAAGTTCCGGTTGATCTCGAAGACCTTCTCCAGGCCGCCGACCACGCAACGCTTGAGGAACAGCTCCGGCGCGATACGCAGGAAAAGGTCCATGTCCAGCGCGTTGGAATGGGTGACGAACGGGCGCGCGGCGGCGCCACCGTGGATGGTCTGCAGCATCGGGGTCTCGACCTCGAGGAAGCCGCGGCGCTCGAGCGCGGTGCGCAGCGCACGGACCACATTCACCCGGGTACGTGCCATTTCCCTGGCCTCGGGACGCACGATCAGGTCGACATAGCGCGCACGGACGCGCGACTCCTCGTTCATCTCCTTGTGCGCCACCGGCAGCGGGCGAAGCGACTTGGCCGCCATCGACCAGGAATCGGCCATTACGCTCAATTCACCGGTGCGCGAGGAGATGACCTCGCCCTGCACGAAAACGAAGTCACCGAGGTCGACATCGGCCTTCCAGGCCGCCAGCGCGTCGGCACCGACACCGTTGAGGCTGATCATGGCCTGCAGCTTGGTGCCGTCGCCTTCCTGCAGCGTGGCAAAGCACAGCTTGCCGGTATTACGAACAAAAATGACGCGTCCCGCGATTCCTGCCTGCAGACCGGTCTGGGTGTCGGCTTCCAGATCCGGGTAGGCGGCACGGATTTCGGCCAGCGTGTGGGTGCGCGGCACCACCACCGGATAGGCCTCACCACCGTTGGTGAGCAGCCGTTCGCGCTTGTCCCGGCGAATCCGCATCTGCTCGGGAACATCGATGTCCACAGCGGAAGTGGCGGCGCGGCCGGGTGCGGCGGGGTTAGGAGTGCTCACGTCCGACAACATTAGCGGCACCCGGAAATGGATATACCGCTCCCCCGCCTCTCCGAGCATTCAGCGGGCCGTCCGGAAGCACTGCGGTCAACTTTCGGTCTCACCTTTATGCCCGCGTCAGCTCTGAGGTGGCTGGGGAGTTACCCATGTCCTCGCGAAATCAGTGAGGCACTTCACAATTCGTGCTCTGTGCTTACAGCGAAGCCAGCGCGTCGACCTCACGGGCGAAATGCGGGACGCCGGTGCCGACCGTCAACAACCCCGCCGACTTCAGCGCCTGGTACCCGCCGATCACATCGCTGGCCCGGTGCAACCCCAACTCCTGCAAGGCGGCCGCGGCCAAACTCGACGTGTACCCCTCCGAGCAGAAAATGATCCACTCCACATCGTGATCTACGGCGAGGGACAACCGTGCCGACGAGGTTGGATCCAGCCGCCATTCCAGGACATTCCGCTCGATCACCAGCGCGCCGGGCAGGGAGCCTTCGCGCACCCGCTGGGCGGCGGGCCGGATGTCGACCAGAATCGCGCCACGCTCCAGCGCGGCGGCCACGTCGTACACGTACACCCGATCCAATCGCGCGCGCGCGTTCTCGAGCATCTGATCAATCGACAAACGGCTCATCACAGATCACCTTCGGGCTGGTCGGTGAGGACGGTTTTGGTTCGGCGCAGCGTGCCGTGGCCGGTCACTTCGTAATACGACATCGCCGACAACGGCGGGGAATAGGCGTGCACGCTCAAGGTGGGATCCAGCGGGCCGACGGATTCGGCGGCGGCGGGGGCGCGCACCACGTCGTGCACCCAGCCGATCGGGAACGATGCCTGATCACCCGCGGCGAGCGTGCGCCTGCGTAACTCCGAACCATTCCAGCGGTATTCCGAGAGGGCGCCGCTGAGCACGGTCAACGCGCCGAGCGAGCCGGCGTGATCGTGCAAATCGGTGAATTTGCCCGGCGTCCAGCTGATCAGCCAGACATCGACCTCGTCGTCGTGGGAAAGGCGGACCGCCCAGCGTTCGTCGGCCGGCCAGATGCCGTCGGCGGGCAGGAGGTGGTCGAAGCGGCCGGAGAGCACGTCTTCGGCGCCTTCGTCGGTGAGTCGCAGCAGGTCAGCGGGACGCAACCGGGTCGGCAATGCCGAGGCGATCGCCCGGTCGAGCGGGGGCGTCGCGGAGTACTCGTCCCGTGCGGACGGAAGGGAAAGGACAGAAGAACGCATGAGCGCATCTCCAGGAGGTGAGAATCGGTCGAGGGAAAACGTCAGCCTCGAACGGTCGAGGCAGATTAGCCTCGACAACACTCCTGGGTGCTCACACGAAAGATCACGAGCGATAGTTTAGCAGACACTACTTTTTGTTGCGCTCGTAGACATGGCGCAGGCCGGTCAGCGTGAGGTGCGGTACGTGCTGGTCGATCGTTTCCGACTCCGGCACGATCAGCGGTGCGCCCGCCCCCGTGGCGACGACGGTGACATCGGTGCCCGCGAACGCGTCGAATTCGTCGCGGATGCGGTCGACCAGCCCGTCGACCAGCCCGGCGAAGCCGAAAATCGCGCCGGACTGAATGCACTCCATGCTGTTCTTGCCCACCACCGAACGCGGCCGCGCCAGCTCGACGCGGCGCATCGCACTGCGTTCCACCAGCGCCTCGGCGGAGATCTCCACACCGGGCGCGATCACGCCGCCGAGGAATTCGCCCTTGGCCGAAACCAGGTCGACGCAGATCGCGGTGCCGAAATCGACGACGATCGCGGGCCCGCCGAAGCTACGGAAGGCGGCGAGGCAATTGACGATACGGTCGGCGCCGACTTCCTTCGGATTGTCGACCAGCAGCGGAATGCCGGTTCGCACACCGGGTTCCACCAGCACGTGCGGCACATGAGACCAGTAGCGCGCGAGCATGGCGCGCAGTTCGCGCAGCACCGGCGGCACGGTCGACAGCGCCGAGACGCCGACGATCTGGTCGAGGTCGTCACCGACCAGGCCGCGCACCTGCATCGCGAACTCGTCGGCGGTGATCAGCGGATTCGTGTGAATCCGCCAGTGCCGCACCAGTGTCGCGTGTTCACCGCTGCCGGAGAACAGGCCGAGCTCGATCCCCGTGTTGCGGACGTCGATCGTCAGCAGCATTGTCCTGGCTCCCCCGCCCGGCTCAGACGAACGACAGTGAACGCGGTGAGGTGAGGCCGGAGCCCTCGGGTGCGTGCGCGGGGTCGCTGCCCAGCTCCACCGGACGGTTGTGGTCGTCGACGAAGACCACCTTGGGGTCGTAGTCGCGGACCTCGGCCTCGTCCATCTGGCCGTAGGCGATGAGGATGACCAGGTCACCGGGGTGCACGAGGTGGGCGGCGGCACCGTTGATGCCGATCACGCCCGAACCGCGCTCGCCGGCGATCACATAGGTCTCGAGGCGGGCGCCGTTGTCGATGTCGACGATGCAGACCTGCTCACCCTCGAGCAGATCGGCGGCGTCGAGCAGGTCCTGGTCGACGGTCACCGAGCCGACATAGTGCAGGTCGGCATGGGTCACGGTGGCACGGTGGATCTTCGACTTCATCATGGTGCGCAACATCGTCGTCGCCTTTCAGTGCGCCTGCGAGGCAGGTAGGGAGTTCGCGTCGGGGTGCCCATCGATCTGGGCGCCGAGTACAACGGGAGCGTTGTCGATCAGGCGGGTGTCGCCGAGTTTGGCGGCGACGAGCAGGCGGGCGTTGCCCGCGGTGGGAGCCGGACCCAGGTTCGAGTCGCGCAGTTCGAGGTAGTCGACATCGAGGCCGTCGACCGCGTCGAGGACCGAGCGGGCGGTCTGGACAACCGCGTCCGGGCCGAGACCGGCGGCATGGCGGCCCGCGGCGAGTGCGGCCGACAGGGCAAGTGCCGACTCGCGCTGGGTGGCGTCGAGGAAGCGGTTGCGCGAGGAGAGGGCGAGGCCGTCGGGCTCGCGGACCGTCGGGTAGGCGACGATCGTGGCGTCCATGTTCAGGTCGCGCACCATCTGCCGGATCAAGGTGAGCTGCTGGTAGTCCTTCTCACCGAAATACGCCTCGGAGGCGTGGGTGATGTTGAGCAGCTTCGCGACAACGGTGAGCATGCCCGCGAAATGCGTCGGCCTGCTGCCGCCTTCGAGCTCGGCACCGAGCGGGCCGGGCTGGATCGTGGTGCGCATGCCCTCCGGGTACATGTCGGAGACGGTCGGCGCGAAGACCAGGTCGACGCCCTCGGTCCGGAGCAGTTCGAGGTCGGCGTCGAGGGTGCGCGGATAGGCGTCGAGGTTCTCGTTCGCGCCGAACTGCAGTGGGTTGACGAAGATCGAGACGATCACGACCTGGTTGGCGAGCTTGGCCTGGCGGATGAGCGCCAGATGACCCTCGTGCAGCGCGCCCATGGTCGGCACGAAACCGACCGTGCGCCCGGCACCGCGCAGTGCCTTGGCGACGGTGTCGAGCACCTCGGGGTTGTGGTGCACGGTCAGGACGCCCGCCTTGAAGGCGCCGGTGGCGCGCGCGCCGCCCTGGTGGTGATGCACTTCTCGGGGTTCCATCAGTGGCCTTCCTTGGCGAGGAGCTCCAGCAGTGCCGGATCGGTTTGTGCGAGTTCGGCGGTGCGCAGCGAGTTGGCGCGGTAGGCCTCGGCCAGGCGGTCGTCGACCTGCGCGAGCGCGGCGAGGTGGGCGGCCACGGCAGCGACATCGCCGCGGGCAACCGGGCCGGTCAGCGCCGCCTGACCGCGGCGCAGGGCGTTGTCGAGGGCGGCCGAGGCGAGGGGGGCGAGCAGACGTGCGGGGAGACCGCCGGGCTGATCGTCGACCAGCGGCTGGCCGAGCAGGCCGGGGCCGGAGAGGGATTCGCGCAGGGCCGCGACGGCGTCGACGATGACCGTGACCAGGTGATTGCTGCCGTGGGCGAGAGCCGCGTGATAGAGCGAACGCTGGTCTTCCTCGACGCGGACCGGTTCGCCACCCATCTCGATCACCAGCGCCTGCGCGATGGCGTAACCGACCTCGTCGGCGGCGGTGACGCCGAAACAGGCGTTGGCCAGGCGCGCGATGTCCTCGTCGTGGCCGGTGAAGGTCATGGCGGGGTGGATCGCGAGGCCGAGCGCACCCTGTTTCGTCAGCGGCTCGAGAATCGCGACGCCGTTCGCACCGGAGGTGTGCACGACGATGGTGCCGGGGCGGACCACGTTCGCACCGGCGAGGCCGCGGACCAGACCGGCCAGTTCGGCGTCGGGAACCGCGAGCAGGAGTAGTTCACTGCGCTGAGCGATCTGCTCGATGGGCAGAACCTGGGCCTCGGGCAGTCGGATACGGGCGCGATGCACCGAGGCGTCGGAGATCGCGGCGACACCGAAGACCACATGGCCGGTTCGCTCGAGCGCTACGCCGAGTGCGGAACCCACTCGTCCCGCCGAGACGATTCCTACCGTCAGTCGTGCGGGCGCTGGGTCAACACTCGTATTCGCGCCATCAGAGTTGACACTTCTCGAGGTCAACGTTGTCCTCTCGATTGCGTTCCAGTCCCGCGATGCGGGTACCAGACGTTACGGGTCGAGGATAGAGGGGTTTGTGGGCGAGACGCCATCACCCCCCACCGTGATCTAGCGCACGCCCTCCCCGCCTCTCCGCGTCTTCAGGCCAGATCTAGGAGGTGTGAACTGGGGTGTTGGCGGCCGGCGGGCAGGTGGTGTGGTGCGTTTGCTCGTGCCCGGGGAGTTACCGATGTTCTTGCGAAATCAGTTGTTGGGTCAGCGGGTGGATTCTGATTCCAGGTTGGCCATGATGTCGGCCACCGATAGGCGGGTGGTGCCTTCGGTTTCGGCGCGGCGGCGTCGGCGGGAGCTGGTGCCGACCGACGGGGCCTTTTCGGGGCGGGTGGCCGGGGGTTGGGCGGGCTCCGGGTCGGCCGTGGCTGCGGGCGTCTGGGTGGGTTCGGCTGCGGGTGCCGGGGTGGGTTCGGCGGTGGCGACCGGGACCGGGGTCGGCTCGGTGGCAGTGGGCTCGGCCGGAGCGGGGGTCGACGAATTGCCGTTGGTGGTGGGCTCGGTCGGGAGGACCGTGTCCGTTACCTGGCGGGTGTTCGGCGAGGACAGGCGCGGCGGGGGTGTCTTTCCCGACGGGGTGGTCGGCGCGGCGGGCTGCGGTGTGGTGGTCGCCTGCTGGGTTTCGGCGTACTCGTCGAGCTGGATGGCCGAGGTTTCGGCGGTGACCGGGTCGTCGTAGGGGTCGGCGAAATTGGCCGAAACCGGTTGCATGAAGACGGGTTTCAGTGCGCTGGGCGGTTGCTGCCACGGACCGAACCAGGCGGCGGTGGCATCCTCGGGGCTAACGTCGAAATCGTGGTCTGGCTCGTCGAAGGCGTTGAAGCCACCGGCCGGCAACGCGTCGATCCGCACAGCATCGGCCTGCAGCGCCGGTTGTTCGTCGGGTAGCGCGCCCTCGAAGAGGACCTGCAAATTCTGGCGCAGCAGGGTCAGCTCGGCGCGCAGTGCGGCGATCTCGGAGGAGTCGGCGCCGACTTCGGCCCGCACCCGCGCCTCGACACCCATCTCGTACTCACGACGGGCGTTGATCTCGCGCTCTAGCTGCAACTCGTACACCGTCTGAAGATCGCGCACCTTCGCCTTGTCGACGGCCGCGTCCTTGCGGTAACGGGTTGCCGCGAGCGCGCCGATCACCGCTGCCCACAGGGCCGCTACCAGGCCGATCCGAACGTACTGGACGTTTTCGCTGAAGATCAGGAAAACACTGGCCGTCAGACCGAGCAGAATGAGGAAACCGACGAAGAATTTTCCCGCGTCGTCCCGCCGTCGTCGGGGCGCCGTGCTGCGGGAGGGTGAAACCATGAGGGCCAGGGTAGCCGGAATCGGCTGGTCGGCCCACCAAAGTCCGCGGTGATTCCATTCGAAAATTGCTATGTAGTAGCGGGATCCTCGTGCGGGTCCTCGGGTGCCCGACAGCAATACTCCAGCCACAAAGCCGCAGCAACCAGGGCTGAACCGGCCAACAGACCAACTACCGCACCCGGCGAATCGGCAGCAGCCGCGGTCACCGTCCCGCGCTGTGGGAAAACCCACAGCAGAAATCCCAGCCACACACCGGCAGCCAGCGAACCCACCTGCAGCGACGCCTTCGCCAGTGCCACACCCCTGGCGACGTTGATCGGATGCATCTGCCCCGAGCCGTCGCCGATCTGCTCATCGGCGATCTTGGCCTTGATCGCGAAACCGAGCGCCGCCTCGATCGCGGCGACCGGCAGCAGCGAGGCACCGGCGGCCACCGAGATCGACGGGAAGCTGGAATAGGCGAACCGGGTGGCGACCCAGGCAACCGCGGCGGCCATCACCACGTTCAGCGCGAGGTCGAGTACCCGGGTGGGTTTCAGCACGAGCGGGCGCTTTCGTCGCGGAGCACCAGATCGGTGCGAACCACGCCGTCCTTTTCGGACGGGTCGAATCCGGCGAGCAGTTCCGCGATCGGGCGGGCGACACCGTCGACGAGCAGGTGCGCGGACGGTTCGACGGCCAGCCACGGGATGAGTACGAAGGCCCGGTTGTGGGCCTGCGGGTGCGGGAGGATCAGTGCGGGGTCGGTGTCGCGGGCGATCGCCGTTCCGGTGTTGTCGGCGCACTGGACCACGTCGACGTCGAGGGTGCGCGCACCCCAGCGGATCTCGCGCACGCGGCCCGCCGCCTGCTCGAGCTCCTGACCGAAACGCAGCCAGGCGTAGTCGTCGAAGGCCGGATCTTCTGCGATGACAACAGCATTGAGGTAATCGTCTTGGTCGACGCCGCCCCACGGCGCGGTCGTGTAGACCGGCGAGACCGCCACAACCCGCTCCCCCAGCGCGTCGAGCACGCTGCGCAGATGCGCGAGCCGATCGCCCAGATTCGAGCCGATCGAGAGCACCGCGCGAGTCATCGCCGCGGCTCCGGGGCCAGCGTGCGATTCCGGGTCGCCACCACGCGCACGTCGGCGAACGTGTGCGGGATCGGCGCCGACGGCTTGTGCACGACCACCTCCACCGCCTCGATCCTCGGATCGGCCATCACGTCGTCGGCGATCTCGGAGACCACCGTTTCGATCAGATCGCGCGGCGGACCGGTCACGATGCGCACGGCCCGCTCGGCGAGCGCGCCGTAGTCGACGGTGTCGGCGAGGTCGTCGGATGCGGCGGCCGCGGCGAAATCGACCCACACCGTCAGATCGACGACGAACTCCTGGCCGTCACGACGCTCGAAATCGAACACGCCGTGCCTGCCGAACGCGGTCAGCCCGCGCAACTCGATCCGCGACGACGCGGGCCTGCCCGCGGGCGGCGGCAGCAAAGGCGAGTTCATCGGATAGCTCCTCGGACGAGGTGAACCCCGTCGGCAGTCGGCTGGTCGGAACGGGCGGCAGCGGCGGTCACCGAGTGGCTCCTCGGGTGGCAGCGGCTCGCGATTGGGTGGCTCGGCGCCAGGCGTCGACGACGGTGATCGCGTCGAGTGACGCGCGGACGTCGTGGACTCGCACGCCCCAGGCGCCGTGGGTGGCCGCGAGGGCGGACAGGGTGGCGGTGGCGGTTTCGCGGCCGTCCGGCGGCCGGGGGCCGGATTCATCGGCCAGGAGGGCGCCGAGGAAGCGTTTGCGGGAGGCGCCGATCAGGATCGGGAAGCCGCCTGCCACCAGTTCCGGGAGGGCAGCCAGGAGTTCCCAATTGTGTTCGGCGTTCTTGGCGAAACCCAGGCCGGGGTCGAGGATCAGCCGGTCCGGCGTCACGCCGGCGGCGACAGCCAGGTCGACCTGGGCGGTGAGTTCGGCGCTGACCTCGGCGACCACATCGTCGTAGTGGTCGGCGGGGCCGGTGTGCCGGTAGTCGGCGTCGGCCCGCCAGTGCATGAGGATCCACGGCACGCCGGCTTCGGCGACGACTTTCACCATGTTCGGGTCGGCGCGGCCGCCGGAGACATCGTTGACCACTGAGACGCCTGCCGCCAGCGCAGCCTCGGCGACCTCGGCGCGCATGGTGTCGACGCTGGTCGGCACACCCGCGGCGACCAGCCCGCGAATCACCGGAGCGACCCGAGCGGCCTCGGCGGCCGGATCGACCCGGTCGGCACCCGGCCTGGTGGATTCACCACCCACATCGACGATATCGGCGCCCGCCTCGTACAGCTCGACACCGTGCGCGATCGCGAGTTCTGGATCGAGGTAGCGACCGCCGTCGGAGAAGGAATCAGCGGTCACATTGACGACTCCCATGACCACACACGAACGGTGGTCACGGGCGGTCACCAGTGGCTCGCTCATTTGCGCAGGATCAGGTCCAGCGCCTCGGCTCGCGAGGCGGAGTCGGTTTGCAGCTGGCCGCGCACCGCCGAGGTGGTGGTGCTGGCGCCGGGCTTGCGGATTCCCCGCATGGCCATGCACAGGTGCTCGGCCTCGATCACCACGATCGCGCCGCGCGGATCCAGCCTGCGCATCACCGCGTCGGCGATCTGGCTGGTCAGCCGCTCCTGCACCTGCGGGCGTTTGGCGTAGAGATCGACGACGCGGGCCAGCTTCGACAGGCCCGTCACCCGGCCGTGCGAGCCGGGGATGTAGCCGACGTGCGCGACGCCGTGGAACGAGACCAGGTGATGCTCACAGGTGGAGAACATCGGGATGTCGCGCACCAGCACGAGTTCCTGATGACCCTCGTCGAACGTGGTCGCCAGCACCGCGTCGGGCTCGGTGTAGAGCCCGGCGAACATCTCCCGGTAGGCGCGCGCCACCCGGGCGGGGGTGTCGAGCAGACCGGGGCGGTCCGGGTCCTCACCGACGGCGAGCAGCAGCTCACGCACCGCGTTCTCGGCGCGCGCCTGATCGAACGGCAAACCGGTCGCCAGCGCCGTCAGCACCGACGGACTCGTGGCACCCAGCTCACCTGCCGGATCGAGATCCTGCTTGTTGGCCGACAACTTCTCCGCACCTCCGTGATATTTGCGGCTGGCGCCGCGGGTTCTCGGCCCTGTTCCGCAACATTTGCGGCTGGCGCCGCAGGTTCTCGGCCCTGTTCCCCGCCTCTTCCCTCCCGCCGGGTACTCCTTCGTCGCACCCTCTGGTCAGTCCAGAGGCGGGCGGGCCGAGAACCAGAGCCGAAAAGCCGGTGACCACCCGACATTCGAATGACCGAGCGTCAGTCCGAGAACCAGTGCCGAATGCCGAAGTTATCCGGCATTCGACGTTCGAGCGTAGTTGGCCACCGGTCACTGGCGGCCGTTCGGCCCTTCCCAGTCCTTGTTCTCCGGATCGGCGTCACGCACCGGCGGCTGCGGCTGGGCACCCCACGGCTGGAAGCCGTCGCTGGCGTGCCGCGGCTGCTGCTGCTCGGGTCGACCCCAGGCACTGCCCTGGTCCTGTGGCGGCTGCGGCTGTTGCTGCGGCGGCTGCTGTTGCGGTGCCTGCTGCTGCTCCTCGCGCGGCGGCCAGCCGGGAGCCGACCAACCGGCCGGTGCGCCGTAGTCGGGCCGCGAACCGTGCGTTCCCGACGGCCGGGGGAACGCCTGGGTCGGTGCGGCGGGCAGCGGGTAACCAGCCGCGGGCGGTGCCGGCTGGCCGTAAGGCTGACCCGGGTAGCCGTTGGGCTCGACCGGCGGCGCCCCATTGGGTACCGGCACCGGCGCGGGCTGCACCGGCGGCCACGGCTCGCCGCGCTCCACGGCCAACTCGCCCGGCGTCTTCACCGGCGGCTTGTCCGACGGGTGGCGGTCACCGAAATCGTTGAACGCGGTGATCCGCGGACGCTTCTCGACACCGGCCAGGACGGTCTCGAGATCCTTGCGGTGCAGCGTCTCGCGCTCGAGCAGCGCGGTGGCCAACGCGTCGAGCTGCTCGCGGTACTCGCTGAGGATCGACCATGCCTCGGTGTGCGCGGCCTCGATGAGGTTGCGCACCTCCTCGTCGATCTCGCGGGCGACCTCGTGCGAGTAGTCGGGCTGCACGCCCATCGAGCGGCCGAGGAACGGGTCGCCCTGCTCCTGGCCGTAGCGGACGGCACCGAGGCGGGCACTCATGCCGTACTCGGTGACCATGCCGCGGGCGATCTTGGTGGCCTGGTCGATATCGGAGGACGCGCCGGTGGTCGGCTCGTGGAACACCAGTTCCTCGGCGGCACGGCCACCCATCGCGAAGACCAGCCGGGAGATCATCTCCGAGCGGGTCATCAGGCCCTTGTCGTCCTCGGGCACCGTCATGGCGTGACCGCCGGTGCGGCCGCGGGCCAGGATGGTGACCTTGTAGACGGGCTCGATATCGGGCATCGCCCAGGCCGCCAGGGTGTGGCCACCCTCGTGATAAGCCGTGATCTTCTTCTCGTGCTCGCTGATGATGCGACTCTTGCGGCGCGGGCCACCGATCACCCGGTCGACCGACTCCTCGAGCGATTCGCCGGTGATGACCGAACCGTTCTCGCGGGCGGTGAGCAGCGCGGCCTCATTGATGACGTTGGCCAGGTCGGCGCCCGACATTCCGACGGTCCGCTTGGCCAGACCCTCGAGGTCGGCTTCCTGCGAGATCGGCTTACCCGCCGAGTGCACGCGCAGGATCGCGCGACGACCGGCCAGGTCGGGATTGCCGACCGGGATCTGCCGGTCGAAACGGCCGGGGCGCAGCAGCGCGGGGTCGAGGATGTCGGGCCGGTTGGTGGCCGCGATCAGGATGATGTTGGAGCGATCGCCGAAGCCGTCCATCTCGACCAGGAGCTGGTTGAGCGTCTGCTCGCGCTCGTCGTGACCGCCGCCGAGGCCGGCACCGCGCTGGCGGCCGACCGCATCGATCTCGTCGACGAAGATGATGCACGGGCTGTTCTGCTTGGCCTGCTCGAACAGGTCGCGCACACGGGAGGCGCCGACACCGACGAACATCTCGACGAAGTCCGAACCGGAGATGGTGAAGAACGGCACCCCGGCCTCGCCCGCGACCGCGCGGGCCAGCAGCGTCTTACCGGTTCCCGGCGGCCCGTAGAGCAGCACGCCCTTGGGGATCTTCGCGCCGAGTGCCTGGTAACGAGCCGGATTCTGGAGGAAGTCCTTGATCTCGTAGAGCTCTTCGACGGCCTCGTCGGCACCGGCCACGTCCTGGAACGTGGTCTTCGGCATGTCCTTGGTCAGCAGCTTGGCTTTGGACTTACCGAAGCCCATCATTCCGCCACGGCCACCGCCCTGCATGCGCGACATCACGAAGATGAACAGGCCGACCAACAGCACCATCGGCACGATGAAAAGCAGCAGCTGGGAAAGCCAGCTCTCCTGCTTGACCACCGTGTCGTACGGCGCGCCGGACTTCTGCACGGCGTCGAGGATCTGCGCGGAGTTCTCCCCACCACTGGGGTACTTGGCGACGATCTTGGCGTTGTTGCTCGTGGCTTCGTTGCCGTTGTTCAGTTCGATGCGGAGCTGTTGCTCCTTGTCATCGATCTGCACATTCTTGACGTTCGCTTTGTCTTCGAGCTGGGTCAGCGCCACGGAAGTGTCGACACTCTCCCAGCCGCGCGTGTCATCGCTGAGAAAGCTGAACAGCCAGATCATGAGCATGATGCCCGAGATGATCGCCAAGGTGCGAAACACTGTCTTGCGGTTCATAGAGCGTCGGCCGGACGGCCCAGTCCTTTCCGGTTATTACTCCGGGTGTGCTAGCGAAGCGTCGAGATCGGCGGGTTTCGGATGCGGACATGCCACGTTACCGCGTACGGTCTAGTTCGATACATCGCGCAGTTCGGCTGCTGGTGCAGTTGCACTGATAAACGGCCGGAGAACGCAAGAGGTTCCCGAACGCTCCGACCGGGTTGTGGCAAGTGGCCACAATCATGTCATGCCCGCCTTATCGTGGGCCACGACACAACTACAGCGCATGGGGGTATTGAGATCGTCGAGCTACGAACACCCACAGCGATTCTGCGCCACGGCGGTGGACGGCTCGTCGTCCTCCGACCGGGTACCGACGGCGAACGTGTTCTCGACGTTCCCATTGCCGACCTGCTCAAGGTGCGCCTCAATCGGCGCGCCGATGAAGCGGTGGTGATCGAGATCTATCTGCGTTATCCCACGGCGGTCCTCACCGGGGTGCCCGCCGACCGCACTCCCCTTCCGGTGCTCATCGCCGAGCACGACGTGCCTGCCGCCCTCGGCATCGTCGACCGGATCAACGACCAGATCATGACGACCCAGCGCATCGACGTGGCCGCGCCGGATCTCACCCCGCCCGCTCCCGAGTGGGGCAAGTCGGGGCCGACCCGCGCCGATGTCGAGCGCGCCGTGCGCCGCATGGCGCCGCGCAAGGACGCCCGATCGGCCGTCACCGCGCTGAACCGGTACGTCACCCCCGACGAATACGTCCTGGAAACGGCCATTGCCGTGGCCACCCCGCCCGCGGGATCGGGCACCGGCCTGATCGCGGCGACAACCTCGCGGGTGCTGTTCATCTCCATCGGCAGCGGCGACCGCTACGCCTTCGAACTATCGGTGGCCGCGATTCTCGGCGCCCGCACCGTCGAGGGCGCGCGCTCGGCGCCGGGCGAGGTCGACACGCGCCACGGCGGATCGGGCATCGACATCAACGACGGCAATCGCACCCTGCATTTCGCGGGCGTGGATCGCGCCGACACCGAGCGGGTCACCTGCGCGGTGAACTTCGCCGTCCGCAGGCAGGCCGCCGACGGTGCGGCGGGCCCTGCCGACCCGGGTGTCAACCAGCTCTACGCGGAGTGGGAATTACTGGTCGAGCGGCATTCGCTCGGCATGGTCGACGACACGCAATTCCAGCGCTACGGCCGCGGGATTCTGCGCAGCCTGTAATCACCGGCGGCCGAACCGAATACTCAATTCGGTTCGGTCGCTTCGGTTTCCGCCTTCTGATCCGGCTCGTTGAGCTCGATACGGCGCCACGGGCTGGTGGGCCGGGTCCACAGGCGCACCAGTTCCATCCGCCGGTCGACGCCGCCGTTCTTCAGTTCCGCGAGGTCCTCGGTGGCCTGCCAGTAGGTCCAGCCGGTGAGGTAGGCGTCGCCGAACTGGCGCCAGTTGCGGTAGCGACGCTGCGCGGGGACCAGCGCGCGCATGCAGTATTCCCACGCCACGTCGGCGTCGATGTAACCCGCGGTGAATGCCATACGGGCCACCGCGACGACGCGGGCCAGGTCCCAGGCGTGGATGTCGTTGGGTAGTGGGCGCGATAGATGGTCGGTGAAGCCGATCTTGATGGCCTGGGCCCAGATGTCGTAGTCGCGGACCAGCGCCTCGGGGTTGTCCATCCCCCGAAACGAACCGACCTGCCGGAGAAACGCGCGCTGCTTGTCGGCCCGCTCACCGAAACGGTCGCGCTCGCTGGCATTGACCGAGGCCATCACCAGCGGATGCACCAGTGAATACAGCGGTGCGTGCATGCCCTCTAACAGCTGCTCCATCGAGGCGCGGGCCTCGGTGCCGTCGGTGATACCCCAGGCACCGGTGAGGGTGTCGATGGCGAGTTCACGGCGGTCACCGAGCGGGTGCTCGCGTTCGGGGCCGAGCAGCATCGCGTCGTGGAAGGCGTCCCAGCGCGTGGAGTAGAAGGCACCGAGGGCGAGTGCGCGCAGTTCGTCGTCGCTCACCCCCGCGCCCGACCAGTGATCTTCTTCGCGCTCATCTAGTTCCGGGTAGGGAAAAGTGGTCAGCGCTGGTACTCCCCTGGCAGCCATGCGGCCGAGTCTAGTGCGGTGACCGCGATCACGGGCGGCCTGCGAATCTCACGTGGGTTACGAGATTTTCAGATCCCCTTATTCTTCGCCTGTCGTGTCATGCCTCACAGGTCTATGGTTCTGACATGTGTAGAAATATCACCGTCTTGCGTGGTCTGGAGCCTGCCGCCACCGAGCAGGAGATCTACGCTGCCGCCTTGCAATATGTGCGCAAAGTCGGCGGCATCTCCGGCCTGAGTAGCGCCACCAAACCCGCCGTCGACAAAGCTGTCGCGGCCATCGCCGCGGCCACCACAGCGCTGCTGGCCGAGCTCCCCGATCGCCGGGTCCCGCCGCCCACCGAGCCGCCACTGCGCCGGATCGCGGCGCGCGAGAGTGAGGTTCAGGAAACGACATAGGTATCGCACCGACTTATTACTCTTGAGTAGGAACGCCGTCTCCTGTTGGTTGGGGCGCGCGCGATAGTCGGTGAGCAGAATTCTTGACAATGCGTGAGGAGCGACCGGTGAGCGAACTCGACAAGACCGCCTCGGTGATCGAAGTACACAATCCGGCGACGGGCGAACTCGCCGGTACCGTACCGGTCACCACGCCGGACGACGTGGCGGCCGCGGTGCGGGAACTGCGCCTTTACCAGCCCGAATGGGAGGCGATCGGACCGGCGGGCCGCAAGATGTGGCTGCTGAAGATGCAGGACTGGCTGATCGACAACACCGAGCACCTGGCCGCGGTGCTGCAGTCCGAGACCGCCAAGCCGCGCGTCGACGCGATCATCGATCCGGCGTTCGCGGTCGACATCCTCGGCTACTACGCGCGCCGGGCGGGCAAGTTCCTCGCCGACGAGCACCCGTCCCCGCACAGCCCGCTCGCGCGGGTGAAGTCGCTGACCGTCGCCTACCGGCCCTATCCCGTGGTCGGGGTGATCACGCCGTGGAACTTCCCGCTCGCGATGCCCGCGATCGATGTGTTCCCCGCGCTGGCGGCCGGTGCCGCGGTGATCCTCAAGCCGTCGGAGGTGACGCCGCTGTCCGCGGTGGAGCTGGCCCGCGGCTGGGCCGAGATCGGTGCCCCACCGGTGTTCAAGGTGGTCACCGGCGCGGGCGCGACCGGTGCGGCCGTCGTCGACAACGCCGACTACATCCAGTTCACCGGTTCCACCGCGACCGGCCGCAAGATCGCGGCCACCTGCGCGGAGCGGATGGTGCCCTACAGCCTCGAGCTCGGCGGTAAGGATCCGGCGATCGTGCTCGCCGACGCCGACATCGACCGCGCCGCGCACGGCATCGCCTTCGGCGGCATGTTCAACGCCGGGCAGGTGTGCATCTCGGTCGAGCGGGTCTACGTCGAGGCGCCGGTCTACGACGAGTTCGTCACGAAGCTGACCGCGGCGGTCGCCGCATTGCGCCAGGGCGCCGACGGTCGCGCATCGAAGCACGACGTCGGCGCGCTGGCCAACGAGAACCAGGTGCTGATCGTGCAGCGCCACGTCGACGACGCGGTGGCGGCGGGCGCCCGGGTGACCACCGGCGGCAAACGCACCGGTGTCGGTACTTTCTTCGAGCCGACCGTGCTCGTCGATGTGGACCATTCGATGTCGTGCGTCGCCGAGGAGACCTTCGGACCCACGCTGCCGGTGATGAAGGTGGCCGATGAGGCCGAGGCGATCCGGCTGGCCAACGATTCGATCTACGGCCTCTCGGCATCGGTCTGGACGGGCGACAAGGCACGCGGCGAACGCGTGGCCAGGCAGTTGAACACGGGCGCGGTGAACATCAACGACGTGTTCTCGAATCTGTTCAATCCCGCGATGCCGATGGGCGGCTGGGGCCTATCCGGCGTCGGCGCGCGCTGGGGTGGCGCCTCGGGCCTGCGGAAATACTGTCGCGCGCAGGCGATGACGAAGCCGAAGCTGCCGACCATGGGCAAGGAATTGTTCTGGTACCCGTACGACATGAACAAGCTGGTCGTCGCGGTCGCCGCGATGCGGGCCGCCGGTGCGCGTGGGATGCGCCGGATCGACCTGCCGACGGTGCTGCGCCTCAAGAAGAGCGAGTAGCTGTTTTCCGGCTGCGACGCGCATTCGCTCGCAGCCGGATTCGTCGCTCCGAAACTCGTTTGTGATCAACGTCACCCCCTAACCTTCCCCGTGGCGAGCGCCGTGGTCAGCGGCACCTTTCGGCGCGCACGACAGCGCGGCAGCGCGGCCCACATCCGGGCGGCGAGTGTGAACGTCGACGCATTTTCGCTGGTCAGCCGCCCAGCTTCACTGCCGAACCGCCCAACGACCGATCGCCGTGAACAAAAGACAATCCGATGGTGCAGCTCACCATGCCAGGCCATATGCTGTGCATTACCAACCTGGTGACTGTTTTGATCCACCTCCGCGAACTTCCTTGCCCGTTTCGGCTGGATTTTCCCGACCGATTCTGATAGCAAGGTGCTATGGACCCGCATTTGCGCGATCTGCGGTATTTCGTCGCCGTCGCCGAGGAACTGCATTTCACCAACGCCGCACAGCGGTTGCACATCGCTCAGCCGACGTTGTCACGCCAGATCCGCCAGCTCGAACGCCAGCTCGACGTGGTCCTTTTCGACCGCAACCAGCGCAGTGTCGCCCTGACTGTCGCCGGTAAGGAACTCCTCGAAGGCGCACGCAAGATCCTCGAGCTGTGGGAGGTGACCAACGTGTCCCTCCAGGAAGCAGGCGAGGTGCTGCGCGTCGGGATCCAGTCCGCGCTCGGCCGCGGTCTGCTCAACGACCTCGAGAGCGCGAGCGGTCACCGCCTCGCCCTGCACGCCGCGTCCTGGAACGACCCGTCCAGTGGCCTGGCCGGTCGACAGGCCGATCTGTCGCTGGTGTGGCTGCCCTTGCCCGACCCCAACCGTTATCGCTGGCAGGTGCTGCGCACCGAGCCGCGCTGGGTGCTGCTGCCCGAGTCGCACCCGCTGGCCGAGCAGGACAGCATCGACTTCGCCGATCTGCTCGACGAGCCCTTCGTCGCCCTGCCCACCGAGGCGGGCGCGGTCCGCGACTTCTGGCTCGGCAACGATGCCCGTGGCGGCAAGGCGGCCAAGATCGGCGCCGAGGCGGCCACCCCCGAGGACAAGCTCGAGGCCGTGAGTCTCGGCCTCGGCGTGTGTCTGCTGGCCGAGAACAATGTGCCGATGTACCGCTGGCCCGGGCTGACCGCGCGTCCGGTCGCCGGTCTCACCCCGTGTGAGCTGGCGGTGGCGTGGCGGGCCGATGACACGCGCCCGACCATCCTGGAATTCGCCGCTCGCGCCGTCGACGGCGGCTTCTCCGAGCCGACGCCGCAGCCGCAGCCGATCGCGGTCTAAAGGACACAGGCGCTCCTCGACTGACCATGGCCGGAGCGAAGTACGCCTAGTTCGACAGTTCCAATTGGGCGGCGAGGCCGAGCAAAGTGGCCTCGCTCCCCGGCGGACCCACCAGTTGCGCGGCCAACGGGGTGTGCGCCTCGGGGTGCGTGCCCATCGGCAGTGACGCAGCGGGCCAGCCGAGCAGATTCCACAGCCCGGTGAACGGCGCGTAGCGCGCCGAGGACACGACATTCGCGAGCCAACCGCGCCCGCTCCACTGCCTGGCCTTCGGCGGCGGCGCGGCGAGCGTCGGAGTGATCACCACGTCGAAGTCTTCGAAGAATTCGAGCAGTCTGGCTTCGGTCCGGTCGACCTGGCTGGGGCGGACCAGGCCGAGACGCCGGATCACCCGGCCGAGCGCCAGATGACGCCGGGTGCGTTGCTGGAGTAGTTCGGGGTTCGCGAGCGTGTCGGCGTCGGCCAGACCCGCGCTCGGCCAGCGCAGCAGCATCAACAGCGCCGCGTCGCCGTAGGGCAGCTCGACCGGTTGCACCTCGTGCCCGGCCACTGCCGCGCGCGCACCCGCGGTGCGCGCCGCCGCCGTCCAATGCCGATCCATGCGGACCAGTCGCGACGGCGGAGCCACGGCCAGTCCGATGCGTAGTCGCTGTGGCTTGCGTAGTTCGGCCAGGTCGGAGCGGCCCGCCAGCACCGAAAGCGCCAGTGCCGCGTCCGACACCGTCGTCGCGAGGACGCCGTTCTCGGCCAGTCCCGCCCAGGAGTCAGCGCCGATCTGCGAGGGCACGACGTGTCTACCCGGCTTGATTCCGAAAACTCCGCACGCCGCCGCGGGCACCCGGATCGAGCCGAGGCCGTCGTTGCCGTGCGCGATCGGGACGAGTCCGGCGGCCACCGCCGCGGCCGCGCCACCCGAGGATCCACCCGATGACCGGCCGACATCGCGTGGATTGCGCGTGACGCATCCTGCGGAGTCGGTACTCGCCCACATGCCGAGTTCGGGCATGGCCGTCAACCCGACAACGATCGCGCCCGCGGCCCGCAACCTGGCCACCACCGGGTGATCGACGCCGGCCGGCTCGGCGGAGGTGGCCGCCGAACCCGCGCGGGTCGGCTCCCCTGTCACCGCGATGTTCTGCTTCACCGCCACCGGCACACCGGCCAGCGGCAGCTCGTCGAGGTCTTGTCGGGCGGCGAGTTCGCGCGCTTCGGCTCTGGCCCGCTCGGCTCGCACCACCGTGAACGCGTTGATCTTGCGATTCTCCGAGGCGATGCGGGCGAGCGCGTCGGCGGTGACGTCGGCGGGCGTGATGGTGCCCGCGCGAACCCGGGCAGCCAGTGCCGCGGCGGGGCCGCCGATGGGGTATTCGTCGCCAGGAGGGCGGGACGAGTCCATCGTCACCTCAGCGTCCGTTACGCCGTCGTCGTCGACGGACTCCCATGCTACCGCTGTGAGGTCTTCGTTCATCTGCGGATTCGCCCCCGTCGCATGGTCGTCGAAATTCGGGTGATCAGCTCTAGAGGCGCAAGTTATCATTTCTAGTACAGCTCTCCGGCGATGGCGGCGGGTGTGGCGGAATGAATTTCGCACCGATCCGCGCGAACACTTAGGTCGGTTGATGAGCGATAGCACCGGAAGCGGGGAACAACCCGACGAGACACCTGGTCGGGCCACGAATGTGCGCGTCGACATGGTCGAGGCGTTCGCCGCCGCGTGGGGCACGGCCGCCGAGCGCCCGCCCGAGATCGCCGAGTTCCTCCCCGACGCCGCCACCTTGCGCGCGCAGGCGCTGCACGAACTGATCCGGGTCGACCTGCGCCAGCGCTGGCTGCATCACACCGGCACCGACATCGCACGCAAGCGGCTGATCCACTACTGCGCCGAGTTCCCCGAACTCGATCGCGCGACGCTGCCCGCCGGGCTGGTGTTCGAGGAATTCGTCATCCGCAGACACAGCGGCGAACGCGTCGATCCGCGCGATTGTCTGCGCGAATACCCCGAGCAAGCGGTCAGTTTGCGCGGCCTGCTCAATACCGACGAGCTCGACCAGAGCACCCATCGGTCCGACGATCCCGACGCGACGATGAACCCAACGCCGGACTCGACTCGTAGTACCCACGTGACCAGCCCGCAGCTCGACCTCACCGCGACCGCCACGTCGGCCGCGACGGTCGCGCACTCCGGGCCGGGAGAGTTCGAGCCGCTCGACCGCATCGAAGTCGGCCAGCGCATCGGTGATTTCGAACTGCTCACCGGGCTCGGTGCCGGTGCGTTCGCGCGCGTCTTCCTGGCCCGGCAGACCTCGATGCAGCGTCTGGTCGCGGTGAAGATCTCCGCCGACCGCGGCACCGAACCCCAGACCCTGGCCCAGCTCGACCACGACTACATCGTGCGCGTGTTCGACCAACGGCTGCTCGACACCGACTCGGCCCCCTCGGGTTCGCGTCGCCTTCGCCTGCTCTACATGCAGTTCCTGCCCGGCGGCACCCTGCTCGGCCTGCTGCGCTGGGTCCGCGAGACCCCACCCGCCGAGCGCAGCGGCAAACTGCTGCTCGACGCGGTGGACGCGGCCATGGCGGAGAAGGGCGAGATCCGCCCGACCGATTCGAGCGTGCGGTCCGAAATCGCCGCACTGAGCTGGCCGGAAACGGTCGCCTGGCTGGGCAGGCGGCTGGCCGAGGCGCTGGATTACGCGGCCGCGCACGGGGTCTTGCACCGCGATGTGAAACCGGCGAATGTGCTGCTCACCGCTGAGGGCGTGCCCAAGCTCGCCGACTTCAACATCAGTTTCAGCCGCACCGTCGCAGGCACCAGCCCGGTGGCCTACTTCGGCGGATCGCTGTCCTACATGTCGCCCGAACAGCTGGAGGCCTGTCACCCCGGCCTCGGCCGCACCGCCGCCGACCTCGATACCCGCAGCGATATCTTCTCCCTCGGCGTCGTCCTGTGGGAACTGCTGACCGGCGCGAAGCCGTTCGACGACAGCACCGCCGAAGCCGAGGGTCGTGGCGACGAAACCACTCTCGAGGCGATGCTCGAACGACGAACACTCGGCGTCGACCCGGCCGCGCTCGAGCGGGTTCCGGCGAACTGTCCCACTGCCCTGCGCCGCGTTCTGCTGACCTGCCTCGACCCGGACAGGTCGCGTCGCTGGGCCGACGGTGGCGTACTGACCAAACAGTTCGACCTGTGCCTGGACGCCCGCGCCCGCGACCTCGTCGACCCGCCGCCGAAGAGCTGGCGGATGCAGTGGCGCAAGTGGCCGTTGCTGGTGATGATCCTGGCGATCGGCGTTCCCAACGCACTGGCATCCTGGTACAACATTGCGCACAATCAGAATCTGGTGGTGAGCCGGCTCAGTGAGACCGCCCAGCAATCGTTCGTCGTGATCACCGCCGGCGTGAACGTGGTCTTCTTCCCACTCGGTGCCGCGGTGCTCATCTACCTCGCCCGTTTCGTGCTCTCCGTGCCGCGCGGGCTTCGCCACGGCCGCCGCTACGACCCAGAAATCCTGCGCCGCACCAGGCACGACACCCTGCGCATCGGCGACCGGGTCGTGATCGTCGTGTTCTCGCTGTGGGCGGTCTCAGGACTCACCTTCCCGATCGCACTGCAATTGGCCGCCGGTGACGTCCCCGTCCGCGCCGTGGTCCACTTCCTCGCATCCCTGCTGGTCTGCGGCGCGATAGCCGTCGCGTACCCGTTCTTCCTCGTGACGTACTACCTGGTCCGCTGCATCTACCCGATCTTCCTTCGGCACGGTGAGATCAGCACCGACGACAGCACCTGGCTGCGCGGGCTGAGCCGCCGCTGCACCTGGTACCTCGCGGTAGCGGCCTCGGTGCCCCTGCTCGCCGTCGCGGGTGTCACCTTCCTCCCGCCCGGCGATATCCCGGCCGTGATCGTCGCCGTTCGGGTCCTCTGCGTCGGCGGCATCTTCGCCTTCATCGCCTCCTACCTGCTGTTCCGGGCACTCGAAGCCGACTTGAAAGCCCTGGAACGCGTAGTCAGCTGACTGATACCGGCGCGGATGAACTTCCGTGCGTCGGCAGGCGGTCAGCAGATCGTGATGAACTATCGGCCGGGCGCGTCCGTACCACCGAGCGTGAGCTCAACACGTCTCAGCGAGGTGACCCGGCCCGCGCTCGATCGGACCGACGCCGCGCATCCGGAGGATCGGCGCGGTCTGGACCGGATCGAGGTCGGTCTGCGGATCGGGGACTTCGAGCTGCTCACAGAGCTGGGGGCGGGCGCGTTCGCCCGGGTTTTCCTGGCCCGCCAGCGGTCGATGCAGCGGCTTGTCGCGGTCAAGATCTCGGCGGATACCGGCACCGAACCACAAACGCTGGCCCAACTCGACCACGACTTCATCGTGCGCGTATTCGACCAGCAACTGCTCGACCAGCCCACCGACGGGTCACCCCGGCTGCGGATGCTGTACATGGAGCTCGTCCCGGGGGGCACGCTGCTGGGCCTGCTGCGCTGGGTCCGCGCGAGCCCGCCGACCGAGCGCACGGGCGAGCTCCTGCTCGACGCCGTCGACGCGGCGATGGAGGAGAAGGGCGAGATCCGCCCGGCCGACTCCGCCGTGCGCGCCGAGATCGCGCGGCTGAGCTGGCCGGAGACGGTCGCGTGGCTGGGCAGCAGACTGGCCGCCGCCCTGCATCACGCGGCCGACAACGGCGTACTTCATCGGGACGTGAAACCGGCCAATGTACTGCTCACCGCCGAGGGCGTGCCGAAACTGGCCGACTTCAACATCAGCTTCAGCCGCTCGGTACCCGACGCGAGCCCGACGTCGTACTTCGGTGGGTCACTGGCATACATGTCACCCGAGCAGCTCGAAGCCGGTCACCCTCGAAACGACCGCACCGCCGCCGACCTCGACACGCGCGCCGACATCTACTCTCTCGGCGTACTGCTGTGGGAACTGCTGACCGGCGTGAAACCGTTCGACGACACGACCGTCACCGACAGCGACCGGCACACCGAGCTCGGACTGGACGCCGCGCTGGAGCGGCGGGCAGCGGGTATCGCTCCGGCAGCCCTCGACCTGATGCCCGCTGACTGCCCGGCTGCGTTACAGCGAGTGCTTCTCACCTGTCTGGCCGCCGATCGTGCGGACCGTTGGGACGACGGCGACATGCTGGCGGCCCAGCTCGACCTCTGCCTCGACCCGCACGCTCGCGACCTGACCGATCCACCACCCCGCAGCTGGCGAATCCGCTTGCAGCCGTATCTGTTTCCGCTTCTGGCGCTGTCGATCGCGCTCCCGAATCTGATCGCCGCCTACTACCAGCGCCAGCTGAATACGGCGCTGATCCATAGCGGACTCGCCCCCGAGACCGGGGCGACCCAGCGGGCCGTCTCCAATATCGCGAATCTGGTCTTCTTCTCCGCCGGCGCCGTGGTCCTGATCTACCAGGGGCGTCGGCTGCTGACCATCCCGCGCCGAATACGCACCGGAAGCCGCTGCGACCCCGCCACCCTCGACCGGGCCCGCCAAGATTGTCTGCGGCTGGGCCATCAGGCCGTCGTGGTGGTGTCGGCGCTGTGGCTCGCCGCCGCCGCGCTCTACGCGATCACCCTTCGAATAGTCGACGGGGCACTGCCCGTGCACACCGCGTTGCACCTACTGCTGGTCGGGGTGATCTGCGCGGCCATGGCGATGACGTACCCGTTCTTCCTGATCACCATGTATCTGGTGCGCTGCGTGTATCCGGCGTTACTGCGGCACGGTCGCTACTTCCGCGATGACCGGCGGTTGCTGGCGACGCTGGCCAGGCGCTGCCGGCGCTATCTCGTCATCGCCGCATCGATCCCGCTGTTGGTGGTGGCCAGCGCGACCTTTCTGCCGATGCCGGACCTACTGAGGACGCTCACCCCGCTCCGCACGATCTGTGTGGGCGGGGCGATCGGGTTCGTCGCGTCCTACGTGTTGTTCCGGATCATCGAGGCCGACCTCGGTGCCCTGGCAAGGTGGTCGGTTCGCGGCGAGTGGGTCAGGAATAGACCTTCGGGTCCAAAGTCCCGATGAACGGCAGGTCGCGGTAGCGCTCGGCGTAGTCGAGGCCGTAGCCGACGACGAATTCGTTGGGGATGTCGAAGCCGACAAGGGCGACGTCGACGGGGGTGCGCAAGGCATCGGGCTTGCGGAGCAGGGTGACTACTTCCAGCGAGGCCGGGTTGCGGGTGGACAGGTTGCGCTTGAGCCAGGACAGGGTCAGACCCGAGTCGATGATGTCCTCGACGATCAGGACGTTGCGGCCCGCGATGTCCTTGTCCAGGTCCTTCATGATCCGCACCACGCCCGAGGACGAGGTGGACGACCCGTAGGACGACACGGCCATGAACTCGAGCTGGGTGGGAATCGGCAGCGCCCTGGCGAAGTCGGTCATGAAGAAGATCGCGCCCTTGAGGACACAGATCAGCAGGAGGTCGCCTTCGGGGGAATCGGGCGGGTATCGCTTGGCGACGAGCTCGGCCAGTTCCTCGATCTTGGCTTTGATCTCGTCTTCGGTGATCAGCACCGATGCGATGTCGTCTCCGTACACGGAAGTGGGTGTCCCTTCGTGGCATCAAATGCGCGGCTGTGCTCGCACCGCCAGCGTGCCATGTTCACGCGTCACGACCAACCTGTGGTCCCTCGATCCGCCTCCCACGGCCACCCCGCCCTGTCCACGCCAATTACTCACCAGCTCATCGATCGCCTGTAAATGGCCATTCATGAGCCCGGCGATCCCCTGATCGGCGAGCCAGAGTCGTACGGCCCGGCGACGCAGTGCTGCGGGTGCAGTGGCAAGGATCTCGGTCGAGAGAGTGGGTCGATCGTTGTCGTCGACGCCACTGCGCGTCGCTGAGCCGGACCGGTCGCCCGTGCCGGGTCCGCGCGCCACCGTGTCGTCGGACCGATCGCCGCTCGCGCCTGGTCTGGGCACAGCAGCGGAGTCGGGCGACCGGCCGTACCTGCGTGCCGCGCGAAACAGCTCGTCGGCGTAGGCATCGAGGACCGCCCCATCCGCACGGAGCTGATCGGCGGTGCGAACCAGCGCCTTGGCCACGCCGCCACCCAGCACCTCCTCGAGCAGCGGCAGCACTTCATTACGCACGCGCACCCGGGTGTACCTGAGGTCCGCGTTGTGTGGGTCGTCCCACGGTTCGATCCCGAGATCCGCGCACATCTGCACCGTCTGCGCCCGCCGCACCCCGAGCAACGGACGCCCCCAGGGCGAATTCCACGCCACCATCCCCTGAATAGACCGACTACCGGACCCGCGAGCCAATCCGAGCAACACCGTCTCGGCCTGATCATCGAGCGTGTGCCCGAGCAACACCGGCCGCCCGTCGCGCACCGACGCCAACGCCGCATACCGAGCCGTCCGAGCCGCCGCCTCCACACCCCCCTCGCGCCCCACCTCGACGGGCACAACCATCGCCCCAACACACCCGAGCCCCATCGCTTGCTCAGCCGCCCGAGCGGCCACCTCGCCAGACCCCTCCTGCAACCGGTGATCGACGACCACCACGGTCACCTCACCCGCCTCGACAACAGCGGCAGCCACCAAAGCCAGCGAATCAGCCCCACCGGACAACCCGACGACGACCGGCCCACGCCCGCCCTGCCCCGCAACCCATTCCCGCACACCCCGCCGCACAGCGAGCACCGCAGGCGTCTCCGGCAGGCGAATCTCACGAGACGATGTCGGCAGCCGCGGTCCACCACCAGATCGCCCGGCACTACCGCGCCCGTCCGCGTGAGTCATCTGTGCAGGCTACCGAGGCCGACGACGGACCACCGTGAGTACATGGGCCGCTCACCGGGCAGGGGCTGACTCACCGCGACGAACACTGACGCAGCCGAGTCCGGCGTACAACGCTGGGAGGCGGAAACGCCTACCCGAGTACCCGGCGAATCCATCGCTCCGGATCGTCGACCTCGTCCAGCAACGGCAGCGTGTCCGCGTTCGTCCACACCGTGTTGAACTCCGCGACCCCCACCCGCTCGACCACCGCGTCCACGAACTTCTTGCCTCGGACGTACTGCGCGACCTTCGCATCCACCCCGAGCAGCGCCCTGAGTAACCGCTGAATCGGATTCGACGGCCGCTGCCTGCGCCGATCGAAGGCCGCCCGGATATCGGCGACAGTCGGCACCACGGCCGGTCCCACCGCGTCCATCACATGATCGGCGTGCCCCTCGAGCAGCGTGCCGAGCATCAACAGCCGATCGAGCGCCTCTCGCTGCGGGGGCGCCTGGGCCGCACGCAACAGCCCGACCACGCCACGGCTGTTCGGATCGTCGGCGTTGTCACCATTGCGCCGAGCCCGCACCTCACCGACCAACCGGGTGAGCATCTCGCTCATCGGCTCCTCGCCGACCTCGCTCATGATGTCCACATTGGTGCGCATATACCCGGCCAGCCAGGGCGCCGACGAGAACTGCACCCGGTGGGTCACCTCGTGCAGGCACACCCACAACCGGAAGTCGCTCGGATCGACGCCGAGCGCCCGTTCGACACCGAGAATATTGGGCGCGACCAGCAGCAAGGTGCCGTCCTCGCCGGTGAACGGGTCGTACTGCCCGAGAATCGCGGTGGACAGGAACGCCAGCATCGTCCCGGCCTGGACGCCCGCGGGTTTCCCGACGAGCTTGCCGCCGTCGGCGGAATCGATGCCGGTGAGCACAGCCATCGAATCGGCGGCCGCGGAGATCCACCCCGGCCGGTCGACGATCCGTGCCTCCGGCACCGGCCGATCGTCGAGCAACCCGCTGACCTCACGCACCGGCAGTTCGGCCAGCACCGAGGCCGACGCCAACTCGGCGACGACCTGCTCCGCCGTCGCCCTGGACACGCGCGGCCCGGAGGGCGCCAGCAGCGCCCCGGTCCGCGCGGCCAGCCGCCAATCCACCGTTCCGCTGAATCCGGAACTCTTGCGTTCGGTCTTGTCGGTCATCGCCACCTGTTCTCTACGAGCATCCGCAGTTGCGCAGGGCACCCGCCACCGCGTCGAGCGCCGGCCTGCTCTGCTCCGGCAACCGGTCGTTCGACATGAGCGCGAAGGTGAGCACCCGCCCATCGCGGTCGAGTACATATCCGACCAACGCGCTGGCCACGCTCAGAGTTCCGGTCTTGGCCCGCACCCATCCCGCGCCCTGCCGGTTCTGTGTGACGAAGCGCGGCGCGAGCGTGCCGGTGCCGCCCGCGACGGGCAGGTAATCCAGCATCGGCGCGAGAGCCGCTGCGCGCGGGTCGTTTTCGGGCCTGGCCTGGGTTCCGGCGGGCACCACTGCCGCGGTGCCGGTCGGCTCGGCCGCGGTCGCGACGATCGAATCGAGCAGCTTCGGCGACACCCGGTCATCGACGGAAAGCCCGCTGCTGTCGGCCAGATGCAGGCCGGTGATATCGAATCCGGCCGCCGACAGGGCCGCCGAGGTAGCCGCGACCGCTCCGGCGAAGGAGGCAGGCTGTCCCGACGCTACCGCCAGCTCACGTCCGATGGTCTCGGCCAGCACATTGTCGGAATGAATCATCATGTCGTGCAGGCGAACTCGCAGAGGTGCCGACTCGACCTTCGCGATCTGAGCTCCGTTCTGCGCGGCCGGACCGACCCGCACGGCGGCCGGGTCGATACCCAGCTCGGCAGCCAGCGCCCGACCCGCGTCGAGCGCTGGGTTCGCGGTGCGCGGGGAATAGTCGGCCGACGGATCGAACCGGCCCCCATCGAGCATGATCGGTTCGATCGGCGCGATCGACCCTTCCGGAATGTCGATCGGATCCCAGCCCGAAGCCATGGTCGGCCCGGAGTAGGCGGATGTGTCGACCACGATCGCGTTCGCCTGCCTGCCCGCGGCCCGCACCTGCGCGGCCAGATCCGAGATCCGCGCGCCGTCGGTGTAGTAGCCGCCTGCGGCCTGCGTGGTCAGCGTCGGATCCCCGCCCGCGACCAGCACCAGCTCGCCGGGCGCACCGGCGAGCACCTTCGTGACCACCCGCTGATCATCGGGCAAGGTCAGCAATGCGGCCGCGACCAGCATGATCTTCGCCGTCGACGACGGAATCATGGCCTTGGCCTGATCCTGACCCCACAACACCGCCCCACTGCTCGGATCGGTGACCTGCCCGGCGAACGCACCGAGATCAGGGTTACCGACCACCGGAGCGAGTGCCGCGGCGATCCCCGCCATCGTCGGCGCTGGCGCGTCCGAGCGGGCAGGCGCCACCTCGGGAAACACCTGGCCCGTATCCGGCGGCGGCGCCACGGTGAGCCCGCCGTGCCGGAATTCCGGCGTCCAGGGCTGGGCGATCGCCGCGAAACCGCCCGCGATCACCAGTAGCGCGACGACCACCGCCGACAACCAGATCCAGCGGGACCCGCGGCGCCCCTGCACCGGTGATCCCGGATTGCTGCCGCCTGTATCGACCACGACTCGTGTCTCCCTCAACGCCGTCCGACACGCCTCGACTGCGCGACTACAGCCGCCTGCCGCACCGGTGTACCAGCACACCACACTATCCTCGTTGCGCAACGGTTCCCCAGAACGATCTGGCGATTCGGCACAGACCAGCACTCGAACGAGCAAGGAGATGGCGTGGAGTTCGACGTCACCATCGAGATTCCCAAGGGTTCTCGGAACAAGTACGAGGTCGATCACGAGAGCGGCCGGGTCAAGCTCGACCGGTACCTGTACACCTCCATGGGCTACCCGGCCGATTACGGCTTCATCGAGAACACCCTCGGCGAGGACGGCGACCCGCTCGACGCGCTGGTGCTGCTGCCCGAGTCGGTGTTCCCTGGCGTGATCGTCGAGGCCCGCCCGGTCGGCGTCTACCGCATGACCGACGAGGCCGGTGGCGACGACAAGGTGCTGTGTGTCCCCGCGGGCGACCCGCGCTGGGACCACATCCAGGACCTGGGCGACGTCTCGGAGTTCGAACTGTCGGCGATCAAGCACTTCTTCGAGCGCTACAAGGATCTCGAGCCCGGCAAGTACGTCGAGGGTTCGGAGTGGCTGGGCCGCGCCGAGGCCGAGAAGATCATCGACGAGTCCTTCGCCCGGCTGAAGGAATCCGGCCACTGAGCCGATAGACCTACGAAAAGCGGGAAGTCCGAAGAGTTTTCGGACTTCCCGCTTTCGTATCCCCTAGGTCACTTCCTTGCCCACCCCTTCGGCGGGCTTCGCGTTGCCCGCGGCCTGGATCCCGCCCGACATCCGCAGCGGGACTTCCTTCCAGAACAACACGAGCAACAGCGCGATCAGCGCGACGGCGGCCGCGACGAGGAACACCGTCGACATCGAGTCGGCGAAGCCCACCTGGAACGGCTTGGCCAGGTCGGGGTCGAGCTGCTGGATGATCGAGCTGTCCTGCAGCACCTTGCCCGCGGCCGAAGTGTCGTGTGCGAGCAGGCCCTTGGCCAGCGCGGCATCGGCCGGATTGGTGCTCCGCGCACCTTCGATCACGGCCTGCTGGTAGGCGGGATCCGCCGCCGCCTGCTGCATTTCGGCGGTGATATTCGGCGTGAGCAGCGAGAACAGGATCGACAGGAACACCGCCGCACCGAGGGTGCCACCGATCTGGCGGAAGAAGGTCGCCGACGCGGTGGACACACCCATGTCCTTGGGCGGCAACGCGTTCTGCAGTGCCAGGGTCAGCGGCTGCATGAGGTTGCCGAGGCCGAAGCCGGTGACCGCCATGAACACCATCGCCAGCCACAGCGGGCTGTCGGCGCCGAGCAGATGCAGCAGGAACAACCCGAGCGTCAGCATGATCGCGCCGATCAGCGGGAAGGCCCGGTAGCGGCCGGTTTTCGAGATCAGCCGACCCGAGAGGATCGAACCGGTCATCAACCCGAGCACCATCGGAAGCATCTGCAGACCGGCCTCGGTCGGCCCGGCACCGCGCACCACCTGCAGGTACTGCGGCAGCAGCAGCATGCCGCCGAACATCGCCGCACCGACGACGAACGAGATCACCACGCCGAGCGCGAAGGTCACGTTGCTGAAGATCCGCAACGGGATCAACGCCGCGTCGCCCATGAACTTCTCGATCGCGACGAAGCCGACGAGGCCGATCGCGCCGATCGCGTAGCAGATCAACGAAGAGATACTGCTCCAGCCCCATTCGCGTCCTTGTTCGGCCACGATCAGCAGCGGAACCAGGCCGACCGCGAGCACGATCGCACCCGCGAAGTCGATGCGGTGGGTGGCGTGCGGCTTGCGCGGCAGGTTCAGCACCCGGGTCACCACCACCAGCGCGAGCAGCCCCAGCGGCACGTTCACCAGAAACACCCAGCGCCAGCCGGTGATACCGAGAATGGTGTCCTGCCCGGCCAGCAGGCCACCGAGCACCGGCCCGAGCACACTCGAAATGCCGAACACGGCGAGGAAATAGCCCTGATAGCGGGCGCGTTCGCGGGGTCCGATGATGTCGCCCATGATGGCCAGCGCCAGCGACATCAGTCCGCCCGCACCCAGCCCTTGGAACGCGCGGAACGCGGCCAGCTGATACATCGAAGTAGCCAACGTACACAGCAGCGAACCGACGATGAACAGGCCGATCGCCGCCAGGAAGAACGGCTTTCGGCCGAACATATCCGAGAGTTTGCCGTAGAGCGGGGTACTGATCGTCGCCGTGATCAGGTAGGCCGTGGTTGCCCAGGCCTGCAGCGAGTAGCCGTCCAGGTCGTCGGCGATGGTGCGGATGGAGGTCGACACGATCGTCTGATCGAGTGATGCCAGCAGCATGCCGAGCATCAAGCCGGACAGGATGGTGAGGATCTGGCGATGGGTGAAGCCGGCGGGCGAGTCCACCGTTGGCGCGGCTGTGGTTGTCACGAATCGTTCTCCGTCGGGGTGATGCTCATGGCATGTGGCCGGGCGAGCAGGGTCGCGCGGGCGTGGTCGTAGTCGTTCACGAAGCGGGTGAGCAGGCCGGCGAAACTCGCGCGGTCGGCGGATGACCAGTCGTCGGTGATGAACGCGATGTTGTCTTGACTGCGCGCCCGGATGCGCGCGGCGACTTCGTGGCCTTCGTCGGTGGCGAGTAGCACGGTCGCGCGGCCGTCGTCGGGGTCGGCGGTGCGCACCACCAGTCCTCGTTCGACCAGCTGCGCGACCTGCCTGCTCACCGTCGACGCGTCCGAATGCACCGCGTCGGCCAGTGCCCCCGAGCGCATCGCGCCGTCACACACCAGCCGGAACAGCACGACGAATCCGGCCGGGTCGACACCCGAGCGGTCTTTTATCTGGGCCAATGATCGGTCGCGGAGGCGGTGCAGCCGGACGAGCTGGGAGGCGATCGTCTCGATCGCCTGGTCGGGCTCGCTCATCTCTCCCCTTTGCTTGCATCATACAATTAGTTGTGTGATGCAAGTATGTAGACAGAACGGTCACCGGGGCAACCGTTTGACCTGCCTTTACTCGCCCTTGAACTCCGGCGCGCGCTTCTGGAACACCGCCGCGATCGCCTCGGGCAGATCCTTCGACGGCAGGAACGCCGCGTTCCACGTCGACACATAACGCAGGCCGTCGGCCACCGCCGGGCTGGTCCGCTGCTCGAGCACGTCCTTGATGCCCTGCACCACCAGCGGCGGGTTGGCCGCGATCTCGCGCGCCATCGCGTGCGCTGCGGCCAGCACGGCCTCCTGATCGGCGAACACCTCGTTCACCAGACCCATCCGCTCGGCGCGCACCGCGTCGATGTCCTTGGCGGTGAAGGCCAGCTCACGCAGATTGCCCTCGCCGATGATGCCGGGCAGCCGCTGCAGCGAACCCATGTCGGCAACGATCGCGACCTTCGCCTCGCGCAGGCTGAACTTGGCGTCCGCGCTGGCCAGACGGATATCGGCAGCCGTGATCAGGTCGAGGCCACCGCCGATGCACCAGCCCGACACCGCCGCGATCACCGGCTTGGTGCACTCGGCCAGCGCCGTGATCGAGTCCTGCATCCGGCGGATCTCCTTGAGGAACTCCGTGCGCGGCGCCGCCTTGGCGTCGTCGGCCAGCACCGGAGCCAGCAATTCCCCGGTCGCGGGCAGGTCGAGGCCGAACGAGAAGTGCTTGCCCGACCCGGTGAGGACCACGGCCCGCACCTGCGGGTCCGCGTCGAGCTCGGCGAAGACTTCCGGCAGCTCGCGCCAGAAATCGGGTCCCATCGCATTGCCCTTGCCCGGCCCGGTCAGCGTGACCTGGGCAACGTTGTCGGCGATCTCGACGGTAAAGGCTTTCCATTCGCTCATGCCCTGATTATTGCCACCGTGCCAACCACTGGGCCCCGCACCCCCGACCTCGAGGAGGGGGCGGCGGCACCGACCGTCGGGGCCGCGAACTCGAGCACGCCAGTGCTCCAGTTACACAGCATATTTCCCGCAATCGACCTACTCTGGATGACATGCGCAGGTCGTCATTACCGCCGGTCGCATGCCGGGTCGCGGAAACTCTGATCGCCCGAGGGCACCACGGCGTCATCGTCTGCCCCGACACGCCTGCCCCCACCGCGGCCGATGCGGCCCGCGCCATGGGCGCCCAGCCCACCGCGATCCTCACCGCCCAGGTCTTCCTTCTCGACAACGACCCGGTCCTGCTCCTGGTCGCCGACCACCACCACGTGGACCTCGCCCGCACCGGCAAACGCCTCGACGGCACCCTCACCCACGCCCCCACCGCCCTGGCCGAACGCGTCACCGGCCAGCCCATCGACGGCACGGCCCCCCTCGGCCACCCCACCAACCTCCCCACCTGGGTAGATACCGCCCTGGCTGCCCACCCCGAAGTCTGGGCAGCGGGAGGTCACCCGAACACGGTGTTCCGCACCAACTTCCGCGAACTGGTCCGCATCACCGCGGGCTTACCGATCGAGATCGACTGAGTCAGTCGCGGTCACGATACGGGTCGATCAGCGCGGTAGGCGTTCGCGCTATTTCGAGCATCCGCCCCGGAAACCGTTCACCTGCAACGTAGTAGCGAGCCCTCGTGCGACCGACGGGGGCCAGAACCTCCCGCTTCACCAGATCACGAAGGTCGCGTTGCGCTTGCTGCATACTCAACCCCTCCGCCTGCTCGTAGCGGGTGCGGCGAACACGGCCCGCCATGGCCACGTCATGCAGAGCCGAAACGATCCGCTCTTCCGAGTTGGTCTCGCGCAGGTAGTCCGAAGCCACGTCCCACACCCGACGCGAGCTCTCAGCTCGGATCCGTACCGTCTGCGCCTGCTGGTGGTACGCGGTCAGATTGAACCGAAGCCATTCGCCAACATCCTGGTTCGGCCGGAATTCGCTACCTCGACGATTCAGAACCTGGTAGTACTCCCAGGTGTTTCCGGGCTCTCCCAACCATGCCTCGATCGAGGAGAACTCCGGCGCGAGCACCCCCTCGCGCGCAATCATCAGCGTCTGCAGTGACCGAGACATACGCCCGTTGCCGTCCGCCCACGGGTGAATAGATACCAAGTGCAGGTGCGCCATTGCTGCACGCACAAGCGGATGGGACGTCGCCGGTTCGTTGAGCCAGTCGATCAGCTCCGCGATCAGCGCGGGAACCTCTTCGGCGGGCGGCGCGGTATACGCGGCGACCTGCGGATTTCGAGCACTGGTCACGTACACCGGTCCGCGGCGCCACTGCCCAGCCGGTTTGCGCATCGAATGTCGATGCCCTTGCAGCATCCAGTGCAGCGCATTGAGAAAGCCCGCGCTGTAGGCGAAGCCCTCGACATCGTGCAGCGTCTGGATGTAGGTCATCATCCGCGCATAGGCGGCCGTCTCGGCGCGGTTCTCCTCCGACACGTCGACGTCACGCTCGCCCGCGAGCACATCTTCCACATCAACGGTCGAGACCTTGAATCCTTCGATCGAGTTCGAGGCCGACACGGCGTCTGCGGTGAGGAACTTGCGAAGCCCGCCCACCCAAACCGCGGGCAGGCTCCGAAGCTCGAACCGCAAGTCCGCGCGCATCTGATCGACCTCAGCCAGCACTTCGAGGTCGATAGAAGACAGAGTGGGGGTCGGATAGATCATGACGAAATGATGTCATGACGCCATGATTAAATCAATCTTTATTACCGTGATTTGAAACAACCCGACCGGATAAGGCTGCGACCCCAGCGAAACCCGGGCGTAGTTTGGGGCGGTGGGCGATGCGCAACCTTCCCGGACCGGCTTCACGGTTCCCGATGATCTGAGTCCGATCACGGCCGAGCAGTACCGGGGCTCGATGCGGCACTATCCCGCCGGAGTCACCGTGGTGACGATCGGTTCGGCGACCGGCCCGGTGGGCTTCACCGCGACCTCGTTCGCCTCCCTGTCCCTGGAACCACCCCTGGTGTCGTTCAATATCGCGCACACCTCATCGAGCATCGACGCGCTGCGAGCCGCGGACTCGGTGGTGATCCATTTCCTGGGCGAACACCAACAACACCTGGCCCACCGCTTCTCCCGCACCGCCGCCGACCGCTTCACCGACCGCGCCCTCTGGACCACCCTCGACACCGGCGAACCGGTCCTGCACGGCACCCCCATCTGGCTCCGCACCACCGTCCACAAACTCATCGACCTGGGCGACCACACCCTCGCGGTAGGCCTGGTAACCCGAGTCCACGACCAAACCGAAGAATCCCCCTCAGCGGCCCCGCTGCTCTACTACAAGGGCAAATACCACCGCCCCACCGCCCTCGACACCTGAGACGCCCCGCCGTGATCGCGTTCGACAGACCAACCTCATAGTCGTACTATATTTCGTACGACTACAGAGTGAGGCTTCGATGACTGCACTACCGATCTCGACCGCCCGCCAGAACTTGTTCAAGCTCGTTCAGCAGGTCAATGACGACCACGACACAGTCACTGTCGTAACCAAGTCAGGCGAGAACGCCGTGCTGGTCTCCGAGGCCGATTGGAACTCCATCCAAGAGACTCTGTACGTCCTTGCCACACACGGCGGCGTCCGACTCCTCGAGTCGGCACGAGACGCGCGCGATGGGAAGTTCGAGGCCCATGAGCTGATTGATCCAGATGCCTGACCGCAAGCTAGCGTTCAGCGCCTTCGGGTGGGAGACGTACACCTCGTGGCTCATGAGAGATCGCACCGTCCTCAAGGCTGCCAATAAGGTCATCGCCGCGGCTCTGGCGAACCCTTTCGAGGGCATCGGCAAGCCCGAACCACTGAAGCATCATCTTGCGGGGAACTGGTCCCGTCGAATTACCAGAGAACACCGAATGGTCTACTACGTCACCGATTCCGAAATAGTCGTCATCGGTGTCGGCGGCCACTACGACGAGTAGTTCGCCCCTACCCGATCAAACAGGGGGCCGCGCCTTCGGGGGAAGAGGCGGTGAGGGGGCGGGTTTCGGGGGTGGGGTTCCAGTGGCCGTCGGTGGCGGCGTAGGTCCAGGTGGGGCCGTTGGTGACCAAAGTGGAGACCGCTTCGATCAGGCGGTCTACGTCGGCGGCGGTGGTGCCGAGGCCGATGCTGGCTCGGAGCGCGGCGTCGAGGCCGAGGCTGGTGAGCAGCGGGTGGGCGCAGAAACGGCCGTCGCGGATGCCGATGGCGTGTTCGGCGGAGAGGTAGGCGGCGACCTTGCCGGGGGCGTAGTCGGCGATGGTGAAGGCGACGATGCCGACACAGTCGGGGCTGTCGGACCAGATATTGACCAGGTTCACGCCGGGGACCGCGGACAGGCCATCGCGGAGACGGTCGGCCAGGAAGCGTTCGTGGGCAACGAGTTCGGTGGGGTCGATCGCGGCGAGCGCGTCGCAGGCGGCGGCGATAGCGGCCGCGCCGAGCACGTTCGGCGAACCGGCCTCGTGCCGCTGCGGCGCGCAAGCCCATTCGACCTCTGACACACCGACATTGCGCACCGCACCGCCGCCTGCCAGGTACGGCTCGCCCTGGTCCAGCCAGTCCCGCCTGCCAACGAGCACGCCCGAACCGAACGGCGCGTACAGCTTGTGCCCGGAGAACGCGAGGTAGTCGATCCCGCTCTCGCGCAAGGAGATCCGCCGATGCGGCGCCAACTGCGCCGCATCGACGAGGATGCGGGCACCACACAGGTGGGCGATGGTCGCGAGCCGTTCCAGCGGCAGCACCTCACCGGTGACATTGGATGCCCCGGTCACCGCGAGCAACGCGGCAGGCTTGCTGCACAGCTCGGCGACGATCCGCTGAATCGTCTCCTCGACGGTGTCGGCGGCCCGCACGACCCGGCGACCGTGCGCGGTCCACGGCAGGAAGTTGGCGTGGTGCTCGATATCGAGGACCACGGTCTCCCCCGGCACGCACCCGGCCAGCAGGTTCAGCGAATCGGTGGTGTTGCGGGTGAACACGACGACCTGGTCGGCGTCGGCGTCGAGGAACCGGGCGACCGCGCCACGAGAAGCCTCGTAGCACTCGGTCGAGATCCGCGAGGCGTACCCCGCGCCCCGATGCACGCTGGCGTAGAACGGCAGCAACTGCGAAATCCGGTCGGTAACCTGCTTCAACGCCGGCGCACTCGCCGCGTAGTCGAAGTTCGCGTAGGAGCTGGTGCCGCCTTGAACGAGCGGAACCCGCAGGTCAGCACCGGAAACGGCGGCGATGGCACAGGTGGGGTCGATTACAGCGGTCATGACGAAATCCCGTCGGCTCAGGGACCCGCTCCAGAAGAGGTGAGGTCCGCGCTTGCCGCGTCCAATTCGGACGTCGGCCTGGTCGTCACCCGGAGCACCCCACCGCGGAGGAGGGTTGCCGACCAGCAAGCCGGGGCTGAACGCTGGTACTCGTGACCTGCAACGAGAGTGACAGACGGCAGCCGGACCTGTCAACCACCCACCACCGACTGCGCCCCGAGTCCGCGCCGACGCCGCACGACATCTCCCGGTTCAGCACGACGGCCGGGCCGTTTCGACCGCAGCGGGAAATCGGCTGTCCGCGTGCGATTTACCCTGACAAGATTGCCGCGAGTTGCCCGGTCACGCCCATTCCTCAACCATCTATGCACCCCATGATGGAGCATCCAAATGATTGGGCTCCTCCACTATTTGCTATAGTTCCCGCTCATGTCCACGAACACGAACTCCGTCCGCGGCCTGCCGCGCTATCCGGTGTACGCGCTCGGCCGGCTCACCAAGGCGCTACACGCCGAGATCGACGTCCCGTTGCGTGATCACTGGGTGCTCACCTTCATCTCCGAAAACGCCGACCTGACGCAGAAGAAAGTGGGCGACGCGCTCGGCATCGACCGCAGTGAAGTCGTCCGCCTGATCGACGCGCTGGAGCGCGCCGACCTGGTCGAACGCACCCGCGACGGCAAGGATCGCCGCAAATACCGGCTGCGGATCACCGAGGCAGGCCGCAAGCAGTGCAAGCGCACCGACAAGCTGATCGCCGAAGCCACCGCGCGCGTGCTCGGGCGCCTCGACGAAGACGAACAACGGACGCTGCACCGGCTGGCGGTCATCGCCCTCGGTGAATTGCCGGAATCGCCGTCGTGAACAGCGCCGACGGCACGCCCCGCGCTGCCGCTCGGCAACACCCGCACCGAGTACCGTTGGCATCTGGTGACCATCCTGTTTGCCCTCCGGTAACCCGCTCATGAAACAACAGACACCACCGATGGGGGTCAACCGATGAGAGGTGGACTGAGCACGATGCTCGAGCCACACACTGAGGTACCGGCGGTCCTTCGCGACCCACTGCTGCGCGCTGATCTCGCCGCGCCGCCGCGCACCCTGGTCGACATCCTGACCAGCACCGCCCTCGCGCATCCGGACGCACCGGCCATCGACGACGGCACCGTCGTGCTCGGCTACATGGAACTGATCGCCGCGATCGAGGCCAGGATGGCCGAGCTCGTCGAGGCGGGCGTGCGACCGGGCGACCGGGTCGGCGTACGGATGCCGTCGGGCTCCGCCGCGCTGTACGTGACGATTCTGGCCGTGCTCTACTGCGGCGCCGCCTATGTGCCCGTCGACGCCGACGACCCGGAGGAGCGAGCCAAGCTCGTCTTCGGCGAGGCGAGGGTGAGCGCGATCGCCACCGGCGACGGCATCGAGTCGGCCACCACGGCCGCGGGCGACCACGACTGGAACACCCTGCCCACCCCCGCCGACGACGCGTGGATCATCTTCACCTCCGGCTCCACCGGCACCCCCAAAGGTGTTGCGGTAACTCATCGCAACGCCGCCGCCTTCGTCGACGCCGAGGCCCGCCTTTTCCTGCGGAAGGCCCCGATCGGCCCCGGCGACCGCGTGCTGGCCGGGCTGTCGGTGGCCTTCGACGCCTCCTGCGAGGAAATGTGGCTGGCCTGGCGCAACGGCGCCTGCCTGGTCCCCGCCCCGCGCGACCTGGTGCGCACCGGCGCCGATCTCGGCCCGTGGCTGATGCGCCGCGAGATCAGCATCGTCTCCACGGTGCCGACGCTGGCCGCGACCTGGCCAGCCGAAGCGCTGGAATCGGTGCGGCTGTTGATCTTCGGCGGCGAGGCGGTGCCCCCGGAGCTGGCCGAACGGCTGGCGGGTGCCGACCGCGAAGTGTGGAACACCTACGGCCCCACCGAGGCAACTGTCGTCGCCTGCGCGGCGCTGCTCACCGGTGAGATGCCCGTTCGCATCGGACTGCCCCTCGACGGCTGGGATCTGACCGTCATCGACCCGCAGGGCAACCCGGTGGCCGAAGGCGAAACCGGCGAACTCGTGATCGGTGGCGTCGGCCTGGCCCGCTACCTCGATCCAGCCAAGGACGCCGAAAAGTACGCGCCGCTGCCAGCACTCGGTTGGGAACGCGCTTACCGCAGTGGCGATCTGGTGCGCAACGACTACCAGGGCCTGATCTTCCTCGGCCGCGCCGACGACCAGATCAAGATCGGCGGCCGTCGCATCGAACTCGGCGAGCTCGACAACGCGCTTCAGCACCTGCCCGGTGTCAGCGGCGCGGCTGCCGCGATCCGAACCACCAAGGCGGGCAACAAGATTCTCGTCGGCTACCTCACCGGCGCCGGTCCCGACTTCGACGTGAAGAAGGCCAGAGAGATTCTGGCCGAACAACTTCCGGCGCCCCTGGTGCCACGCCTGGCGATCGTCGCCGACCTGCCGACGCGCACCTCCGGCAAGGTCGACCGCGACGCACTGCCATGGCCGCTGCCGAGCACCGACGAACCCGCCGCGACCGGACTGTCGGGAACGGCGGCCTGGGTGGCGAGCCTGTGGGACGCGATCCTCGGCGCCGAGGCCACCGATCTCGATGCGGATTTCTTCGATCTGGGCGGCGGTTCGCTGTCGGCGGCGCAGCTCGTCGGTGCGTTGCGTGAGCGGTACCCGCACGTCACCGTCGCCGATCTCTACGACCACCCGCGCCTGGGTTCGCTGGTCGAGCTCCTGGACGGCAGCGCACCGGTGGCAGCCGTCGACGTACGTGTCGTGCGGCCGACACCGTTGCGCGCGCAGATCACCCAGGTGCTTGCCACGATTCCGCTGACCACCCTCACCGGATTGCAGTGGGTCACCTGGCTGACCGTCGTGTCCGGCATCGCGGGCTGGTCGGGCTCGCTGCCGTGGTTGCCGCGCCTGTCGTGGTGGTGGATTCTGCTGGCCTTCGTGCTGTTCATCTCGCCGATCGGCCGGATGACGATCTGTGTGGCCGGCGCCCGAATCCTGCTCGCCGGGTTGCGTCCCGGTTCCTACCCCCGTGGCTCGTCGGTGCACTTGCGGCTGTGGGCCGCCGTACGTCTGTCCGAAGCCAGCGGTGCCGAAAGTCTTTCCGGCGCACCGCTGATGGTCCCGTTCGCGCGGGCACTTGGCGCCAAGATCGGCAAGGGCGTCGACCTGCACAGCCTGCCCCCGGTCACCGGCATGCTCGAACTCGGCGACGGCGCCAGCGTCGAACCCGAAGTCGACCTGTCCGGCTACTGGGTCGACGGCGATATCGTGCACATCGGCGGCATCATCATCGGTGACGGCGCGGTGATCGGCGCCCGCTCGATCCTGTTGCCCGGTACCAAGATCGGCAAGAAGGCCGAGATCGCGCCGGGTTCCGCGGTATCGGGCAAGGTCCGCGGCGATCAGGAATGGGCAGGCTCGCCTGCCACCAAAACGGGTAAGGCACCGCGCCGCTGGCCCGACCACTCCCCCGAACGTGCCAGGCACTGGCTGGTCGTCTTCGGTCTGTCCTCGATGGTGCTGGCCGCGATGCCCGTGTTCGGCCTCGCCGTCGGCGGCACGTTCATCGCCTGGTGGGTCCGCGAGGAGACCACCATCGGCGCCGCCGCCCTGCGCGGTTTCGCCATCCTGCCGCTCGCCACGCTGCTCAGTCTCGGCGCGTATGCCGTGGCCACCGTGCTCGCGGTGCGCCTGCTCAGCATCGGTTTGCGCGAGGGCTACCACCCTGTGCGCAGCCGGACCGGCTGGCAGGTGTGGGCCACCGAACGCCTGCTCGACTCCGCTCGCACCTTCCTTTTCCCGCTCTACGCCAGCCTGCTCACCCCGGTCTGGCTGCGGCTGCTCGGCGCGAAGATCGGCAAGAACGTCGAGGCGTCGACCGTGCTGATGCTGCCCAAGTTCACCGTGATCTCCGACGGCGCGTTCCTGGCCGACGACACCATGATCGGCAGCTACGAACTCGGTGGCGGCTGGCTGCGCATCGGCGAATCCAAGGTGGGCAAGCGCGCCTTCCTCGGCAATTCGGGCATGACCGCGCCCGGTCGTCGCGTGCCGAAGAACGGCCTGGTCGCGGTGCTCTCGGCGGCGCCGAACAAGGCCAAGGCGGGCTCGTCCTGGCTGGGTAGCCCGCCGGTGCGGCTGCGTCGCGCGACCGAATCCAGCGACACCTCACGCACTTTCGATCCGCCGCTGCGGTTGAAGCTGGCCCGCGCCTTCGTGGAGACCTGCCGGTTGATCCCGGTGGTGGTGACCTTCGCCATCGGCCTCGGCGTGCTGCTCGTGCTCGCGCTGATCGCCGAGCACACCGATTACCTGGTCGCCGCGCTCGTCTCCGGACTGGTGCTGATGGCAGCCGGCGCGCTCGCCGGTGCCATCGCCGTGGCCGCCAAGTGGTTGATAGTCGGGCGAATTCGCGCGGTGGAGTATCCGCTGTGGAGCTCGTTCGTGTGGCGCAACGAGGTCTCCGACGCGTTCGTCGAGACCGTCGCGGCACCGTGGTTCGCGCGGGCCGCCACGGGTACTCCGGTGATGAATCTGTGGCTGCGCGGACTCGGTGCCACGATCGGCCGCGGGGTATGGTGCGAGTCCTACTGGCTACCGGAGGCGGACCTGGTGACACTCGGTGACGGCGCGACCGTGGAGCGCGGCTGCGTGGTGCAAACGCACCTGTTCCACGACCGCATCATGTCCATGGACACCGTGACACTCGACGCGGGCGCCACCCTCGGCCCGCACTGCGTCGCCCTGCCCGCCGCCCACATCGGGGCGGGCGCCACCATCGGACCGGCGTCGCTCGTGATGCGCGGCGACGTGGTTCCGCCGTCGACTCGCTGGTGGGGAAACCCCATCTCGCACTGGACCGATCCCGCCTCGACGCGGGAGTCGAGGCAGCGCGGAGCCGCCTGATGCGGAGCAAGTTCTACGAGGATCCCATCGATACGTACTTGCCGCAGAACGGCAATCGCGGCTATCGCGTGTCCCGCTACGAGCTGGAACTGAGCTACAAACCGGCCAGCAACCGGCTCGCCGGACGGGCGGTGGTCATCGCGATCACCACCGCGGTGCGGCCGTGGTTCACCCTCGACATGTCGCAGGCGCTGACGGTGTCGAAGGTGCTCGTGAGCGGGTTGAAGGCGGCGAAATTCGTCCATCAGCAGGGCAAGCTCGCGGTCACCCCACAGCAGAAGATCCCCGCCGGCGGCGTCCTCGAGCTCACCATCCATTACTCGGGCACCCCCAAACCCGTGCGCGGGCTGTGGGGCGAGGTCGGCTGGGAGGAGCTCACCGAGGGCGCGCTGGTCGCGAGCCAGCCCAACGGTGCCGCCTCCTGGTTCCCGTGCGACGACCACCCGAGTTCCAAAGCGACCTACCGGATCTCGATCACCACCGACAGCCCGTTCTATGCCGTGGCGAACGGCACCCTGGTCGGCAAACAAGCCAAGGCCAGCCAGACGACCTGGGTGTACGAGATGGCCGAGCCGATGGCGAGCTATCTGGCGACGATCCAGATCGGCAACTACCGCAAGTACCGGGTCGGCGCCGTCGGCGAACCGGTGCCGATGCACGCTGTCGTCCCGCCGCGGTTGCGGGTGAACTTCGACCACGACTTCGCGCGACAGCCCGAGATGATGGCGCTGTTCACCGAGAAGTTCGGGCCGTACCCGTTCGACGATTACACCGTGGTCGTCACCGATGACGAACTCGACATCCCGATCGAGGCGCAGGGCATGTCGATCTTCGGTGCCAACCATTGCGATGGCAAGCGTGGCGCGGAACGTCTTGTGGCACACGAACTCGCGCACCAGTGGTACGGCAACAGCCTCACCCTCGAGCAGTGGCGCGATATCTGGCTGCACGAAGGCTTCGCCTGTTACGCGGAGTGGATCTGGTCGGAAGCCTCCGGTGGACCGACCGCCGATCAGCTGGCTCGGGCCGCCCGCGCGAACCTGGCCCGTCAGCCGCAGGACATCGTCATCGGCGATCCCGGCCCCAAGGACATGTTCGACGACCGTGTCTACAAGCGCGGGGCGCTCACGCTACACACGCTGCGGCTGGAACTGCGCGATCACCTGTTCTTCGAACTGATCAGGGAATGGACCGCGCGCTACCGGCACTCCTCTGTAACCACTGAGGAGTTCGTCGACCTGGCCGGTCACTACAGCGTGGCGCCGTTGCGTGGGTTGTTCGCGATCTGGCTGGGGACCAAGCCGCTGCCGCAGCTACCGCCGCTGGGCGGACAAGCGAATCAGAACACCAGGTAGCGCTGGGCTAATTCCTCGACCAGCGGATCGTCGTCGGACACCATCTCCAGCGCCTCGAGGTCGGCGGCCACCGAGATAGCGCGGGCGTCGTCCTGCTCGGGATCGGGGCCGTCTTCGTCGAGTTGGCGCAACAGCTTCTGCCGGACCCGGTCCTTCAATGAATCGCCCATCTCTCCAGACTGCCTGGCGAACATCGCGCGCACCAGCATCAGACGGGGGTGAGCCAGGTGCCCCACGGCGTATTGCGCGCGACGGTATAGACGGCGAGTAGGCCGAAGAAGGACCACACGATCACCGGGCTGAGGCCGGGCAGGCGCCAACGTTGTCCGCGACGGGCGCGCACGATCCAGTCGATGACGAAGACCGCGAACAGGATGGTCAGCGGCAGGGCGAGCAGATTGCTGTGCAGCGAGTCGATGATGTTGCCGTCGGTGAGGTTGTGCATCGCGCGCATGCCGCCGCAGCCGGGGCAGTACACCCCGAACAGCGCGTATACCGGGCACAGACCGTAGGAGCCCTCGACGTGTGGGTCACGGAAATGCAGCAGGGCCAGCGTGCCGATGCCGAGACCGGCGGTGATCAGCGGTGGTGTCATCCGCTGCCAGGCCGAGCGGGCCGCACCCTGGTTCAGGTCCACGCCGGAAAACTCGGCCGTGACGTGCGTTTTGTCCACTCCCCTACGGTAGCGGCGGTCGATCGCCGCCGCCAGCGCACTGCGACCGATACCTGATCGTGCTCTTCGGGCCGTAATTATTCGTCCGTATTCGCCGATTTCACAGTGTGAGCACGGGCGGCGACCCTGTTCACAACAAGTGGGACACTCAGACCCGCTAACACTAGCTAGCGCCTCGGCTTGCACTGTACGGTGTCATACGACACAAAGGAGTGCCGACAATGCTTGCGAAGTCGATGATGACATTCGCGGCAGCGCGATCCATGGTCTCTCACCTCGAGACCGGCGCACTGACCGCCCAGTTCCGTGCCGGGCTGCGAACCCGCAGTTTCGCCACCGCGAAACTCAACGCCCCCACCGCCGAGCACCGGGTCGTCCCGGTGACCACCGCGGACGGCGCACAGCTGCGGGTCCACGTCTACGGTCCCGATACCGCCCCCACCCTGGTCCTCATCCATGGCTGGGCCTGCAGTATCGAATACTGGAACCCGCAGATCACCGCCTTCGCCGGCGAGTACCGCGTGGTCAGCTACGACCAGCGCGGCCACGGCGAATCCACTCTCGGCACCGCCGCCCCCAGCGAACACACCCTGGCCGACGACCTGTCCGCCGTCCTCGACGCGACGCTGCGTGGGGACGAGAAGGCCGTCCTGGCCGGGCACAGCATGGGCGGGCTCACCATCCAGGCCTGGGCCAAGCACCACCCCGAGCAGGTATCGCGGCGCGCGTCCGCCGTGCTGCTCGCCAACACCGCCAATGCCGCGATCCGCTGGGAAACCGACATGCTGCCGGTGCTGAACAAGCAGCTCACCGTCGCGCAGTACCCGGTCACCCTGCTCGGCGCGCCGGTGCGGATGCCGCAGCCGGTCAGCGAGTCGCTGCTGTTCGCGCCGCTGCCGATCCCCGGCGGCTGGCTCACCCAGCAGATTTTCCGCGGTCGCATTCTCACCCCCGAGGCCACTGCCGACGAGGTCGACTTCGCGATGGGCATCATCCGCTCCTGCCGTCCGGTCGCGCGTGGCCGCCACGCCGCCGCGATGGCCGACATGGATCTGTCGGCTGGCACCGCCAACCTGAATGTGCCGACCACCGTGATCGCCAGCGCCATGGATCGACTGCTCCCGCAGCGTCTTTCGCGCCCGATTGTCGACATCCTGCGCCGCACCGGTCATCTGGCCGATTTCCAGGTGCTGCCGCACGGTCACCTCAGCAATATCGAAGACACCGACGCCTTCGACGCCGTTTTGCACCAGATCCTGCGTAGCTCCTTGAACTCTCGGGCCACCCGCCGCAACGTCGCTGCCCGCTGACCCGAGTCAGTTCTCCTGAGACCGATCAACGGCGATCGGCTCAGGAGTAACCGCGAAGAAGGCCCTCGACCTCGTCGGGGGCCTTTCTCGTTGATTCAGAGGAGCAGCAAGCCCCAATACAGTGCCCAGAGCACGAAACCTGCTCCGCCACAGACCAAGAGGGCCCATCGAGCCCGGGCACCGGCGCTCGCGCCTGCCAGCGTGTGGCGAGCACGGGCGAGCACGAAACCGAGCGCCACCACCGCGCCGAGGGCGATCAGTTGCAGTGCCAGCCACGGCAGGGTGCGGCCGAACAGCAAGGGACCGAAAGAGGTCGCGCGGGTGGTGAGGATGTAGCCGAGCTGGACGACCGTGCCCACGATGCCGATCACCGTCGCGCACAACAGCACTCGCGCGGGCAGTCGATCCGGCAGTCGCCAGGACTTGACCATCCCGGTGAGCGTGTAGCCGCCCAGCGCCAGGATCATGCCGAACAGCAGGGTCAGTTGCACCGCGGTCGATTCCCACCAGGAAGCGGGAGCCAGTGCTCGCACCGGATGCGCTTGTGCCGCCGGCTGATCCGTTGCCGGAGGTGTCGCGGAGCCGGGAAGTGTGTTGACCCATTCGCCCATGAGCTCGGCGTATCCCGGCGCCAAGCCGGGAAGTTTGTCGAAGCCGTCGGTGGTCGGCTGTCCGCCATGCTGGGCGTTCGGGAGTGTGCGCAGCGTGTAGTTGGTTTTTCCGACCTGCTCGAAGGCGGCCTGGAAGCCGCGCAGGCTGTCACCGGGTGGGGTGAGGCGGTCCTGATCACCCCAGATCGCGAGGACCGGCTGCGCGATCCGGTTCAGCACCGGGATCGGGTCGTAGTCGGCCTGCGCGAACTGACCGGCGGCGACCAGCTGACGAATACCGTTGCGGGCCAGCGTATCGACCATCGAACCGCGCACGCCCGCCGCACCGAACCGAGTCTCGTTCGCCCAGGCCTGTTGCGCGGCGGGCGCGACCGAATTCGCACCGATCGTGATCAGGAAAGCGGCTTCGGCGGATCGCGACGCAGCCAGGGGCGCAACCCATCCGCCCTCCGACAGCCCCCACAGACCCACTTGCGCCGGGTCTACCTCGGGCCGATTCCGCAGTGCGGCGACACCGGCCAGCGCGTCGTCGGCCAGGAGGGAATAGTCGCGGTGCGAAGGCGTGTATCCCTCGGTGCGCTTGTCGTAGCGCAACGCGACGATGCCCGCACGGGCGAACGCCTCGGCGACGTATTCGTAGTGCTCGCCACTGCCATTGCCCGATCCGTGGACGAGCACGACGCCCGGCCTACCGGTCGCGCCTGCCGGGGCGTGCACAGTGCCGGTTGTGGTCGTGCCATCCGCGCGGGTGAAGGCGATCTCGACGGTCGTGGTGTGCTGCGCGTGCGCCGCCGGAAGTCCCGCGACGGCGGCGATCATGATGGTGAGCAGGATGATTCGTCGAAAGATCGAGAGCACGCCGAGTCCTAGTTTGCGGTGTTCGTGCGAGGTGCGGGAAAGGCGAGGAAGCGCGTCAGCACACGGCGGACGCCGGGACGATCCTGCGGGTGCGACTGCTGAAAACGCTTGAGCAGTGCCATGTAGTCCTCGAAGAACTCCTCGAGCTCGGCGGGCGTCGCGTAGATCGCGCCACGAGAGAAGGGCATCATGTCGGCCCACTCGCCCAGCTCGGCCCGCTCGGCCTGAAAACGCTGGAACATCTCGATATCGTCGGTGATGTGCTGCGCGACAAGCCCTTCCAGCAGCTCACGCATCTCCGGCGACTGCCCCTTGTCCAGCCGGTAGCGCAAATCCTTCGGCGGCGAACGCCACCACCGCTCCTTCCCCTTCGCCAGCTCCGGCGCCTCTTCGATGAAGCCGTGTTCGGCGAGTTGACGCAAGTGGTAACTGGTAGCGCCGGTGTTCTCACCCAGCCGAGCACCCAACGCCGTCGCGGTGGCAGGCCCGTTCTCGGCGAGCGCGCGCAGAATGCGCTGACGCAGGGGATGCGCGAGCGCGCGCAGCGCCGCCGGATCGGTGATCTCTCTGGGTGGTACCTCGTCGGCCATACTTGCACCGTACTCTTTGCACAGATATCTGTGCAAAGAACTTTATGCAACAAGGAGGCCCCCGCCGCTCACCGTTGCTGGTGACGATGGCCCGCCAGCTCCCAGCCCGGAAACATTCGGCCGAATGAAATATCTCCGGGCGGGCTGGTTTCGGTGGCAGGTCAGCCTATGCCGCTACCGTTCGTCGCTGGTTGCTCCACCATGCCCTCTGGCAGCCATTGGGTATGAGCGAGCGCTTCGAAAACGCAGATCAACAGCAACTTTCGGCCGCGTTGTCCGGCGCTGATCTCGGATTCGGGAGGCGATTCCTGGCCGCGCAGTCCGGTCACAGTACTGCGCCGCGGTCCGGGCTCGGACAACATCCAGAACAGTTCCGGCCCCATCAGAGTCGAGCGACCACCCGTCTCGATGAACCAGCGTCCAGAGTATTCGATCATCAGATCGGTGAAGGCTTCCGCATTACCGACCGCCTCGGTGAACTGCGTCATCGAACCAGATCGATCCAGATTGCTTTGGATGATCGAGGCCAATCGAAGTGCGAGTTCCCGAAACTGTTCCACGCCTTGGTCTTGCCACACGGTCATCGCCATTTTCTGCTCCATCGAGGGGTTTTGGGGTGACTGAGGTTGCCGAGCAGCATGCATTGTCAGAAATGCCCGCCGGTCGTGGCGAACTGGGGTCGATCGATCACGTCCACCGGCATGGGCCAGTGGTCCGCTCCGACGCCTGTGCGCTGCCGCCTGGCGAACACCGGCCCGTTGGTTTCGAGCGGGTAGAGCTTCGGCAGTTTCACTTCGGTGGGTTCGTCGGTCCGCGCCGGCTCCTTCACCTCGGCAGCACGTTCGGCCGAGTCCTGCCGACCGCGGGCCCAGAGCATCAGCGTGAGATGCACCGCGAACAGCATCGTCAGCGGCATGCCGGCGTAAATCGACATCGCGACCACGCCGCCGCCGATTTCGTTCGCGTACTGGATGTTCCCGGATACAGACACCAGGGTCGAGAACGCGAACAACATGGTCGCATACCACCAGCCCACGCTCCACTGCCGGAATGAGGCGGTGGCGATGATAGAAGCGACCACCAAACCGTCGATGGCGATCGGCACATTCGACGCGAGTTCAGGCGGCACCAGATTGCGTATCGAAAGATCATGCAGGGCAGCGAAAGACATTTGAAATGACTTGACGGCCACCACTCCCGTAACTAGTAGGGACGCATGCGCCAGCCGGGGTCTGAACGAACTCAACCGGCTGATCTTGTGCAGAATCCCGCGCGACGGAGCCTGTCGCACATCATCATCCGCAGGTAAAGCAGGTGTGATCGTGGTCATAGCCGGAGAGAATACTGTGGCTGATCTCTGACTCCGTCGCCGCCCAGTCCTAAGAACTCCTGTCGAGTTCTGTTGCGGGTGCCGTCACCGCGAGATGGGCGGCCAATAGCTCGAAACCGCCTTCGGCCAGCGGCGATGTCTTGACTCGTTCGTACAACACTGCGGCCGGATCGGGTTCGACAGCAGACCCTGAACGAACAGAAGCCCTCCCCGGTTATCCGGCGAGGGCTTCTGAGGGAGCCGCCTGCGAGAATCGAACTCGCGACCTTTTCATTACGAGTGAAATGCTCTACCGACTGAGCTAAGGCGGCGTACCTTTCGGCGGTGCGAGTCTATCGCCTCTGGGTCGGAACGCGAAAACAGCAGGTCATCGGGGGCGATCGGCACCGGCGAAGGCCGAAACCGACGGATGGTCAGGTGGTGCGGGCGGTGATGAGGGTGGCAACCATGGCGGCTACGGCGAAGCGGGGTTTCACGTTGAGGTCGAGGGCCTCGCGGCAGGCAAGGACGGCGTCGATGCTGCGGAGGAGGCCTTCGGGGCGGACGTTTGTGGCGAGGTCGGTGATCTCGCCTGCCATGTCGGGGTGGGTGAGGGTGATGGGGGTGCCGCGGCCTGCGAAGCGCATGGCAAGAGCGTCGCGGTACATGCCTGCGATATCGATGAGGGCGCGGTCGAGTGCGTCGCGGCCGGTGCGGGTGGCGCGGGATTTCTGGCGGCGTTCGAGGTCTTTGAGGACACCGGCCGAACCGCGGGTGGCCGAGGCGGAGCCCTTTCCGGTGCCGCCCGCGCCGAGGGCGGTGGCGAGTTCGTCGCGTTCGCGGTCGTCGCGGTCGGCGCTCATCAGTTTGGCTTCGTCGTCGGCGGATTTCACCAGCTCGTCGGCGGCGGTGTAGGCGGCGCCGGGGCGTTCGGTCGCGGTGACCAGGGCGAGGGCGCGCTTGCGTCGTTGGCGGGCGTCTTCGTCGGTGGCGAGGCGGCGGGCGCGGCCGACGTGGCCGCCGCTGACCGAGGCCGCCCAGTCGGCGGTTTTCGCGTCGAGCTGATCGCGCTCGCGCAACACCTGTGCGATAGCGGGGACGGTCGGGGTCACGAGGTGCACGTGTCTGCAGCGCGAGCGCAGGGTGACGGAGATGTCCTCGGGGTCGACGGTCGGCGCGCACAGCAGGAAGACGGTGCGGTCCGGTGGTTCTTCGACCACCTTGAGCAGGGCATTGGCAGCGCCTTCGGTGAGGCGGTCGGCGTCTTCGACGACCACGACCTGCCAGCGACCGGTACTCGGGCGACGGGCCGCGATCTGCACGATCGCCCGCATCTCCTTGGTGCTGATGCTCAGCCCCTCGGGGATGATGCGCCGCACGTCACCGTGGGTACCGGCCATCGTCGTGGTGCAGGCGTGACATGTCCCGCAGCCGACGATGTCGGGATCGGTGCACTGTAGTGCCGCCGCGAAACACAGCGCCGCGACAGACCTCCCCGAACCGGGCGGCCCGGTGAACAGCCACGAATGCGTCATCGCCCCGGTGACCACACCGGCCCGCGCCGCCTTCGCGGCAGCGGCCAGCTCGGTCTCGACCACGTCCTGGCCGACCAGTCGATCGAAGACACCTGCCACGCGCTACACCCTAGCCGCGCGGTCCGACAGGGTTACCGGACGGCGGACGCGACATCCCTGACCCCCGCTTCGAGATAACGGGTGCCGACACCGCAAAGCGGTCAATCCTGTTCTGTCCCAGTGGATTTCGCCGGAGCCTTCTTGGCCGGAGCCTTTTTGGCTGCGGTCTTCTTCGCGGTCGTCTTCTTGGCCGCGGTCTTGGTGGCCGTCTTCGTCGCGGTCGACTTCGCCGCCGTCTTCTTGGCGGGCGCCTTCTTGGCCGCCTTCTTCGCGGTCGTCTTCTTCGCCGCCTTCTTCACCGGACCACGCGCCCGGCGATCGGCAAGCAGTTCGGAGGCGCGCTCGTCGGTGATCGACTCGACCTCGTCGCCCTTGCGCAGGCTGGCGTTGGTCTCACCGTCGGTGACGTACGGGCCGAAGCGGCCGTCCTTGATCACCATCGGCTTGTCCGTGGCGGAGTCGTTGCCCAGCTCACGCAGCGGTGCCGCGGCCGAGGCCTGACGTCCGCGACGCTTGGGCTCGGCATAGAGCTTCAGCGCCTCCTCGAGGGTGACCGAGAACAGCTGATCCTCGGTCGCCAGCGAGCGAGAGTCGGTGCCCTTCTTCAGATACGGGCCGTAGCGGCCGTTCTGCGCGGTGATCTCCTCGCCCGAGGTGGGGTCGTTGCCGACCACGCGGGGCAGCGAGAGCAGCATCAGCGCGTCGTCGAGGGTGATCTCGGCGAGGTCCATCGACTTGAACAGCGAACCGGTGCGCGGCTTGACCTCCGCGGCCTTCTTGGTCTTCTTCGCCGGCGCCGCGTCCGGGTCGGGCGCGGGCGGTTCCGGCAGTACTTCGGTGACGTACGGGCCGAAACGTCCTTCCTTGGCGACGATTTCGTTCCCCGATACCGGGTCGACGCCGAGCGAACGACCCTCCTGCGGCGTCGAGAACAGCTTCTCGGCGACCTCGGGCGTCAGCTCGTCCGGCGGCAGATCGTCGGGCAGGTTCGCCCGCTGCGAGATCCGATCCCCTTCGGGGTCATCAGGATTGATGACCATCCGCTCGAGATAGGGACCGAACCGGCCGACGCGGACCACGACATCGCGGCCCTCTTCGTCGACGAACATCTTGATCGAGTTCACTTCGCGCGCGTCGATGTCGTCGAGCTGCACGGAGACCATGTTCTTGAGGCCGCCCGAACGCGCGACCGAACCCTCGGCACCGTGATCGCCACCGAAGTAGAAGCTGGACAACCAGTTTCCACGCTGCTCGCGCCCACCGGCGATCGCGTCGAGGTCGTCCTCCATCGCGGCGGTGAAGTCGAAGTCGACGAGTCGGCCGAAGTAGGCCTCGAGCAGACCGATCACCGCGAACGCCACCCAGGCCGGAGCCAGCGCGCTGCCGCGTTTGTAGACGTACCCACGATCGAGGATCGTCTTGATGATCGAGGAGTAGGTCGACGGACGGCCGATGCCGAGGTCTTCCAGCGTCTTGATCAGCGAGGCTTCGGTGTAGCGAGCGGGCGGGTTGGTGCTGTGGCCGTCGGGAGTGAGCTCGACGGCGGTGACGCTCTGGCCCTCTTCCAATGCGGGCAAACGAGATTCGGCGTCGTCGGACTGGCCGCCCGCCTCCTCGTCCACACTCTCGACATAGGCCTTGAGGAACCCGGCGAAGGTGATGGTGCGACCCGAGGACGAGAACACGCACTCCTCGCCGGTCCCCGCGGTGCCAGTGATGCGCAAGGTCAGCGTGGTGCCGCGCGCGTCGACCATCTGCGAGGCGACCGTGCGCTGCCAGATCATCTCGTAGAGCTTGAACTCGTCGTTGTCGACCTTCGAGGCCAGCTGGCCGGGGGTCATGAACGTGTCACCCGAGGGACGGATCGCCTCGTGTGCCTCCTGCGCGTTCTTGACCTTGCGGGTGTACTGGCGCGGCGAGGGCGAGACGTACTCCGCGCCGTAGAGCTGGGTCGCCTGCGAGCGAGCCGCCGCGATGGCCGACTCCGACAGCGTCGTGGAGTCGGTACGCATGTAGGTGATGTAGCCGTTTTCGTACAGCCGCTGCGCGACCCGCATCGTGCGCTCGGAGGTGAACCGCAGCTTGCGGCCCGCTTCCTGCTGCAACGTGGAAGTCATGAACGGCGGATACGGCTTGCGCGTGTACGGCTTGGCCTCAGCCGAGCTCACCTCGAGGGCAGCACCGTCGAGCGCCTCGGCCAGCCTGCGGGCGTAGGCCTCGTCGAGCACGACGACACCGGTGGCCGACTTGAGCTGACCGTCGGAACCGAAGTCACGACCGGAGGCGACCCGGTCGCCCTGAACCTGCACAAGGCGCGCGCCGAACGTGCGCGGGTTGGTCGAATCGGACTTCTCGTCGGGACCGGCGTCGAGCTTGGCGGCGATATCCCAGTACCCGGCGGAGCGGAACGCGATGCGCTCACGCTCACGCTGCACGATCACTCGAGTGGCAACGGACTGCACGCGACCGGCGGACAGCCGCGGCATCACCTTCTTCCACAGGACCGGGGAGACTTCGTAGCCGTAGAGGCGGTCCAGGATGCGGCGGGTTTCCTGCGCGTCGACCAGGTCGTTATCGAGCTCGCGCGTGTCGGCGGCGGCCGCGAGGATGGCGGGCTCGGTGATCTCGTGGAAGACCATCCGGCGAACCGGGACCTTCGGCTTGAGTGTTTCGAGCAGGTGCCAGGCGATGGCCTCGCCCTCGCGGTCGGGGTCGGTGGCGAGGTAGAGCTCGTCGGCGTCGGCCAGCAAGCTCTTGAGCTCGGCGACCTTGGCCTTCTTATCCGGGTTCACCACATAGATCGGCTCGAAGTCGTGATCGACGTCGACACCGAGGCGCGCCCACGACTGCCCCTTGTATTTGGCAGGCACGTCGGCGGCACCGCGCGGCAAGTCGCGGATGTGGCCCACCGAGGCCTCGACGGTGTAGTTACGGCCCAGATAGGGCGCGATCTTGCGGGCCTTCGTCGGCGACTCGACGATCACGAGACGACGCAGGGGTCGGCCCTGGTCGGCTGAACTGCGGTCTCGTGTTGCCACCGGCGAACACCTTCCTTCTTGATCCGCGCGTCGGGAGGTCCGCTCGGTGCGCGGCTGGGGCTGACAGTGATGTTCGGACATCACCATCAGTGACGTTTATACCCTGCGCACTGGGGGTAGAGGCATTTGCGGCGGTAGCCGTCGCGGGCGCTGTCCTGGGCGATGCTACCCGGAAATGACTCATCCCCCTCCTCCGCATGCGGAGGAGGGGGATGAGGCGTTGTTGTGTTTCGCAGCTCAGGAGAGCGCGCGAACGCCGGTAGCCTGGGGGCCCTTGGTGCCCTGGCCGACCTCGAATTCGACCTTCTGGTTTTCCTCGAGGGTACGGAAGCCCGTGCCCTGGATCTCCGAGTAGTGGACGAAGACGTCAGCTGAGCCGTCCTCGGGCGCGATGAAGCCGAACCCCTTCTCCGCGTTGAACCACTTCACAGTTCCCTGTGCCATTCTGTTTCCTTCTCTTTCTACCGGAAACGGCGGACAACTGGGTTCGTCCACCGGGCCCGTTCCGACCGCTGTACCGTTGGTCCCCCTGCAAGGAAATCCTGAGCACGGCGTTCGCAACAACGATCCTGCTGATGGTTTGGACCTTGGATCCGTCCCTCGAACACAGAAGCTTGCGACCGAGACCCAGTGAACCATGTCTCTGCGCAATTCGACAGTCGAGTTACCGACTATTTGCAAAATTCATGATCTTGCGAATGTGCAGGTAAGGGACAGATTGGGTGTATCCGTACTTTCGGTCTGTTTGCTTCTAGATAACCGAGTGAGCTTCTAGCAAACTTGCTGTGACCCAGATCGCTACTGGGTTACGAAATCCCAGGTAGTGGTTGGCGCACACACACGTTTCACACTTCTCGTGTCGCGTGAGAGGAGGACTGGATGAATCCGACAGACCGGACCGGGGTCCGAGAGCACGAAACGAGCGAGAGCTACGGGCGATCGTTGCTGAATCGTGTCCTGACCGAAGCGGCTGTCGGCGGCAACCCACTGACCCATGTGGCGGAGCTGCCCGCACAGCGCGCGAGCACCACCGCATGGCCGGAATGGGTGCCATCGGAGCTGGTCACAGCCCTGGATGCGCAGGGGATCGAGCTGCCGTGGGAACACCAGACCCGCACAGCCGATCTCGCGGCGACCGGGAACCACGTGGTGGTGAGCACGGGAACCGCATCAGGGAAATCGCTCGGATACCAGTTGCCGGTGCTCACCGCGCTGCACTACGACCCGCGCGCCACCGCGCTATACCTCTCCCCTACCAAGGCGCTCGGTGCCGATCAGCTGCGCGCCGTCGGCAGCCTGATCCATGACAATCCGCTGCGGGAGGCGCATCCGGCGAGCTATGACGGCGATACTCCCGCCGAGGTCAGGCAGTGGGTGCGGGCCAACGCACGCTGGATCTTCACCAATCCCGACATGCTGCACGTCGGGATTCTGCGCTCGCATCAGCGCTGGGCGCGGGTGCTGCGCAACCTGCGATATGTGGTCGTCGACGAATGCCACGCATATAGAGGAGTGTTCGGTTCGCATGTCGCGCTGGTGCTGCGCAGGCTGCGCAGGCTCGCGCGGTTCTACGGCGCCGATCCGGTGTTCATCCTGTGCTCGGCCACCAGTGCCGATCCGGCCGCGTCGGCGAGCAGGCTGATCGGGGCGCCGGTTGTCGCCGTCACCGAGGACGGCTCACCGCGCGGCGCCCGCACTGTCGCGCTGTGGGAACCGCCGCTGAGTGCGATGCAGACCGGGGAGAACGGGGCGCCGGTGCGACGCACCGCTACCAGCGAGGCGGCCAAGATCATGGCGGCCCTGGTCACCGAGGGCGCCAGGACACTCACCTTCGTTCGCTCGCGGCGCGGCGCTGAACTGATCGCACTGGATGCCCGGCGCGTCCTCGCTGAAACCGCCCCTGAACTGCAGGAACGGGTTGCCGCCTATCGGGCGGGATATCTGGCCGAGGACCGGCGCGAGCTCGAGCAGTCGCTGTCGCAGGGGACATTGCTCGGCGCGGCCAGTACCAACGCCCTCGAACTCGGTGTCGACATCGCGGGCCTCGATGCCGTGGTCATCGCCGGTTTTCCCGGGACGGTCGCCTCGTTCTGGCAGCAGGCAGGGCGGGCGGGCAGGCGGTTGCAGGGTTCGCTGGTGGTACTCGTGGCTACCGACGACCCGCTCGACACCTACCTGGTGCATCACCCGGAAGCGCTGCTCGACCGGCCGATCGAGGCCACCATCACCGACCCCTACAACCCCTATATCCTCGGCCCCCAACTGCTGTGCGCCGCGATGGAACTGCCGCTCACCGAGATCGAGGTGAGCGAGCTCAGGGCCGATGAAGTACTTGCCGACCTGGCCGAACAGGGCTTGATCCGGCGCAGGCCGAGCACCCGTGGCTCGGGCGCTCGATGGCATGTCACCGCGCACACCCACCCGCACGACGACGTGGATGTGCGCGGTGGGCTCGGCTCGCCGGTCGTGATCGTCGACGCCGAAACCGGACGACTGCTCGGCACCGCCGACGCGGGCCGGGCCCCGGCCACCCTGCACACCGGGGCTGTCCATCTGCACCAGGGCGAGACCTATCTCGTCGACGAACTCGACCTCGAGGGTGGTGTCGCGTTCGTCAACGAGGTGGATCCCGGCTTCACCACCAGCTCCCGGCAGATCACCTCGATCACCGTCGAAGGGGTTATCGAGGAGCGCGTGCTCGGCGCCGTCACCGCGGCATCCGCGCAGGTCGCGGTCACCAACCAGGTTGTCGGCTACCTGCGGACGCTGGTGACCGGTGAGGTGCTCGACCAGGTGGAGCTCGATCTGCCCGCACACACTCTCCACACCAAGGCTGTTCTGTATACCGTCACGCCCCACCTGCTCGCCGCCGCCGGCATCGCCGACGAACAGCTGCCCGGCGCATTGCACGCGGCCGAGCATGCGGCCATCGGCATGTTGCCCCTGGTCGCGGGCTGCGACCGGTGGGATATCGGTGGTGTCTCCATCGCCGAGCATCCCGATACGGGTGCGCCGACGGTGTTCGTCTACGACGGGCAGCCCGGCGGTGCCGGCTTCGCCGAACGCGGATACGCCCAGCTCACAGCCTGGCTGGCCGCCACATTGAGCGTGATCCGCAGCTGTGCCTGCCAGGACGGATGTCCCTCGTGTGTGCAGTCGCCCAAGTGCGGCAACGGCAACAACCCCCTGGACAAGGACGCCGCCGGACGCTTGCTGGCCGCCGTTCTCCGCGAGCTTCGGGCCCATGGTGACCAGCCCGCGGATTCGTGATGTCCGCGTGCGCGCCACGTGACCGCCGATACACCTCACTCAAAGAAATGCTGGTCACTCGTCCGAATTAGCGTTGACCAGCGGCGATATGTCCACGAACACTCGATGTCCGATTAAAAAGGACTACTTTTCTATTAACTGGCCCATAGCCAACTGGAACCGCCGGTACCGCCGCACGAATACTTTTCATTTTTTTCTTGGCGAGATCAAAGAATGCGCAAACGGGCTCGGCGCCGAATTCCGAATTGGCTCGGCACGGAACAACCACCGACCAGTGATAACACTTCCGCGTCACTCATTCTCTTCTACCGGACCGGCCCGTGCCGAAGCCCGCACAGTGCGCACGCCGAACACTCCCGCCGACACATTCGCCTCGATATCGACAACAACATCCCACTGGGCGACCACGCATCGCCGCACCCGAACCTCCATCCGCCGAGCAATCTCCCCGGCCTCCCCACATCCCGACTCCGCGCCCTCCGCCAATACCACCGCCGCGGCCAACGCCCCCAGATCAGCGGCACCCTGTGCCCGATGCCGAGCCACCACCACCCCACCCACTTGCCCCACCAACAACGTCAGACAGATCAACCCAGCCAACGCCACGCATACGAACACCGTCGCCCCGCCCGCATCCCCAGCCAGCCCACGCCACGCCGACCTGTCGCGCCTTGCCCTCACGGTCACACTCCCGGCTCGGTGACGGCTACGGCTTCGGCGCGAAGGCGCAGACCGGGGAGCAGTGGGGTGTTCGCGGCGACCGTGGCTACGACTCGATCTCCTTCGGTGCGAAGTTCGATGGTCGCGCCCGGTGGGGCGACGGTTTTGCCCGCGGCGATCGCCCGCGCAGTGTCACCGCGGGCGGCCAACCGGGCGGTCTCGCGGGCCGCGTCGGTGCAGCGGACCTGGGTGGATCCGGCAAGGAGGGCGCCGACGCACAGCGCTACAGCGCACACCAAGGCCGCGAGGGCGATGGCGGCCTCGACCGTCACCGCACCCGCATCGGCACCGAGAGTGCTTGTGTCGCAGTCGTTTACACGCTCGTGTTGAGCGCCTTGTCGATGATGCCGGTCAGCGCGTTGACAATGCTGTCCCCGGTGACGACCCCATAGAGCACTGCCCCGAAGGCCGCCGCGGCGATAGTGCCGATTGCGTATTCTGCCGTGGACATGCCGTCGTCGTCGATCAGCAGACGCGTGAATCGGGTGCGGGCCCCCGTGTATACCGCGTGGACGAACGTCATCGTGATCCCCTCTCTGGTTGCACCGCGCGGCTGCTCCGCCCGGTGAAGATTCGGTGGCCTCGTCGTGGCCGGTCACAGCAGGCCGCCCTCGCCGAGCACTCGGTCCGCCAGGCCGATGACGACCGGGACGATGCCGAGACAGACGAAAGCGGGCAGGAAGCACAGGCCGAGCGGGCCGCCGATCAGCACGCCCGCGCGTTCGGCGCGCGCGACGGCGGCGTCTTCCACGGCTTCGCGGCGCTGCGCGGCCAGTTCGCCGACCGCCGCTGCCAGCGAGGCGCCGGAGCGGGCCGAGCGGCGTGCCATCCTGGCCAGCGACTCCACCTCGTCGGCGCCGATCGACCCGACGGCATCCGCGGCCGCCCGCTCCCATGCCGTCGCCGGGTCGGCGCCCAGCGCGAGAAGGTCTGCGGCCCTGAGCAATGCGGCTCGAAGAACTGGCGGTGCTGTCGGCGCACTCGCGCGCGCGGCCGCGGCCATCGGTAGTCCCGCGCGTAGACAAGCGGCCAGCAGATCGAAGGCGGACGCAGACCCGAGCGGATCGACCTTCGCGGCGCCGCCCGTCGCTCCGGAGACACCAACTGCTGGCGGGCCGAGCGCACGTACTCGTCGGCTGACGGCAACCCGCCCGGGCAACAACACGATCGCCACCGCGGCGAGCAACAACGCCGCCGGCGAAGCAGCGCCAACCATCCCCTGCACAGCAATCCCCTCCTCGAAGTTTGATCCACACCTGTCCACACCCGATCCGGGCCGACCCGCTGGGAAATTCGCGGTCAGCCTGTGGTCTGGTCGGGGTGTTCACATCTGTCCACAGGCGGTCGGGTCGGCGGCCACTTCTGCCAACCGTTCGACCGTGCCGCGATGTGGGTCAGGCCGTGCTCTTGCGGGTGATGACATCTGTCCACAGCAGTCCACAGCAGGCCAGGGCCGCGCCCAGTGGGAGCAGTAGCTCGCCGGCCGGAGCTGTGAACAGGATTGTGAGCGGGGCGGCGCCCATCAGTTGACCTAGGCCGATGCCTACCAAGGGGAGGCAGGCCAGGACGGTAGCCGATGCTCGGGCGCCGGCAAGGGCGGCTTCGGTGCGGTCTCGGAAGCGGGTGCGGCCGAGCAGGTCTGATCTGGCGGCCGAGAGCAGCTCTGCCAGGGCCAGTCCGTGTTCTTCGGCTACTCGCCAGGCGGCGGCGACCCTCGACAGTTCGTCGGCGACAATCGAATCCGGTTGAACCCAGCCGTCGGCGCCGGAGCCACCGAGGCGGCTGCGGCCCGCGCTGATCGCCAGTACGCGTGCGGCTTCGCCGCGCGACTCGCCTGCGGCGGATTCGGCCGCCGCGCTCGGGTGAGCGCCGACTCGGAGCTCGCCGACCACGGCTTCGAGACCGGCCAGTAGGTGTCCACATTCACGGCGTCGGTCGCGGTCACCACGACCGCGCCGTTTCCGCGCTGCCACCGTGACTCCCAGCATGAGAGCTGCCAGGCCGACGCCGGGGCCGAACGTGAACGCCGTGCACCCCAATCCGATTCCTGCACACCACTCCACAGGCACCCGTCTCCGAGCGCTTCGCCCGCCCGCGCCGAACAGGCGCGCGAACCGCCGCTGCCCGCCCGCCACTGGCAGCACGAGCACCGCAACCGCACAACAGAGCAACGCACTACCCACGAGCTCACCTTCCTCGAGACGAAATCTGCTGCTCGGTCATCACGCGCCGATCAGGCGGTGAAACCACCATCTCCGCAATGAGATCGCTCATCCGAGGCGCACCTCGAGTAGTCGTTGGAGTTCGGCGGCCGCGGGGGTCGGGTGGCTGCCCGACCGCCAGGCCGGGGTGATGTGGACGCCGTCGGAATCACGGTGGAGGACGCCGATTTCGCGTAGGGCGCGGGTTCCGTCGGAGCGGCGGTGGACGTGGAGGACTACCTGGACCGCGGCGGCCAGTTGGCTGTGCAGGGCGCCGCGGTCCATCCCGCCGAGGGCGGCCAGTGCTTCCAGCCGGGCGGGGACTTCCTGGGGTGAGTTGGCGTGGACGGTGCCTGCACCGCCATCGTGGCCGGTATTGAGCGCGGTCAGCAGGTCGACCACTTCGGCACCGCGGACCTCGCCGACGACAATCCGGTCGGGCCGCATTCGCAATGCCTGGCGGACCAGGTCGCGGACCGTAACAGCGCCCACACCTTCGACGTTCGCGGTCCGTGCGACCAGGCGCACGACATGGGGATGAACGGGGGCGAGTTCGGCGGCGTCTTCGACGCAGATGATCCGTTCGGCCGGGTCTACCGCGGCGAGCAGGGCGGACAGGAGCGTAGTTTTTCCCGCGCCGGTGCCGCCTACGACGAGGAATGCGAGGCGGGCGCGGACGATGTCGCCGAGCAGTCGGCGGGCGTCCGGTGGAATCGAGCCTGCGGCGGCCAGCGCGTCGAGACCCTGAGTTGCGGGTCGGAGGATGCGAAGGGATAGGCAGGTGCCGTCGTGGGCGACGGGGGCGAGGACGGCGTGGAGTCGGACGCCGAACGCATCGCCCAGCGTAGCTTCGGTTCCGGCGAGTTTCCCGTCGACCCAGGGTTGAGCATCGTCGAGGCGGCGGCCCGCGGCTAGGGCGAGACGCTGGGCGAGGCGGCGAACAGCTGCCTCGTCGGCGAACCGCACATCGGTCAACTCCAGCCCGCGGCCACGGTCGACCCACACCGAATCCGGGGCGGTAACGAGCACATCGGCGACCCGAGGATCGTGCAGCAGCGGTTCGAGCAGCCCCGCCCCGGTCATCTCGGTCTGCAGCAGGCGCAGGGCCCGGAGCAGGTCGGTATCGGCAAGCACACCGCCGGCTTCGGTACGGATCGCGGCCGCCAGTTGCGCGGCATCAGGGACACCCGGATGTTCGGCGAGGCGCTCACGGACCCGTTCGAGGAGATCGACGGTGACAAATGTGGTCATACCGGCGGTAGTCATGGCGCGTCAGCTCCGACCATGGCGAGGACCGCATCGGCGGCGTCTCGTAGGGGCCCACGGCGGCGCACGCTCAAACCTCCGCGTTCGAGGCGGGACGCCAGGCCGGCTTGCCCTCGAACTGCGGCCAGGAGCGGCAACCCGAGCAACTCGGCCACTTCCGCCCCGCGGAGGCCACCCGGCGCGGGTCCACGAACTATCAAGCCACGGTTAGGGTTTCGTTCTCCCAGATACGCCGAGACGACTTCGGCCGCGGCGATGGAGCGCAGTAGCGCCGGGACAATGAGGACGACCAGGTCGGCGGCATCGAGCATCGCGTCGGCGGCAGGACCACGCTCGGACGAGACATCACAGACGACAAGATCGCCTGCGTCCCTGCCGGATTCGATGACCGCGCGCACGGCAGCGGGAGACAGCTCGGTGGCTGACCATCCGGCCCGCGGGCGCCCGGCCACAGACCCGGCAGGCGAATATCCGATCCCCGCACGCGCAGACATGGGCGCCGACCCGATCGGCGACCCGCCGATCCCCGCACATCCATCCCCAGGCGCCGACCCGATCGGATATCCGCTCACCGCATGCCCGGCCGCGCGGGACGAGCCGGTCGGCGAATATCCGACCGCAGCGCGTCCAGCCGGGTCGGTCGGCGAGCGACCCTGCCCGGCGGCACCTGGCCGCGCTCGCCCGCAGGACAGCACCGCCAAGCCGGGAGACGCGGCGGGCAACGCATTATGCAGTGCCGCGGCGGACACCCGCCCGTCCTCGATGATCAGGTCGGGCCATCGCAGCCCTGGCACATTCTCCATGCCCAACACCAGATCTATCCCGCCGTCGAGCGGGGCACCGTCGATCAGCACCGTGTCGCGACGGACGCGGCGCGCGGCCCCGCGCAGCGCGGTAGCCGCGGCAAGCGTGGATGCCCCGGCGCCACCACCCGTGCCTACCACCGCGACGACTATCCCTTCGCCCGTGCGGGATTCAGCGTGTTCGGCGAACTGTTCGACCAGCGCGACCGCACCCGATGGCAGCGCGACAACCCGTTCGGCACCCACCGCCGTCGCCGCCTGCCAGTCGGGCACGGCCGGTTCCCCCTCGGTGACCAGGACAACGCCCGCCCGCCGCGGACAGCCGGCGACAGCGGCGGCAACAGCGGCGGCGGTATCGAGGATCACCATCCCGGCCCCTGCCCACGCATGCCTGCCGACAGGCATCACCCGTTCGTCGGTGACGCGCTCGGCGGCGGCCGCGACCCGGCGTACCTCCGCACGCAATCGGTCGTCACGCACGAGCACGAGAGCGGGCGCGATGGGTGGGGAGCCGCTGCGCATCGGGGCTGGGTTCATACGACTCAGCGTCGCCGAGCGAGGAAGTTGTCAACACCCCGAAAACGCCGATTGTGGATAACTCGGGGGTGTGGAGAACTTTTACGATCGTCCCCGAAATAGAGGACGGCCCCAGCCGGGGGGGAGGAGGCTGGGGCCGTCGGGTTCAGCCCCGGGGGGTCGGGCTGAACGCGCCTGGACTAAGTCCAGGTGCCAGCAATACTACACCCACTCCCTAGTTCGGGCGCAAGTAGCATTCGCCGACATTCTTCGGCGATTCGCACCTTCCGGCGTCCCCGGGGCAAACCCTTTTCCACGGTGCGGGCAGTCGATCCTGCGGTGCGCGCTGGTCGTGCCTATTCTGTTGACGTGACGCCAGAACGCGACCAGACCTCGCCTACGGACACAAGACTCGGCAAATCGGGCGGAGCCCCGGTGCCGGGCGGGCGGGTCGCCGCGTTCTTCGATCTCGACAAAACAGTGATCGCGAAGTCGAGCGCGTTCGTCTTCAGCAAACCGTTCTACGCGCAGGGTCTGCTCAACCGCAGAGCCGTGTTGGAGAGCAGCTACGCACACTTTTTGTTCCTGCTTTCCGGTGCCGATCACGACCAGATGGAACGGATGCGGGCAAACCTGGCCAACATGTGCGCGGGCTGGGATGTGGAGCAGGTGAAAGCCATTGTGGCCGAGACACTTCACGATCTCGTCGATCCGTTGATCTACGCCGAGGCGGCCGATCTGATCGCCGATCACAAGATCCGCGGACACGATGTGGTGATCGTCTCGGCTTCCGGTGAGGAGATCGTCAGCCCGATCGCGGAGGTGCTCGGCGCCTCGCACACCGAGGCGACCCGGATGGTGGCCGAGGACGGCAAGTACACCGGCGACATCGAGTTCTACTGCTACGGCGAGGGCAAGGTCGCCGCCATCGAGAAACTCGCCGCCGAGCAGGGCTACGACCTGTCACGGTGCTACGCCTACTCCGACTCCGTGACCGATGTGCCGATGCTGAGCGCTGTCGGCCATCCGACCGCGGTCAACCCCGACCGAGCGCTGCGCAAGGAGGCGGCGAGCCGCGGCTGGCCGGTGCTCACATTCTCCAATCCGGTGTCGCTGTGGTCGCGATTCCAGACGCCGTCGACCACCACCGTCGCCGCGACGGCAGCCGTCGGACTCAGCGCGATCATCGCGGGCGCGATCAGCTATCGGCTGCTGCGCAAACGACGCTGACCTGCGACGCTCCAGCACGAATCTCCGAGCGACACGCCGAATTCGATAGGATTCGGTAATGCCTCCGAAGCCCTTGATGTGAGTGCCATCACAGTGTAAGAATGGAGGCACGGAAGGACGGAAGGCCAAGACGGACCCGGAAGAGAAGGTTTCGCCTCCCATCCCACCCTTCCCAGCACGGACACCAGGCACCCACGCGGAGCGCGCCGCGACAAGGCTGAAAGAGTTGTGGGCCTGCGAAATTCGAGCTCACGTCGGCGAACGCCTCGCACAGGTTGCGGGGATGAACCGGCGGGGTTGGGATGATCGCCGAGGCCACCGAACACAACCCACCCTGCACGCTTGGTAACCGGGTGTTCCGTGCTAGCGGGCGGTGAGGTCGAGCAATCGACAACGCCGCCCGTTTCGATGTGTGGGGTCGCCTTCGATGGGGCTCAGCCTGCCGCCGCGTCAGCGATCGAGTTCGCCTCGCGAGCACCGTCTTCCAGCGCGCCCGCGCAGAACAGCACCCAGCCGCCGACACCTTCGGCCGTGCCCATGCCGAATCCGGCCGCCGCGTCGAGGTAGGCCTGACGGCGGCGCAGCCAGAACACCTCGGGCACGCCGAGGCTGTGCGGATCGAGCCCACTGGCCACCGCGACCAGACGCGAAGCAGCGCGCGCGACGACCCCGTCGCCGGTGCCGAACGGACGCAATGTCAGCAGTTCGCCGTGCACGATCGCCGCGATCACGGGGGCGGGTGCTTTGCTGGTCTGGACGGTTTGCGCGAGCAGATCGAGCCGCTCGGCGACGCCCGGCGTCGAGCGGGGACGACCGAGTTCCTGATCGTCGGTCACCAGGTCGGCGGCGGCGAGCAGGTGCAGCCGGGCCAGCGCCTGCAAGGGCGCGCGCCGCCAGGTGCCGATGAGATTGGTGAGCGCGTCGCCGTCGAGCGCCTGACCCACCCGCAACGCGCCGGTCAGCACCGGGTCGCCGACCTGACCATCGGCGGGCAGGTCGGTACTCGCGCCTTCGATGGCCGCCGAGGAACGGGCGGCACGGACGGCGGCTTCGGCGGCGGTGGTCGCCCAACCGCGCCGGTTCGACTTGTGCCGATGCACGGCCGCGAGCGCGTCGCGCGCCTTGTCGGCGGCCTCGCGCACGCCGGGCAGGTCGACCAGGGGCTGCAGCGGATCAGTCACGGCATGGAGGTTACCGCTCGTACAGTGCGGCCCCCACGGTCACATACAACCCGCGCACCGTCGGCCAGCTGCGATCCGGCCACGGAACCTCGGCGAGCCGCTTCGCCGCCGGGGTCACCGCCCTACGCCGCCGCGCTTCCCGCTCGGCCAGCCGTTCAGCATCGATTCGATCCACCGGCGTCTCCAACCCCTGCGACCAACACCGCACCACCTCGGACGAACCCACGGTACGCCAACTACCCAAGACCCACCGCCCTTCAACAACCCCTCTACTACCCCGTGAGCAGCTCGCGACCGGGAATCGCCTCGAGCAACGTCCGTGTGTACTCCTCGCGCGCAGACGCGAACACCTCATCGGTCGTAGCCGCTTCCACCACCTTGCCCTCGCACATCACCAACACGTTGTCCGCGATCTGCCGAACAACAGCCAAGTCGTGGGTGATGAACAGATACGTCAGCCCCAGCTCCGCCTGGAGATCATTGAGCAATGTGAGGATCTGGGCCTGGACCAGCACATCCAGGGCCGAGACCGCCTCATCACAGACCACCATTTCCGGCGATAGCGCCAGCGCGCGGGCGATCGCCACCCGCTGACGTTGCCCGCCCGACAACTCGTTGGGATAGCGCCGCAGCACCGACGACGGCAGCGACACCTTGTCGAGCAGGTCGCGCACCACCGCTTCGCGCTCGGCGGCGGTACCGATCTTGTGTACCCGCAGTGGCTCCTCGATCGTGCGGAAGATCGAGTACATCGGGTCGAGCGAACCGTAGGGATTCTGGAAGATCGGTTGCACTCGGCGCCGGAATGCGAACGCGCCCTTGCTGTCCAGCTTCGCGACGTCCTTGCCGTCGAAAGCCACTGTGCCCGACGTCGGTTCGAGCAGGCCGAGCACCATCTGCGCGATGGTCGACTTGCCCGATCCCGACTCGCCGACGATCGCGGTGGTTGTACCCCGACAGACCGTGAAACTCACGTCGTCGACGGCCACGAAATCCGCGGACTGCCATGGACGCTTACCTCGAATCTTGAACGCCTTGGACAGGTTTCGTACATCGAGGACCGTGTCGGGCAGCGCGTCGGACGCCTTCTCGGCGACAGCTACTTCCACAGCCTGCGCACGCACCTCGGCCCGCTGCCGCGACGACGACATCCGCGAGGCCGCCAACGATGGCGCGGAGTTCACCAGCTTCTTGGTATACGCGTGCTGCGGATCGCGCAGAATCTGGAGCGCGGGACCGGATTCCACCACCTTGCCGCGATACATCACCACCAGGTGCTCGGCCCGTTCCGCGGCGAGGCCGAGGTCGTGGGTGATCAGCAGCACCGCGGTCCCCAGCTCGGTGGTGAGCTGTTCGAGATGACCGAGGATCTGGCGCTGCACCGTGACATCGAGTGCCGAGGTCGGCTCGTCGGCGATCAGCAGTTTCGGCCTGCACGACAGACCGATCGCGATGAGCGCGCGCTGACGCATACCGCCGGAGAACTCGTGCGGGTACTGGTTCACCCGCCGTTCGGCATCGGTCATCCCCGCCTCTGTCAGCAGTTCCACCGAGCGTTCGCGAGCCGCGCTACCGGTGGCGATCCCGTTGGCCACCAGGGTTTCCCGGATCTGGAAGCCGATCTTCCACACCGGGTTCAGGTTCGACATCGGGTCCTGCGGAACCAGGCCGATGCCGTTGCCGCGAATCGCGACGATCTCCTTCTCCGACGCCGTGGTCAGGTCCTTGCCGTCGAACAGGATGGAACCGCCGGTCACCTTGCCGGTGCCGGGCAGCAGGTCGATGATCGCGTGCGCGGTCGTCGACTTGCCCGAGCCGGATTCGCCGACGATGGCAACGGTTTGACCGGGATAGACAGTGAGGTTCACCCCGCGCACGGCAGGAATCTGCTTGCCGTCGGAGGTGAAACTGACGTCCAGGTCCCGGATTTCGAGCAGGGGCTTCATCGGGTGCGCTCCTTCGGATCGAGCGCGTCGCGCACCGCGTCACCGAGCATGATGAAGCTCAGCACCGTGATGGCCAGCGCGGTCGCCGGGTAGAACAGGATCGGCGAGGTACGGATCTCGGTCTTGGCGCGGTCGATATCGGCGCCCCAGGACACGATGCTCGGTGGCAGGCCGACGCCGAGGTAGGACAGCGTCGCCTCGGTGACGATGAAGACGCCGAGCCAGATGGTGGCGACCACGATCAGCGGACTCGCCGAGTTGGGCAGCACGTGCTTCATCAGCGTGCCGAGACGCGACACACCCAATGCCTTGGCAGCGGTGACATATTCGCTGTTCTTGGCCTCGATCACCGCGCCACGCGTGATGCGCGCGGCCTGCGGCCAGGTGAAGGCAACCAGGATCGTGATGACCGTCATGATCCCCGCGGGCCGCAGCAGCTGCAGCAGCACGATCGCGGCCAGCACCATCGGGATGGCGAAGAAGATCTCGGCGACACGCGAGACGACCGTGTCGAGCAGGCCACCGTAGAAGCCGGCGATCGCGCCGAGGATGCCGCCTACCAGCAGGAACAGCGCGGCCGAGCCGATGCCGACGGTCACCGAAGCCCGCGCGCCGTAGATGGTGCGCGCGAAGACATCACAGCCCTGCTTGTCGAATCCGAACGGATGACCCGCACGCGGGCCGTCCATGCCGAACTCGCCGAGGCACAATCGCGGATCCTGGTCGGTGAACAGCGAAGGCCACACCACCACGAGCATGACGAACACGATCAACACCACCGAGACGAGAAACACCGGGTTTCGGCGCAGTCGCCGCCACGCGTCGCCCCAGATGCTGGTCGGGGTGCCCTTGTCCAGGACACGGTCGGTGGCGAGCACCTCCACCTCGTCGGCGGGGGCCACGAAATGCTGTTGCTTGTCATGCATAACGGATCCTCGGGTCCAGAGCGGCATAGAGCAGGTCGATCACGAGGTTGACGAGCAGGAACAACACCACCAACACCGTTACGAACGACACCACGGTCGGCGGCTCGCCGCGGATGATCGCCTGGTACATGGTGCCGCCGACGCCGGGAATATTGAAGATGCCCTCGGTGACGATCGCGCCCGCCATCAGCGCGCCGAAATCGGCTCCGAGAAAGGTGACAACCGGAATCATCGAATTCCGCAGAATGTGCACGGTCACCACCCGACGGCGCCCGAGTCCCTTCGCCGTCGCCGTACGGACGAAATCAGCGGATTTGTTCTCCGCCACCGAGTTCCGGGTCAGCCGCAGCACATAGGCGAACGACAGCGATCCGAGTACGAACGCGGGCACGATCAACTCGCTCAGGCTCGCTTTACCCGTGACGGTGACCGGGGCGATCCCCCACTTCACACCGAGCAGGAATTGCGCGAGATAACCAACGACGAACACCGGCAGCGCGATGATCACCAGACTCGCGATGAGCATCGCCGAATCGAACAGCTTGCCTTTGCGCAACCCGGCGATCAATCCGAACACGATGCCGAAGAAGCCTTCGATCAGCACCGCGAGAAACGCGAGTTTGATGGTGATCGGAAAGGCGCGTTCGAGTTCTTCGCGCACCGGTCGGCCCGAGAACGAGGTGCCGAAGTCCAGGGTGAGGATCCCTTTCAAATAATGCAGATACTGCATGATGAAAGGCTGATCGAGGTGATATCGAGCGCGCAGTACCGCCTCGGCGGCAGGCGTCAACTGTTTCTCGCCTGCCAACGCCTTGATCGGGTCACCCGGAATCAGGAAGACCATCGCATAGATGAGCAGCGTCGCGCCCAGGAATACCGGGATCATCTGGAGCAGACGCCGAAGTACGTACCAAGCCATCATTTCCTCCGAAAACGGCGGGGGCCGAGCCACACACAGTGACTCGGCCCCATCGTCGAGTTCTACTTCTCGATGTTCTCGAAGTCGAACAGACCATTCCAGGTGAGCTCGGCCTTGGTGACCTTGTCCGAGCGACCCGCGTTGGCGACATAGTCGAACACCGGGATGTCGGCCATGTCCTCGAGCATGATGGCCTGCGCTTGTGCGATCAGCTTGTAGGAATCCGCCTGGGTCGGGGCGGCGAGGGCGGCGTTGAACAGGCGGTCGACCTCGGGATTGTTGTAGTTGACGTTGTTGGTCTCGGAGAAGCTGTAGTACTGCGAACCCAGGAACTGCATCATCGTCGGGTAGTCACCCTGCCAGCCGTAGCGGAACGCCGTGCCGATGGTCTTGGCGTTCACCGCGTCACGGATGTTCTTGAACGTCGGCATCGGGTTGGCGACCGCGTCGATACCAAGGGTGTTCTTCACGCTGTTGGCCACGGCCTCGATCCAGGCCTGGTGGCCGCCGTCGCTGTTGTAGGTGATCTGGTACTGACCCGACCACGGCGAGATGGCGTCGGCCTGCGCCCACAGTTTCTTGGCCTGGTCGGGGTTGTAATCGAACACTTCCGAACCCGGCAGGTTCGCGTCGTAGCCAGGCAGGGTCGCAGCGGTGAAGTCGCGCGACGGCGTGCGCGTGCCGTTGAAGATCTTGTCGATGATCTGCGGGCGGTTGATCGCCATCGAGATGGCCTTGCGACGCAGAACGCCTTCCTCGCCACCGAAATGCGGCACGGTGGTCTGGATGCCGATGTGCTGGTTCTGCGCGGTCGGCTTGGTGATCGCGCGGTCGCCGAGGTCGCTCTGGTACGTGGTAATGGCGCTGTCGGGAATGGTATCGAGGGTGTCGAGGTTTCCCGCCTGCAGATCCGCGTACGCGGTGTCGTAGGACTGGTACATCACGAATCGGAGGCCCTTGTTCTTGGCCGGGCGGCCACCGGGGTAGTCCGGGTTGGGCGTCAAGTCGATCTTGACGTTGTGTTCCCACGAAACGAAAGCGTAGGGACCGTTGCCGATCGGCTTCTCACCGAAAGCCTTCATATCCTTGAAAGCGGCCTCGGGCAGCGGATAGAACGGCGCGTAGCCGAGTGCGCTCTCGAAGTCGATCGAGGGCGACTTCAGCTCGACGGTGAAAGTACGGTCGTCGACGACCTTCAAGCCCGACATTGTCTTGGCGGTCGGCTTTTCCGCGCTTACCTCGTCGAACCCGGCGATGGGGTTGTACACGTAACTCTGCAGCTGCGCGTTGTCAGCGAGAGCGCCGTAGTTCCACGCGTCAACAAAGGATTTCGCGGTCACCGTGGTGCCGTCGGTGAACTTCCAGTTCGGCTTGATGGTGATCTTGTACGACTTGCGATCGGTCGTCTCGATCTTCTCGGCCATCTCGTCGTGGGCGACGCCGTTGGCGTCGTAGTACTTCAGCCCGGCGAACAAACGGTCGACAACGCGGCCACCCATGTTCTCGTTGGTATTGCTGGGCACCAATGGATTCTGCGGCTCGCCCGCATTGGTGGTGACGATGCTCGAATCAGCACTGTCGTCGGACGAGCACGCGGTGAGACTGAGGCTTGTGGCCACCAGTCCCGCCGCGACCAGCGCGGTCGCTCTGATGAATCTCAACGCTCTCTCCCGGTTCAATTCCGTGGCTAACGGTCGGAGGTTAGCGGCTCCGGCTGGATTTTTCAGCGATCCGAGCCATTTTCAGGTCACATGTATCAGTACGGTTACTCGCTGGAAACGCAGGAAAAATTGCCGAGCCCCTCGCCCTCGGCAGAAAAATATGAACAAATATCGGGAACCTTCAGCTGAACCGTTGAGTAAAAACGATAGCTTGCGACCGGGCGGTCTGTCCGCGAAGTCATCGGATGAACTAGCCCTATTGACCGCCGCGAAACATCGTCGCGATAACGGGACACTCCCGCGCGGGTCTGTTGGCTACTGTCTAGACAGCCGGGCCGCACCCCGGCGACCGACCCGACCGCACCAGGCATGTGAGGCTGAATCGACGTGACCGAAACTGCTGCAGGACACCAGGACTCGTATCCGCCGAGTGCGGAATTCGCCGCCGCCGCCAACGCGGACGCCACGCTCTACGACCGTGGCGAGACCGACCGCGACGGCTTCTGGGCCGAACAGGCCAACCGGCTGCACTGGCACAAACCCTTCACCGAGGTGCTCGACTGGGCCGACGCCCCGGTCGCGCGCTGGTTCGGCGACGGCGAGCTCAACGTCTCGTATAACTGCGTCGACCGCCACGTCATCGACGGGCACGGCGACCAGGTCGCTATCCACTGGGAGGGCGAACCCGGCGACTCACGCGAGATCACCTACCGCGAACTCCTGGAAGAAGTCTCGCGAGCGGCGAACTACCTGACCGAGCTCGGGCTGGTGGCAGGCGATCGCGTCGCCATCTACATGCCGATGGTGCCCGAGGCGATCGTGGCGATGCTGGCGTGCGCGCGGCTGGGACTCACGCACTCGGTGGTGTTCGCGGGATTCTCGCCGAGCGCGCTGCGTCAGCGGGTCGACGATGCCGAAGCCCGGTTGATCATCACCACCGACGGTCAGTGGCGGCGCGGTAAGCCGGCACCGCTCAAGGAGGCCGTCGACGAAGCGCTCGCCGCCAAGGGTGACGTGCCGTCGTCGGTGGAGCACGTGCTGGTGGTGCGCCGGGTCGGGACGGAGGTGCCGTGGACGGACGGGCGCGATGTGTGGTGGCACGAAACCGTCGCTGTCGCTTCGCCTTCCCACGAAGCGCAGCCCTTCCCCGCCGAGCATCCGCTGTTCATCCTCTACACCTCCGGAACCACCGGAAAACCCAAGGGAATCCTGCACACCACCGGCGGATACCTCACCCAGACCGCCTACACCCACCACAACGTCTTCGACCACAAAGCCGGACAAGACGTCTACTGGTGCACCGCCGACATCGGCTGGGTCACCGGACACAGCTACATCGTCTACGGACCACTCGCCAACCGCGCCACCCAGGTCGTCTACGAAGGCACCCCCAACTCCCCCGACGAACACCGGCACTTCCAGATCATCGAAAAATACGGTGTCACCATCTATTACACCGCGCCCACATTGATCCGCACATTCATGAAATGGGGCCGCGAGATCCCCGACGCACACGATCTGAGCACCCTGCGACTGCTCGGCTCCGTCGGCGAACCGATCAACCCCGAAGCCTGGCGCTGGTACCGGGACGTGTTCGGCGCGAACAAGACTCCGATCGTCGACACCTGGTGGCAGACCGAGACCGGCGCCATCATGATCTCACCGCTGCCCGGCGTCACCGCGACCAAGCCGGGCGCCGCGATGGGCCCATTGCCCGGAATCTCCGCGACCGTCGTCGACGAAGAGGGCAAACCGGTACAGCTCGGGGAGACCGAGGCCAACGGATACCTCGTGCTCGACAAGCCGTGGCCGTCGATGCTGCGTGGCATCTGGGGCGATATGGATCGCTACCGGTCCACCTACTGGGAGCGCTACGCCGAGCAGGGGTGGTACTTCGCGGGCGACGGCGCCAAACTCGACGCCGACGGTGACCTGTGGGTGCTCGGCCGGGTCGACGACGTCATGAACGTGTCCGGGCATCGCATCTCCACCGCCGAGGTCGAGTCCGCGCTGGTCGGGCACCCGGCTGTCGCCGAGGCCGCCGTGGTCGGCGCTACCGACGCGACCACCGGGCAGGGGATCGTCGCGTTCACCATCCTCACCGGTGAGGCCGCGGGATCGGCGGGGCCCGAACTCGTCGCCGAGCTGAAGGCGCAGGTGTCGAAGGAGATCAGCCCGATCGCGCGGCCGCGCGAGATCCACATCGTGCCCGAGCTGCCCAAGACGCGCAGCGGCAAGATCATGCGCAGGCTGCTGCGCGATGTCGCCGAGGGACGCGAGCTCGGCGATACTTCGACGCTGGTCGATCCTGGCGTTTTCGAGGCAATTCGCACCGGGAGCAACTGACGCGCACCCGGCCGGTGACCTCCGGTGTCACCGGCCGGGTCCGTTAAGATCGCGTAGAGGTGTGCCGGGAAGTCTGGTCGGCATGCGGTCGTGAATCGAGTCGATGAGCGCCCGCAGCTCAGTCGACCCCTGCCGGAAGGCTTGCCCTTGATCACACGCGTCCGCTCCGAGCTCACCCGTTATCTCCGCACCGAGACCGTCGGCGGTGCGCTGCTCCTCGTGGCCGCCGCGGTGGCCCTGATCTGGGTGAACTCGCCGTGGGGCGCGAGTTATCAGACGATGATCGACACCCACCTCAGTATTTCCGCGCTGCACCTGGACCTCACCCTGGCCGACTGGGCCAAGGACGGATTGCTCGCGATCTTCTTCTTCGTCGCCGGGCTCGAGCTCAAACGCGAGTTCGCCGTCGGCGAGCTGGCCGACCCGAAACGGGCCGCGCTGCCGATCATCGCCGCGGTGGGCGGTGTGATCACCCCGGCCGTGATCGCGCTGGTGGTCGGCCACGGCGTGCCCGGCATGGACAAGGGCTGGGCCATTCCCGTCGCCACCGATATCGCCTTCGCGCTCGCGATCCTCGCGATGACCGGTTCGCGGATCCCCACCAGCGCTCGGGTGTTCCTGCTGAGCCTGGCCGTGGTGGACGATCTGCTCGCCATCGTTCTCATCGCGGTGCTGTTCACCGCCTCGCTGTCGCTGCTGTGGCTGGCCGCGGCCATCGCCTGCTGCGGCGCGTGGGCGCTCGCCCAGAAGCTGCGGCTGCACACGCCGCTGTTCTATATTCCGGTCGCGCTGGTGTGCTGGTACGCGCTGCACGAGGCGGGCATCCATCCGACGCTGGCGGGTGTCGCGCTCGGTCTGCTCACCAGGGTGCGCAAGGATCCCGGCGAGAAGACGGCGCCCGCGACGCACCTCGAGCATGTGGTGCAGCCGATCTCGGCCGGGTTCTGTGTGCCGCTGTTCGCACTGTTCGCCTCCGGTGTGCCGCTCAACGGAGCGGTGTTCGGATCGCTGTTCACCGACCGGCTCGCGCTGGCGATCATCCTCGGGCTCCTGCTCGGCAAAACGATCGGGATCTTCGGGGTGAGCTGGGTCGCGATCCGGCTCGGCTGGGTGAAACGGCCTGCCGGACTGGAGTATCGCGACATGTTCGCCCTGTCGGTACTCGGCGCGATCGGGTTCACCGTTAGCCTTCTGGTGGCGGAACTCGCGCTCGCCGACGTCGGCACCGATGCCATCGATCTTGCCAAGGCCGCCGTCCTGGTGACCTCGATGGCAGCATCGCTGATCGGATCGGCGCTACTGTTGCGCCGAGGACGTGTGCACCAGGCGCGCCGCGATGCAGACCAGTTACCACAGGGAGAAGGGTCGACGAAGTGAGTTACACCCAAGGCGGACATGACGGTCGGACGGTCACTTCGATCCCGTTGACCGACGCCAATCCGCCCGGATCGGCGAGCATCGGCAGCCTCGTGCGCGATGCCACCGAGCAGATGTCGACGCTGGTGCGCGCCGAGGTGGCGCTGGCCAAGGCCGAGGTCACCGGTGAGATCAAGAAGGGGCTCACCGGCAGCGTCTTCTTCATCCTCGCGCTGGTGGTACTGCTGTTCAGCTCGTTCTTCTTTTTCTTCTTCCTGGCCGAATTGCTCGACTGGTTCGGTCTGTGGCGTTGGGCCGCGTTCCTGATCGTGTTCGCACTGATGGTCACCACCACCGCCGTGCTTGCGTTCATCGGCTTGCGCAAGGTCAAAAAAGTGCGCGCGCCGGAGAAGACGATCGGCTCGCTCAAGCAGTCCGCCGAGGTACTGCCTGCCGCGTTCACCCATCGTGAGGCGACTCCTTCGCTGGAGAAGTCGAGTCACCGATGACGCACCGGGCGGGCCCGGTCGCAACAGCCGGACCCGCCTACTAGGCTCGATCGGCGTGTCGTCCAACTCATTCCCGGATCCCTCCAGCGTCCGTTTCGACGGACCGTGGACCCACCGGGACGTGCACGCCAACGGAATCCGCTTCCATGTCGTCGAAGCAGTTGTCGCCGAAGCCGACGGTACGGACCGCGCCGAGGCGCCCCTGGTGCTGCTGCTGCATGGTTTCGCCGATTTCTGGTGGTCGTGGCGTCATCAGCTGACCGCGCTTACCGACCACGGGTATCGCACCGTCGCCGTCGACCTGCGCGGCTACGGCGATACCGACAAACCACCGCGCGGCTACGACGGGTGGACCCTCGCCGGTGACATCGCCGGACTGATCAGGGCGCTCGGACACACCGAGGCCACGCTCGTCGGACACGCCGAAGGTGGGCTGGTGTGCTGGGCTACCGCGGTGCTGCATCCGCGACTGGTCAGCTCGATCGCGCTGGTCAGCTCGCCGCATCCCGCCGCGCTCAAGAGCGCTGTCCTGCGCGATCCGGCGCAACGTGCGACCTGGCTACCCGAATTCCTGCGGTATCAGCTGCCGCGCTATCCCGAAAACCTGCTCACGCGGCGTGGTGGAGCCGAGGTCGAGCGGCTGCTGCACGATCGGGTCGGTGAGTCCTGGTCGCGCAGTGCGGAATTTGTCGAGACCGCGGCGCGGATGCGGCATGCCATCCGGATCCCGGGGGCCGCGCACAGTGCGCTGGAATATCAGCGCTGGGCGTTTCGCAGTCAGTGGCGGCCCGACGGCAAGCGGTTCATGGCCACGATGCGCACGCCGATCGACATCCCGGTGTTGATGCTGCGCGGCGAGCACGATCGGTATCTGCTGGACGCCACGTTCCAGCGGGGGGCGGCGTTATCGCCCGATCGGACGTTGGTGTCGATTCCGCAGGCTGGGCATTACGCGCATCAGGAGAATCCGAGCAGGGTGAACGAGGTGCTCACTACTCGGTGGCGGGAGCAGAATGGGGTCCACGACGACCTGGTGTCGCCGTAGTCGCGGAGCTGGCGGAATATCGCGGCTTTCCGGGCCACCGAGTGCCGACACATAGGGTCGCGACGTCAGTTCAGCACGCAGCCTCGTGTATCGACGGGGGCGGTGCTCGGGGCAGCCTTGGCTAGTTCGGGGGCAACCTCGTTCAGGGTCAGGACGTAGCCGGTGTCGTCGTCGGTTACCGCGGCGCCAAAGACTACGCCTAGGAGTCGGCCTTCTGCGTCTACCAGGGGGCCGCCGGAATTACCTGCTCGGACCTGGCCTCGGACGGTGTAGACCTCGCGCTCGACCTCACCGTTGGGGTCGTAGATGGTCGGGCCGGTGAGGTCGTGAGTCTGACGGACTCGGGCGGCGCTGGCGGTGTACGGGCCACCGCCGGGGTAGCCGAGCACGATCGCGCTCTCGCCCGAGGTCGCGGGCTCGGGAGCCTGGTTCAGGGCCGGAGCGGTGAGACCGGGTACGGCAAGCACCGCGACGTCCTTGGACGGGTCGAACAACACCACGGTGGCATCGAGCGCGCCCTGGGTGGTGTCGACCGAGACGGTGCTGGTACCCGCGACCACGTGCGCGTTGGTCATCACACGTTCCGGCGCGACGATGAAACCCGAACCTTCGAGGGCGCGTTGGCAACTGGGCGCTGTGCCGCGGATTCGCAGGACACTCTGCTGCAGCGAAGCCGCCACCGGGCTCGCGAGCACCGACGGGTCAGGGGGTTCGACGGCAGCGATCGGTGCTCGGCCGAACGGGCCGATCACATCGGGCAGCCCGGAAGTGTCGAGCAGCTTGGAGAATTCGTTGGGGACCTTGCGCAACCAGTCGGGCGCGACCGCGTTCACATCGGCCAGCACCTTCGACCCGTTGATCGCGGCCGCAACCGCGGGTTGGGACGCGGTGGCCAGTGGCAGGGCGAGCAGCCAGGCCGCGACCAGCACGGTCACCGCCTGCAACACCGCGCCAACCACGCTGTCCACACTGCGGGCGACGGGCTGACGGATGCTGGTGCGCGCGGCGCGGCCGAGCACCATGCCCGCGACCTCGCCCACGATTACCAGCAACACGATCAGCAGAATGCCTGCGAGCACGCGGCTGCGGCCCTCACTGAGGTGTTTGAGGATGTGCGGTGCGATCAGAATGCCAGCGACCGCGCCGAGCGCGACGCCGAAGAAAGCCAGCGCCGACGCCACCGCGCCCTGCCGCCAGCCGGTGGACGCTGCGACCAGCGCGATCAGTACCACCGCGATATCGAGCCACACCGAGGCGCTCATGCCGCCACCTCGCCAGCGGACACCGTCACGACCGCTGTGGCGGCTGCACGAATCTGCCGCTCGCTCACAGGGTCATTCCGACCGCAGCCAGCGAGCTCTCCAGGTCACGCACGTCGCCCCGATCCCAGTTTCGTTCCCACCCAGCGGATTTGATGATGCCGGCGAGAATACCGCCGGTGAGTCCCCACACCAGCATGCCGTCGACTCCGAACGCGGGGCTCTGGTAGCCGAGACTGCCACGCACCATGAATCTGTGTGCCGGATCGAGCAATTCGGTGAGCGGCACACGCACGACACGCTCGGTTTCGCCCTGATCGACGACGCGGACCGGGCTGGGTGCCCGCCAGTAGCCGAGCACCGGAGTGACGTCGAATTTCGACGGCGGAACGAACAGTTTCGGCAGCAGCGCGAACGGCTGAACACCCGCGGGGTCGAGACCGGTTTCCTCGGCGGCCTCGCGCAGTGCCGTGCCCACCGGGCCGCCGTCGCCGGGATCCTCGGCGCCGCCGGGGAACGCGATCTGGCCGCGGTGCTGACGCATGGTCGAGGCGCGCTGGGTGAGCAGGACGTCGGCGTCGGCGGGCAGGCCGCCGGGCGCTGACTCGTCGGGCTCGGGCGAGCCGCCGAACAGCACGAGGACGGCGGCCTGACGTGGTTTGCCGGTGATCGACATGGCCCGGCGTAGTGCGCGGGAGGTAGCGAGCGTGTCGTCGGCGTCGTGGCCACCGGATCTGATCGCGGTGCGCAGCCAGGAGGGAACGCCGGAATCGTCGAGCCTCGCTACATCGTTCACGCCATCGCCTTCGATCCGCACGCCACTGTTACGTCCTCTGTCATACCGTGACCCCTAGCTTCGCGGATACCGTATCCGCGATGTCGGCCACGTCGGCAAAGGTACGCACCTCCACACTCGCGATGGTGCCGTCGGCCCGCACGAGCACCGAAACGGGCAGTACCGCGGGCGCACCGACCGCACTGCGCACGACGGCCTGCGGATCCTCGACACCGGGCAGGGTGATGCCGAGCCCGCTCAGCCGAGACAGTGCCTTCGCCTCGTCGGGATCACTGTGCACGGTCATGACTGTGAGTGCCGAGCCCGCCCGCTGCGCGAATTCCTGCAGGTGGGGCAACTCGGTGGCGCAGGGGCCGCACCAGTAGGCCCACAGATTGAGTAGTGCGGGCTTTCCAGCCAGCGCGGCGGCCAGGTCCGTCGGCTCGCCATCGGCCAGGCAGGTCAGCTGGAGTCCTGCCAACGGTCCCGACCCCGTCGCTCGCGTTGTCGGCGGTGATCCCTGCGCCGTCGGCTGTGGGCCCGACACAGATGCTTGCGTTGCCGGGCAGGGTGCGAGTTCCGCCGCTGCTCGTTCCTCGGCCGACACGCCCGACGTCTGTCGCGTTGTCGGCGAAATAGTGCCAGTGGTCTCGGAACCCTCGCGCGGCCACAGTGCCACCGTCGCGGCGGCGACCAAGATCACCGCGGCGAGCACCCAGCGCAACGCGGGCCGCCGCAGCAGCGGGGATTCGCTCACAGGCCGACCATGTTCAGCAGGTGTTCGCGCTCCGGGCCCTTCACCAACTCCGCGGCCACCGCCGGATCGGTCGGACCGAGCCCGAACGATGGGCAGTCGTCAGCGAGCACGCACGCGCCGCAGGCCGGCTTGCGCGCATGGCACACCCGACGCCCCTGGAAGATCACCCGGTGCGAGAGCATCGTCCAGTCCTTGCGCTCGAACAGCGCGCCGACCGCGTGCTCGACCTTGACCGGATCTTCTTCGTCGGTCCACTGCCAGCGGCGCACCAGCCGGCCGAAGTGGGTATCGACGGTGATACCCGGCACATCGAACGCGTTGCCGAGGATGACGTTGGCGGTCTTGCGCCCGATCCCGGGCAATTTCACCAATTCGTCCAGAGTGTGAGGCAACTCACCGTCGTATTTTTCGACCAGCGCCTGGCCGAGGCCCATCAGCGAACTGGTCTTGTTCCGGTAGAAGCCGGTGGCCCTGATGTATTCCTCCAGCTCCACCCGGTTGGCCTGCGCGTAGTCGTAGGCACTGCGGTACTTCGCGAACAGCGCCGGAGTGGTGAGGTTCACCCGCACGTCGGTGCACTGGGCGGACAGGATCGTCGCGACAGCCAGTTCCAGTGGGGTGGTGAAGTCGAGCTCGCAGTGCGCCCCGGGGAACGCCTCGGCGAGCGTGCGGTTGATCCGGCGGGCTCGCCGGACCAGCCCGATCCGCGTTTCCGCAGCTATCGCACGGTTCTTGCGCTTGCGGGCAGCCGAAATGCCGGTGGGCACGGCAGCCGTAACCGCTGCCGGATCGGCATCGCCGGCGGCGGCTGGGGCAGGGGAAACGGGCACTGCTTCACCATACGGAACCGCTACGACAACATTGCCCGGCCAGTTTGCCCGCTGTGTTCCATCTGAGACCTGGACCGTGTTTACTGCCAGTCATGCAAGGACTCGCTGTGGTGCTCTTCCCAGTGCTGTTGATGCTGTTCGCGCTGGGGATGGAGCGGGTCGAGAATCGGCTCCGAAAGCTTCTCGAACCCGACGAAGAGGTTCAGCAGTACCTGGACAGCGCCAGCAACGCCGAAGTGAAAGAGCTGACGAAGCTCGGCCTGCCCGCCGCCGTGGCGCGCGTGCGCAAACGCCGTTCCCGGACCTCCGAAATGGACGTTGCCCGGGCGAGCTAAACGATCGATTCACAGAGCGCAATCCACTCTTTACGTGGTGTCTGTCACTGCGGTGCCAGATTGCCGCGTAGACTGCGCGGTTGGTCGATTCGCTCGACCAGGTTCGCAAGCCATATCCCATAAGGAGCACATTCGTGGACGAGGCCCTCGCCAGAGCAGGCATCTTCCAAGGCGTCGAGCCCACCGCGGTGGCCGCGCTCGCCAAGCAGCTGCAGCCCGTAGATTTTCCGCGCGGCCACGTCATCTTCAACGAGGGCGAACCCGGCGATCGGCTGTACATCATCACGACGGGCAAGGTGAAGATCGGCCGACGGTCCCCGGACGGCAGGGAAAACCTGCTGACCATCATGGGTCCGTCCGACATGTTCGGTGAACTGTCGATCTTCGACCCGGGCCCGCGTACCTCGACCGCAACCACGGTCACCGAGGTCCGTGCCGTGACGATGGATCGCGACGCTCTCAAGTCGTGGATCGATCAGCGCCCCGAGATCGCTGAGCAGCTGCTGCGCGTGCTGGCACGACGCCTTCGCCGCACCAACAACAACCTCGCCGACCTGATCTTCACCGACGTGCCAGGTCGCGTCGCCAAGGCGCTGCTGCAGCTCGCACAGCGTTTCGGCACCCAGGAAGCGGGCGCGCTACGCGTGACCCACGACCTGACCCAGGAAGAGATCGCCCAGCTGGTCGGTGCTTCCCGGGAAACCGTCAACAAGGCGCTCGCCGACTTCGCTCATCGCGGGTGGCTGCGCCTCGAGGGCAAGAGCGTGCTGATCTCGGATTCCGAGCGTCTGGCACGTCGCGCCCGCTGAGAAGTCGAACACGAGGTCGTCCCGGTACAGCGGGGCCGCGTCTGTGTGTGGGCTCACGAGGAGAGGGCCTCGTCCACACCATCGCGGTTTCGTCGTGCCGGGACGTCTGCGTTCCTAGCCCGGACATAGCTCGATCGCCGACGGAGCAAGCGCGTCGGCGATCGAGTGGGGATCAGTTCTGTTCGGCTCGCAGGTATTCCAGCTGCGCCTGCACGGAACTACGCGCAGCGGGCCACAGCCGTTTGTCCACATCGGCGTACACCTTGCGGACCACCGCGAAAGCGCCCGCTCCCGAACCCAGCTCCACCAGCGCGGCCCGCACCTGATCGAGGCGCTCGCGCCGATGGTCGAGGTAGTACTGCGCGACCGGGGTCGCATCCGGATGATCCGGCCCGTGCGCAGGCAGCAATGCCTTGCCCTCGCCGAGCTCACGCAGCTTTTCCAGCGACGCGAGGAAGCTTGCCAGCGCGCCGGGAGCGGATTCGAGCACGGTCGTGCCACGGCCGAGGACCGTGTCACCGGTGAGCACCGCGTCGTCGAGCAGCAGGCTCACTGAATCGGTGGTGTGTCCCGGCGTGCCGAGCACCGTGATCCGCAGACCGGCGACCTCGATGACCTCGCCGTCGGCCAACGGCACGACCGCACCGCGCAGATACGCCGGGTCCACCGAACGCACCGGCGTCCCGGTGGCCTTCACCAGGTGATCGATACCGCCGGTGTGATCGTGATGGTGATGGGTGATCAGGGTCAGCGCGATCCGGCCGCCGGTGGCCTCGACGATGTCGGCGGTGTGCTTCTTGTCTTTCGGTCCCGGGTCGACGACCACATAGGAGTCGCTGTCCGGGCCGCGCAGCAGCCAGGTGTTGGTGCCGTCGAGCGTCATCTGACCGGGATTGTCGGCCAGTAGTACCGATGCCGTCGGGGTGACCTGTCTGACCTGGCCGTACGCGGGATGTTCCAGTGCCATGACGGCTGCCTATCCGACCTCGACGATCAATTCCACCTCGACGGGTGTGTTCTTGGGCAGTTCCGAGACGCCGACCGCCGAGCGCGCGTGCACGCCCGCCTCGCCGAAGACCTCACCGAGAAATTCCGACGCGCCGTTGATCACGATCGGCTGATCGCTGAAGCCCGGCGCCGAGGCGACGAATCCGACGACCTTCACGATCCGCACCACCTGGTCGAGCCCGACCAGATCGTGCACGGCCGCGAGCGCGTTCAACGCGCACAGCCGAGCCGCCTCCTTGGCCTGCTCCACATCCACCTCGGCCCCGACCTTGCCGACCGCCGACAATTCACCGTCGACGAAGGGCAGCTGCCCGGAGGTGTACACCAGCGAACCGGTGCGCACTGCGGGGATGTAGGCCGCGACAGGGGCGGCGACCGGCGGCAGCGTGACACCGAGCCGGTCGAGCGCGTCCTTCCACGCGGTGGCCATGGTTACTTCTGCCGCTTCAGGTAGGCCACGTGCTGTTCGCCGGTCGGGCCGGGCAGCACCGAGACCAGCTCCCAGCCGTCGGACCCCCACTGGTCGAGGATCTGCTTTGTCGCGTGCGTCAACAGCGGCACGGTCGCGTACTCCCACAGGGTGACTTCACTCATGGTGTGAGTTTAGGACTCACCCCGAACGCCTGTGAGAAACGGGTTATAGGCTCGGCGACGTGGGAGCACCAACAGCAGAGCCGGTTTCGTCGGTTCCCGAACCGTCGACCGGATGGCCACAGCGCGCGGCCAAGGCCCGCTTGCACTACGTGACCGGCAAGGGAGGCACCGGCAAGTCGACCGTTTCGGCCGCACTCGCACTCGCGCTCGCCGCAGGGGGACGCAAAGTGCTGCTGGTCGAGGTCGAGAGTCGCCAGTCCATCGCGCAATTGTTCGACCGGCCACCGTTGCCGCCCACCGAGACCCATATCGCCAGCGCCGATGGCGGGGGCGAAGTGACGGCGCTGGCACTGGACATCGAGTACGCGTTCCTCGAGTACCTCGACATGTTCTACAACCTCGGCTTCGCGGGCCGGGCGATGCGCCGGATGGGCGCCATCGAGTTCGTCACCACCATCGCGCCTGGTCTGCGCGATGTGATCCTCACCGGCAAGATCAAAGAATGCGTGGTCCGCACCGGCAAGGACGGCAAGCCCGCCTATGACGACATCGTCGTCGACGCGCCGCCGACCGGCCGGATCGCCGGCTTCCTCGACGTCACCACGGCCATGGCCGAGATCGCCAAGGGCGGCCCGATCGCCTCGCAGGCCGAGGGCGTGTCCAAGCTGCTGCACTCCGATCAGACGATGATCCACCTGGTGACGCTGCTCGAGGCGCTGCCGGTGCAGGAGACCGCCGACGCGATCGCCGAACTCACCGCCGACGATCTGCGGATCGGCACGGTGATCGTCAACCGGGCGGCCACCGCCGAACTCGCCCCGGCCGAGCGCGACACGGCCGTCGCGGGCGAACTCGACACCGCCGCCATCGCCGCGGGTCTGGCGAAGGCCGGCATCACCCTGTCCGAATCGGACTTCGACGGCCTGATCGCCGAAACGGTCGACCACGCGACTGTGCTCACCGCGCAGAACGCGAGCGCCGCCGAACTGGCGCTGATCGATGTCCCCCAGCTGTCCCTGCCCGCCCTCGGCGACGGCATCGACCTTGGCGGCCTCTATGAACTGGCCGAACAGCTATCCGCGCAGGGAGTCCGATGAGCGAGCACGTTTCCACCCCGCCCTTATTGGACGTTTCGAAGATCATCGCCGATCCGAGCGCCAAGGTGATCGTGTGCTGCGGGTCCGGCGGGGTCGGCAAGACCACCACCGCGGCCTCGATCGCGCTGCGAGCGGCGGAATCGGGCCGCAAGGTGGTGGTGCTGACCATCGATCCGGCGCGCAGGCTGGCGCAGTCGCTCGGCGTGGCAGAGTTGGACAACACCCCGCAGCGCGTTGAACTCGATCCCGAGGTCCCCGGCGAGCTGCACGCGATGATGCTGAACATGCGCCGCACCTTCGACGACATGGTGCTCGAGCACACCAGCGCGGACAAGGCCGAGCAGATCTTCGCCAATCCGATCTATCAGACGGTGGCGTCCTCGTTCGGTGGCACGCAGGAATACATGGCGATGGAGAAGCTCGGCCAGCTGGCCGCGCGCAAGGAGTGGGATCTGATCGTGGTCGACACTCCGCCCTCGCGCAACGCGCTGGATTTCCTCGACGCGCCCAAGCGGCTCGGCACCTTCCTCAACGGCAAGATGATCCGGTTGATCATGGCGCCGGGGCGCGGTGTCGGCCGGTTCGTCACCGGCGCGATGAGCCTGGCGATGCGCGGGGTGTCGACCATCGTCGGCGGGCAGATGCTCAAGGACGCCTCGACGTTCCTGCAGTCGCTGGAATCGCTGTTCGGTGGGTTCCAGGACCGGGCCGAGCGCACCTTCGCGATGCTGTCCAAGCCGGGCACCCACTTCCTGGTGGTCGCCGCGCCCGAGCCGGACGCGCTGCGCGAGGCGTCGTTCTTCGTCGACCGGCTCTCGACCGAGCAGATGCCGCTGGCCGGTCTGGTGCTGAACCGGACGCACCCCGCGCTCTCGGAGCTGTCCGGTGATCACGCGCTGACCGCCTCGGACCAGCTGGCCGATTCGGACCCGCTGACCGCCTCGGTGCTGCGCATCCACGCGGATCGGGTGTCGACGGCGGCGCGGGAGCGGCGGCTGCTGCATCGTTTCACCGGTGCGCATCCGCGCGTGCGGATCGTCGCGGTGACGGCGCTGCCCTTCGAGGTCTCCGACCTCGAAGCACTGCGCGCGGTCGCCGATCAGCTGACAGGTACCCCGGCTTCGGCCTGATCGATTCAGACAAATCCGCTATAGCTCACAATCCGGTAACACTCACCAACGGCGCCGATTCCGCAAACCACGCGGTCTCGGCGCCGTTTGTGATAACGGTCCGGTCTCGTCTGCTAGATAGCCACCTGGTGCTGGCGCTGGGCGTTGAAGAATTCCGCCCACGACGTCACGTCGGGATGCTGTTTGAGCAGCGCACGCCGCTGCCGCTCGGTCATCCCGCCCCACACACCGAACTCGACCCGGTTGTCGAGCGCATCGGCACCACACTGCATCAGCACCGGGCAGTGGCGGCAGATCGTTGCCGCCTTGCGCTGTGCCGCACCGCGAACGAACAGCTGATCAGGGTCCACTTCCTTGCATCGCGCCTGGGCAACCCAAGCGATCCTTGCCTCGGCCTGCTCTACATCCAGTCGAGCGATGGGGGTTGTGATGTGCATTTGATGTGCCCCTTTGCAGTCCGAACACCGTTGTGCGGCGCTCCAGAATCGCGAGCGCGGATCACAGCAACCCAACTACCGCTGCGTCCCGCACCACATTCCACTTTGAGTGTTAGCTCTATCACACTGGGTTCTCAATCTAGGTAAAGGTATGGCGGTTACGCAAGACCGCCCCCCGATTTTTTGGTACGGGCGTCCATTCAAATCGGGCCAGAACGGCGCAGTAGTGCTGTTCACCGGCGTGGCCGGTCGCGACACGCCGATGTGATCATTTTGTTGACACGCCCGAGCAACCCCCCTGGCACCGCCCGGACATTCCCCGTCGAGCAGCACAGCAGTGAACCTCGCCACGCCACCCTTTAGGCTGGGGCTCGTGCCGATCACTCAAACGCTCGCGAGGCTGGCCGGCAGCTGCGCGCTGGCCGCCGTGCTTGTCGCTGGGCTGTTGTTCCCCTTGGCCGGTGGATTCGGATTCATCTCCAACCGCGCCGCCGATGCCGTCGACAACGTCTCAGCCGAACTCGTGGAGGGCACCGTCCCCGCCGTGTCGACCATGGTCGACGCGAACGGGTCGCCCCTGGCGTGGCTCTACGAGCAACGCCGCTTCGAGGTGCCGAGCGATCGCATCTCCAACAACATGAAGCTGGCGATCGTGTCCATCGAGGACAAGCGCTTCGCCGACCACAAGGGCGTGGACTGGCAGGGCACCCTGCGCGCGTTCCTCACCAACACCTCCTCCGGTGAAGTGCAGCAGGGCGCGTCGACCCTGGACCAGCAGTACGTGAAGAACTTCAACCTGCTCGTGGTCGCCAAGACCGACGCCGAGCGCCGCGCCGCGATCGAGACCACACCGGCGCGCAAGCTGCGCGAGATCCGGATGGCGCTCACCCTGGACCGCGAGCTGTCCAAGGACGAGATCCTCACCCGCTATCTGAACCTGGTGCCCTTCGGCAACGGCTCCTACGGCATCCAGGACGCCGCCCAGACCTACTTCGGTATCGACGCGTCCCAGCTCAACATCACCCAGTCGGCGATGCTGGCGGGCATGGTGCAGTCCAGTTCCAAGCTGAACCCCTACACCAACGTCACCGGCGTCACCGATCGCCGCAACACCGTGCTCGACACGCTGATCCAGAACATCCCGCACCGCGCCGCGGAGTTCAGCAAGGCCAAGGCCGAACCGCTCGGTGTGCTGCCCGAGCCCAAGGGTCTGCCGCGCGGGTGCATCGCCGCCAAAGACAAAGGCTTCTTCTGCGACTACGCGCTGCAATACCTGGCCGAGGCCGGGATCAGTAGCGAACAGATCGACAAGGGCGGCTACCTGATCAAGACCACCCTCGATCCGGTACTGCAGGAATCGGTGAAGCGTTCGGTGAACGAGCAGGCCGACCCCAACCTCGACAACATCGCCGAGGTCATGTCGGTGGTCGCGCCCGGTCAGGATTCACACCCCGTTCTCGCGATGGCGTCGAGCCGCACGTACGGCCTCAACCGCGACGCCAACGAGACGCTGCTCGGCCAGCCGTACTCGATGGTCGGTGACGGCGCGGGCTCGATCTTCAAGCTCTTCACCACCGCCGCCGCGATGGAGAAGGGCCTCGGCATCGCCGCCCAGATCGATGTGCCGGGCACCTACGCTGCCAAGGGCATGGGCTACTCGAACTCGCCGGGCTGCCCAGCCGACTCGTGGTGCGTCAAGAACGCCGGTAACTACCCGGGATCGATGTCGGTGACCGACGCGCTCGCGACCTCGCCCAACACCGCCTTCGTGAAGATGATCCAGGACGTGGGTGTCGAGGCCGCGGTGGACATGGCTGTGCGCCTCGGCATGCGGGCCTACGCCGAACCGGGCACCTCCGGCCACGGCAAGACGAGCCTGGCCGACCACATCAAGAACAACAACATGGGTTCGTTCACCCTCGGCCCGTTCGCGATCAACCCGCTCGAACTGTCGAATGTCGCCGCCACGCTCAGCTCCGGCGGCAAGTGGTGCCCGCCCTCGCCGATCAAGGAAGTTCTCGACCGCAACGGTAAGACCGTTCCGCTCACCCAGCAGGCCTGTGAGCAGGTAGTCGACCCCGGTCTGGCCAACACCCTCGCCAACGCCATGAGCAAAGACGACATCAGCGGTACCGCCGCGGGCGCGGCGCGCAGCGTGGGTTGGTCGGCGCCGATGTCGGGCAAGACGGGTACCACCGAAAGCCACCGTTCCTCGGCGTTCGTCGGCTTCACCAACTCGCTGGCCTCGTCGGTCTACGTCTACGGTGACAGCCCCACCCCCGGCGAGATCTGCTCGTTCCCCCTGCGCAACTGTGGCGCCAGCAATGCCTCCGGCCTGTTCGGTGGTAATGAACCGGCCCGCACCTGGTTCAACGCCATCAAGCCGTTGATGGACCGATATCCGCCTGCCGCGCTGCCGCCGCTGGACGACAAGTACGTCCGTGGCGCGAACAACTCCCAGGTCCCCGATGTCGCGGGCAAGTCGCAGGGCGAGGCCACCTCGATCCTGTCCGGTGCCGGCTTCCAGGTCTCGGCGGTGACGGGGGCCGGTTCACAGGCCAAGGGCACGGTGATGGGCAGTTCACCGAACGGCTCGGCCATTCCGGGCTCGGTGGTCACGATCTACATCAGTGACGGGACCGTCCGGGTGCCCGCGCCGACGACTCCCCCGCCCGCCGCGCCCGCACCGGTGATTCCGGGGCTGCCGCAGATTCCGCGCCTGCCACCGATCCCCATCCCGGTGCCGCGCTAGTCACACGGATAAGGCCGCCGTCCGATTCGGACGGCGGCCTTATTCGTTTCAGAGCCGGGCTTTGACCGCGGCGGAGATTCGCGAACCGTCGGCCTTGCCGCCGGCCAGCGCGGTGGCGGCCTTCATGACCTGGCCCATCTGCTTCATTCCAGGGCGCGCACCGAGCTCCTCGGCGACCTGGGCGATCGCGGTATCGGCAACCTGCGCCACCTCGGCGTCGTCGAGCTGAGTCGGCAGGTACTCCTCGATGATCTGCTCCTCGGCGCGCTCGTTCGCGGCCAGTTCACCGCGACCGTTCTGCTCGTAGATCACCGCCGCCTCGTTGCGCTTCTTCGCTTCCTTCTGCAACAGCGACACGACGTCGTTATCGGAGAGTTCGTGCGCCTCCGTACCGGAGACCTCGGAAGTCTGGATAGCGGCGAGCAGCATCCGCAGGGTCGCGAGACGCAGTTTGTCCTTGGCTTTCATCGCGGTGGTCATATCCGCGCGCAGCTTGGCTTTCAGTTCCGACATGCGGTTTACCGTAGTCGTTCGCTCTTCGGACTCCCATCACATTTCCGTCGCGGAGAAAATTCCAGACCGTTTGTGCGGAAACACACGCGCCGATCCGGGAGGGGGTCGCCTATGCTGGGCAAATGCCCGTTATCTCGACGTCCGCTGTCCGCCGAACCGCGTTGGGAGCCGCTGGGGCCGCCGTCGCAGGCATCGGCTACGCCACGCTGATCGAACGGAACGCGTTCGTCCTGCGCGAAGCCACGATGCCGGTGCTGGCGCCCGGTTCGCCGACGTTGCGCATTCTGCACGTCAGCGACCTGCACATGATGCCGGGCCAACAGCTCAAACAGCAGTGGCTGCGCGAACTCGACCGGCTCGAACCCGACCTGGTCGTGAATACCGGCGACAATCTTTCCCATCCCAAGGCCGTGCCCGCCGTGGTGCAATCCCTCGGTGCGCTGCTGGCTCGACCGGGCTTGTTCGTGTTCGGTTCGAATGACTATTTCGCGCCGGTGCCGAAGAATCCGCTGAAGTATTTCAAGAAAGATCACCGTCGCGTCTACGGTGATCCGCTGCCGTGGAAGGACCTGCGCGCGGCATTCACCGAACGCGGCTGGCTCGACCTGACCCACACCCGGCGCGACCTCGAGGTGGCGGGTATCCGCATCGCCAGTGCCGGCGTCGACGACCCGCACCTGCAGCGCGACCGCTACGAGACCGTCGCGGGCGCACCGAACCAGCTGGCGCAGCTCAGCATCGGTGTCACGCACTCGCCCGAGCCGCGCGTGCTCGATCGTTTCGCCGAAGACGGCTACGACCTGGTGCTGGCCGGTCACACGCACGGTGGGCAGCTGGTCGTTCCCGGTTACGGCGCGCTGGTCACCAACTGCGGCATCGACAAGTCGCGCGTGAAGGGCGCCTCCCAGTGGGGCGAGCACACCCAGCTGCACGTCTCGGCGGGCATCGGCACCTCCCCGTGGGCGCCCTACCGCTTCTGCTGCCGCCCCGAGGCCACGCTGCTGACATTGGTCGGCGCCCAGCCCAAGCGGCCCTCCGCCGACACCGGCTTCGGCATTTCGACCTCGGAGGCCGTAGCCCGCTAGGGTCTGGCTCCGAACGACATTTTCATTGAGGTGTCATCAGGAGACGACCGTGAGCAGTGGACCCGACGACAGGCGCGACGACCCGACCGTATTCGGCGGGCCCGGCGCACCGAACCAGCCCGACCAGCAGTGGCAGCGGCCCGGTTCGCCGGATCCAGTTGCGGGACAACCGAATCAGGGCACACCTGACCCCACCGCGGTCTGGACACCGGGCAGCACCGGCCTCCCGCCGACGCTGCGCTGGGACGGCTCCGGCCCACCGCCCGGCCTGCCCGAGCCCACCTCCTGGGCTCCCGCGGGCCCGCAGGATTGGCAGGATCCCGGCAATCCCGCTGCGGGACAACAAGGTCCACCGCCAGGGCAGGGCGACCCGACCCAGCTCCATCAGCCACCCCTGCCCTGGCCGGGAGCGAATCCGCCTGCAGGCCAGCCGGGTTCGAATCAGCCATGGCAGCCCGGCATGAACCCCCCGGCGGGACAACATCCTCCGGGCCAGCAGTGGCAGCCCGCGGCTCCGCAACCGGGCATGAATCCGCCTACCGGACAACAGCTTCCGGCCCAGCATGGGCAGCCCGCGGATCCGCAACCGGGCATGAATCCACCTGCCGGACAACAGCCTCCCGGCCAGTGGGGCGCGCCGGTTCCTCCCGGCCAGCAGTGGGGCGCTCCTGCCGCAGGTAGCCAGCAACCTTGGGGGGCCGCTCCGCAACAGCCCGGCCAGCAGCAATGGGGCACACCGGCGGGGCATACCGACCCGACCAGGGTCGGCGCACCGAGTTGGCAGCAGCCGGTGCCGCAGCAATACGGCGAAATCCCGCCACTGGACCACCGCAGCGTCCAGTCCTACGGCCAGCCCTTCCCGCCCAGCCAGAAATCCGGAAACAAGGCGGCGATCTGGGCCGCGGCCGGGGTCGCGGCGCTGCTCCTGGTCGGCGGCACGATCACCGCGGTCGCACTGACTCGCGGCGACAACGCACCGACCAACACCGCGGGCGCCACTCCGTCGATGGTCAGCGCCCTGTCGACCACCCCTAAGCCGACCTCGTCGAGCAAAACCGAACCCAGCACTACGCCCCCCTCGGGTGCCGCATCGAATCGCAAACCCCTCATCGAGGGCTACCAGGTAGTCGCCTCCCCCGACCGTGGCGCCGCCTACGACGTCCCGGCAGGCTGGAAGGTCGCCTCCGAAACCACCATCGGCGGCGTCGGCGAACCGCCCGGCGACTCCGTGATCGGCAAGGGCTACGCCTCCGACGGCCGCGACTACTGCCCCAACTCCACCCGCACCATGTCGCTGCTCACCGGCTCCAAAAACGCCGACAACGCCGCCGCGGGCGCCGAACTCGGCATCAAAGCCGCCCCCCTCGCCTACCAGGGCTCCCAGGGCACCCCCGGGCCCGCCCAGCCCCTGAAGTCGATCGACGGCAAAACCGAGGGCATGTTCACCGAGACCACCGGCACCGTCCCCGCCCCCAAATCCGGCTGCGCCGCCACCTACTCCGTTTACACCTACGCCTTCAAAGGCGCCAAGGACGGCAGCTTCGTCATGGTCATGGTCGCCGACACCGGCGTCCCCGGAGCCATCGACACCGCAACGGCCAAACGCATCTTCAGCACCATCAGATCCCTCGACTAGCCCCCACCTGACCAGCCAATTTAACGTTTCACGACCCCACGTTGTAAGCTACTTCAGGTTCGCCTCACGGGGTGTGGCGCAGCTTGGTAGCGCGCTTCGTTCGGGACGAAGAGGTCGCAGGTTCAAATCCTGTCACCCCGACGTGTTGGTTGAGACACAGAAGAGCCCCTGATCAGTTCACTGGTCAGGGGCTCTTCGCTTGTCTGAGGGGGTTTGCGGTCGAGGGGGTTCGGCCAGCAGATGGTGATGGCCGTGAGGGAGATCAGGCCGAGGATGAGGGCCAGGATGGTGGGGCTCATGTGGGTCGCCCTTCCGGGGTGAGCGGAGTGGGAGCGCGACGGTGGGCTCGTGGTTCGAGTGTGGGCGTCTGCGTGGTGGGTGGGGTTGCCTGCGTGTTCGGGGTTGGTTGAGAAGTTCTCGCGGCGCGCGGCCCTGCGTGGTGAGGGTGCCGGTGTGAGCAGGGGATAACGTGGCGCTTACTTTCTGCCATTCGATAGAAATTAGCGGTCGATAGCGTATACACCCATGTCGACAAGGGTGGATGCACCGGGAGATGGCTCGGGAAGGCCGTTGCGCGACGTCGTGTATTCGACGTTGCGGGGGGAGTTGATGAACGGGGATATCCGGTTCGGGGAGCGACTCACCGAGCCGAAACTGTCGACCAGGTTCGGGATCTCCCGCACGCCGGTTCGGGAGGCGCTCACGATGCTCTGCTCCGACGGGCTGTTGCAGCGTGAGGAGTTCGGGTTCAGCCCGGTGCGGCCGAGTGTGGCGCGGATTCGCGATCTCTACGAGCTACGGCTGACCCTGGAACTGGGTGGGATGACGCGCGTGCGGGCGGATCCGCGGATCACCCACGACACCGCGCTGCTGCGCGCCGAGCGGCAGAAATGGCTGACCCTGCAGGCCGACCCGCCCGTCCAGGAGCCGGGTTTCGTCGTCGTCGACGAGGAATTCCATGTCGCGCTGCTGACCGCGGCGGGCAATGCCGAGATGGTGCGCGCCCTGGTGGCGGTGAACTCCCGGATCCGGCATGTGCGCATGTACGACTTCATGATCAACAACCGCATCGAGACCACGATCAGCGAGCACCTCGGCATTCTCGACGCGGTCCTCGCCGATGACCTCACGCTGGCTCAGCGGCTCTTGCACACCCACATCGGCGATTCGCTGGATGTGGTGCTCGAGCGCATTTCCCGTGCCGTTGCCGCCATGTCCCTCAGCGAATAGAGCCGTTAGTGATCACCATTGCCGGCTGTCCTGAATTCGCTTATGCGGCAATGGAAACTGCCGCTGGACCTGGCCGTCACCGCTAGAAAGGTGCTGGCGGGCAAGGATTCTCGCGACCCGCGAGTGGCCAGCCGACGTCCGACTCGGAGTATCCGCCGTGCCCAAGATCGCAATCCCCCGACCCGAAGACCTCGAGCCACAGAGCCCGGCAGCCTTCACCGAAACTGTTGCTGCCCTGCATGATCAGGAGCTAGGCACCACCGACATCACGCGGTACGGGAGTTGGGTGGCGTATCAACGGGATCGGTGACGTCGATGCCGAGCTCGGCGAGCAGGCCGGTCACGCGATGACCGATGTCGTCGCGGATGGGCCGCACCTGCTCGACCTCCAGCCCGGCCGGATCCTCGATGATCCACTCCTCGTAGCGCACCCCCGGCACCAGCGGACACGTATCGCCGCAACCCATCGTGACGATCACGTCGGCGGCGCGGATGATCTCATCGGTCCACGGCTTCGGATACTCGCGCGAGATATCGACGCCGACCTCCGCCATCACCGCCACCGCGGACGGATTGAGCTGCCCACTCGGCACCGACCCACCCGACCAGGCCACCGCCCGGCCCAGCGCCAGCTCCTCGAAGAAGCCGAGCGCCATCTGCGAGCGGCCCGCGTTGTGCGTACACAGGAACAGCACCGTCGGGCGCGGCTGGGCCACCTTGCCCTCGATCTTGGCCAGCGCCTGCAAGCGCTGCCGCCCGAATCGCTCGGCCAGCAGCGGTAAGTACAGGGTCACCGTCGCCCTGGCGGCGAAGTTCTCGTAGGAGGAATGCAGGAAACGATGGATCGTCTCCAGCTCGAACATTGTCGCGAATTCTTCGCGCAGCCGCACCTCAGCACGGTCGAGCGCGTCGGAGTGCTCCGCAATATCGACCACCCCACAACCCTTACCCGAATCCGGGCCATACGCAAACGGCCGGGCCGATCACCCCTCGATCAGACCGGCCCGGTCCGCGTACCCGACGACACGTCATGGAACATCCTCGGCCCAGCCCGTCGGTGTGGTTACCGTCGGCAGTGCGTCTTCAGCGTCTGGAAGAGCCACCTTCTGGTCTGCACCGCCGGGTCCGGCCGATCACCCCTCGAGACCGATCGGACCCGGTTGTTCCGGTGTCTGAAGCAACAATGCGGTGTCGGTCTCTAGAGCTTCTTAAGAACAACTTGTCGGCGAACGCACGTCTTCGGCGATGATGGAAGTACCGACGCAAGGAGAACGACGATGGAAACCGCGATCGTCTGGTTGCTGGCAAGCATCCTGTACTGGTTCAGCAACTTCTGACCCACTGACACCGACCACGAAAGAGCCCCGAACCAGGCCCTTTGCCCTGCTATGACACGAGGCAGGTACACCTTTCGCGGTACCTGCCTCGTGCGTTGCGCGGATCACATCGAGCCGTCGGAATAGTTCACCGCCGACCGCGGTTGAACACGGGAGTCGACGTCCGAACAGCCCCGGGCCTCACCCCTTTTGTCGCTACGAGCGACCACCCGCCGAGAGGCGCTTGTGGGGCGTCGGCCCCAGCGAACGCCGCCAGGTCACCCTCATCGACCTGGCGGCGTTTGTCTTATCCGGGTCGCGGGCTATCCGCGCATGCTCGAGGATGGGCCTATGACTTCGGATGGGCAGTTGCGGCGGGGGCTGGGGCTGGGGGATTCGGTCGTGGTGGGGTTGGGGGCGATGGTGGGGGCCGGGGTTTTCGCGGCGTTGGGGCCCGCTGCGGGGGTGGGTGGGTCTTGGTTGCTGGTGGCTTTGGGGGTGGCCGCGGTGCTCGCCTATTGCAACGCGATGTCTTCGGCGCGGTTGGCCGCGCTGTACCCGGTGTCCGGCGGGACATATGTCTATGGACGGGAGCGGTTGGGGGCGTTTTGGGGGTATTTGGCGGGGTGGGGGTTCGTGGTGGGGAAGACGGCGTCGTGTGCGGCGATGGCGTTGACGGTGGGCAGTTACGCGTGGCCGGAGCAGGCGCATGCGGTGGCGGTAGGTGCCGTGGTGCTGGTGACGGGGATCAACTATGTGGGGGTGCAGAAGTCGGCGTTGGCTTCGCGGGTGATCGTGGCGGCGGTGCTGGCGGCGCTGGCGGTTGTCGTTGTGGTGGGTGTGGGTGGGACTCATTCGGGGGCAACGGTTCTCGACAAAGAGATCGGGCCGTATGGGGTGTTGCAGGCGGCGGGGTTGTTGTTCTTCGCGTTCGCGGGGTACGCGCGGATCGCCACGCTAGGCGAGGAGGTGCGTGCGCCGGAGCGGACTATTCCGCGGGCGATCATGCTCGCGCTGGCGGTGGCCTTGGCGGTGTACGCGCTGGTGGCGGTGGCCGCGTTGCTGACGTTGGGCTCGGGAGGGCTGGCGGCGGCGCGCGATCCGCTCGCGCAGGTCGTCGCGGCGGCGGGGGCCGACTGGTTGGCGCCCGTGGTGCGGATCGGTGCGGTGCTGGCGGCGGCGGGTTCGCTGATGGCGTTGATCCTGGGGGTTTCGCGGACCTCGCTCGCGATGGCGCGTGATGGCCATCTGCCCAAAGGTTTGGCCGAGATCCATCCGAAATACGCTGTCCCGCACCGGGCCGAGCTCGCGGTGGGTGTGGTGGTCGCGGTGCTCGCGGCGACGGTCGATCTGCGGGCGGCGATCGGTTTCTCGTCGTTCGCGGTGCTCGCGTATTACCTCATCGCCAATCTGTCGGCGGCTACACTGACCGCCGCCGAGGGCAGGCCGCAGCGCTGGGTTCCGGTGCTCGGCGCGGTGGGGTGTGTGGTGGTCGGGTTCGCGTTGCCGATCGGGTCGGTGCTGGCCGGGCTCGGGGTGCTCGCGGTCGGTGCTGGGGTGTACGGGATTCGCGGTATTGCGCGGAGATGAACATGTCCGCGATCAGTGGATTCGGCGGCCACGCTATACGGGTTACGGTGCGTGTCGGGGGCTACTCTCGCCCGCATGCGGCACATCACGGGCGTTTTCGCAGGAACGATCGCTGCGGTGCTGGCCTCGGCGAGCTTGTTCGCCGTACCGGCCCACGCTGCGCCGAGTACGACCTGCGAGGTGACCTCCGGTCGCGACTTAGAACGAGCCGAACCCGAACAGGTCGGGCTCGATTCGGCGAAACTCGAAGCGGCACTGCAGTTCGCCGCCACCCGCAACCGGCTCAACGTCCAGATCTTCCGGCACAACTGCCTCGTCGGTGAAGGACTGCGCAACGACGAGACCGGCAATACGCCGTGGAACATCTGGAGCGTCACCAAATCGGTGGTGTCGATCCTGGCCGGAATCGCTTCCGATGAAGGAAAACTCGATATCGACGCGCCCATCGACCGCTACCTACCGCCCGGTCTCGGCGACGCGGCACACCGCTCGATCACCGTCGAGAACCTGCTCACGGAAACCTCGGGGATGAAAGTTGGTGTGCTGTCGGAGGGCATCACCGCGGTGATCCCGATCGACCCGCACTCGGCGGTGCAGGCACTGTCGGTGGAGTTGACCAACCCGCCCGGCACCACGTTCAGCTACAGCCAGCGCAATGTCGACCTGCTGTCGTATGTGATCGAGCTGGCCGTCGGCGAACCGCTACAGCAGTTCGCGCAGCGGGAATTGTTCGACCCGCTCGGCATCCCGCGCACCGACTACTACTGGGCGAGTGACCGATCCGGCCACACCTACGGCTACGCCCACCTCATGCTGCCGCCCAACGACCTGGCCAAGATCGGGCTGCTCGTCTCCAATGACGGCCGCTGGGGCGCCGACCGGGTGATCTCGGCGGATTATCTGCGCGAAGCCCGCACACCGTCGAAGGCGAACAGCTGCTACGGCTACCTGTTCTGGCTGGGCGCCAACTGCGGCGAATCCCCCGAATTCCTGCCCGCCGACTCGTACTTCATGTCCGGGCTCGGCCTGCAGAACATCTTCTTCCTGCCGAGCCTCGACATGACGGTGATGTGGACCGGCCCCTTCGGCAACCAGACCGCCCACGGCCCGAGCGGCGTCCTCGCGCACGCGGAAGAACTGCCCCACGAATTCTTCCGCCGCCTGTTCGCCGCCATCACCGACACCCGAGTGCCGATCGCCGAACCCTACGTAGAACCCCCACTCCAATTCGACGCGGGCAAGCTCATCGACGCCAACATCCTGCTGGCCGTCTTCGGCATCGGCCCCGGCGCCTACCCCGGCTGCACCGTCTTCGACTGCCTCAACCAACCCCTGGCTCCCCCCTTCGCCAGCATCCCACCCGGCTGCGCCATCCTCGCCTGCATCGGCAACGACCCACGCACCCCCGGCATCCGCTGAGCTGGTTTCTCCCACAATCGAGATAACCCCGCCGCCCACCACACCCCAAGACCGCCATCACCGCAGCACCAGTCGCACCCGCTGCACCCCAAGACCGCCATCACCGCACCCCTCCCACACCATCAGCCACCCCGTGCACCCCAAATCCGCCATGACCGCACTACCAACCCCCACCCGCGACCCCTGGGGAGCGGCGGCCACGAAGTGGCCGGTCCGCGGCCGGGTCGCCGATCAGGGCTCGAAAGCGCTACGCCCAACGCGGTAGTATCGAGC